>NZ_JBLUPT010000004.1:0-413099 GCF_048068055.1 Pseudomonas sp. NY15181 | reverse complement strand
CAGCCAGCTGCGGTGCAGGTTGGCGGCGCCGACCTGCATCAGGCGGGTCATGGCCACTTCTTCCACTTCGCCGAACTTGCTGAAGTCGACTTCCGGAATCGGCGGGATGCCCGCGCCACCGGTTGCGCCTGCCGGCGCGCCGGATTTGGCGCGTTGCAGTTGTTCCTTGACGAACGCCTGCACGTCTTCCTTGAGGATCCGGCCCTTGGGACCGGTGCCTTTCACTTCGGACAGCTCGACGCCGAACTCGCGGGCAACCATGCGCACGGCCGGTCCGGCATGGACCTTGGCGCCGTCACGGCTGGGCGCGCCTACCGGAGCGGCTTCCGCAGCCTTGGCCGGAGCGGCGGCAGCGGGAGCCGGGGCGGCGGGCGCAGCCGCGGCAGGAGCCGGAGCGGCAGCCGGAGCAGGTGCCGCGGCCGGAGCAGCAGCGCCTGCGACCTTGAGCTTGAGGATCAGGTCGCCGGTGCCGACTTCGTCACCGATCTTGATCGACACGCTTTCCACCACGCCGGCAGCCGGCGAGGGGATTTCCATGCTGGCCTTGTCCGATTCCAGGGTGATCAGCGACTGGTCGGCTTCGACCGTGTCGCCGGCTTTCACCATGACTTCGATGACGTTGGCCTTGCCGGCCGAGCCGATGTCCGGGACATGGATGTCCTGGACACTGGCGCCGGCGGCGGGCGCGGCAGCCGGAGCCGGGGCAGCGGCCGGAGCCTCTGCCTTCGGAGCTTCCGCTGCCGGTGCCGGAGCTTCGGCCTTGGGCGCTTCGGCAGTTGCCGAACCACCCTCGACTTCCAGCTCGAGGATCTCGTCGCCTTCCTTCAGGGTGTCGCCCACCTTGACCTTCAGGCTCTTCACCACGCCGGCTTTCGGCGAGGGGATCTCCATGCTGGCCTTGTCGGATTCCAGGGTCAGCAGGCTCTGGTCGGCCTCGACGGTATCGCCGACCTTGACCAGCAGTTCGATGACCTCACCCTGACCATTGCCGATGTCGGGTACACGAATCAGTTCGCTCATCGTGCCTCTCCTCAGCAGTCCAGCGGGTTGCGTTTTTCGGGGTTGATGCCGAACTTGGCGATGGCTTCCGCCACGACCTTGGGTTCGATATCACCGCGATCGGCCAGGGCTTCCAGCGCGGCCAGCACGACCCAGTGGCGGTCGACTTCGAAGAAGTCGCGCAGCTTGCGGCGGCTGTCGCTGCGGCCGAAGCCGTCGGTGCCCAGGACCTTGAATTCCTTGCTCGGAACCCACTGGCGGATCTGCTCGGCGTAGAGCTTCATGTAGTCGGTGGAGGCGATCACCGGGCCCTTGCGGCCGGCGAGGCACTCTTCGACGTAGCTCTGCTTCGGCTTCTGGCCCGGGTGCAGGCGGTTCCAGCGCTCCACGGCCAGGCCGTCGCGGCGCAGTTCGTTGAAGCTGGGTACCGACCAGACGTCGGCGCCGATGCCGAAGTCGTTGCGCAGGATCTTCGCGGCTTCCTCGACTTCACGCAGGATGGTGCCCGAACCCAGCAGTTGCACGTGGTGCGCGGCGTCCTTCTTGTCCTCGTCGAGGAGGTACATGCCCTTGATGATGCCTTCTTCCACGCCCTTGGGCATGGCCGGCTGAACGTAGTTCTCGTTCATCACGGTGATGTAATAGAAGATGTCCTGCTGCTCTTCGATCATCTGGCGCGAGCCTTCGCGGATGATCACCGCCAGCTCGTAGGCGTAGGTCGGATCGTAGGTGCGGCAGTTCGGGATGGTCGCCGCCAGCAGGTGGCTGTGACCGTCTTCGTGCTGCAGGCCTTCACCGTTCAGGGTGGTACGGCCGGCGGTGCCGCCGATCAGGAAACCGTGCGCGCGGCTGTCGCCAGCGGCCCAGGCCAGGTCGCCGATACGCTGGAAGCCGAACATCGAGTAGAAGATGTAGAACGGCAGCATCGGCTGGTTGTGCGTGGAGTACGAGGTACCCGCAGCGATCCAGCTGGACATGGCGCCGGCTTCGTTGATGCCTTCCTCGAGGATCTGACCTTTCTTGTCCTCGCGGTAGAACATCACCTGGTCCTTGTCGACCGGCTCGTACAGCTGGCCGACGGAGGAGTAGATACCCAGCTGGCGGAACATGCCTTCCATACCGAAGGTACGGGCTTCGTCCGGCACGATCGGGACGATGCGCGGGCCGAGTTCCTTGTCCTTGACCAGCTGCGAGATGATCCGCACGAAGGCCATGGTGGTGGAGATTTCGCGGTCGCCCGAGCCATCGAGCATGGCCTTGAGGGTTTCCAGCGGGGGAACCGGGACCTGGAAGCTCTTCTCGCGGCGAACCGGCATCACGCCACCCAGGGCGGCACGGCGGGAAGCCAGGTACTTGGCCTCGGCGCTGCCTTCTTCCGGGCGGTAGAACGGCAGGTTTTCCAGATCGGCATCCTTGATCGGGATGTCGAACTTGTCGCGGAACGACTTCAGGGACTCGACGTCGACCTTCTTGACGTTGTGCGCGATGTTCTTCGCTTCGCCCGAACCGGTACCGTAGCCCTTGATGGTCTTGGCCAGGATGACGGTCGGCTGGCCCTTGTGGTTGACCGCCTGGTGGTAGGCCGCATAGACCTTGTAGGGGTCGTGGCCGCCACGGTTGAGTTTCCAGATCTCTTCGTCGGAGAGGTCCTTGACCATCTCCAGCAGCTCGGGACGTGCACCGAAGAAGTGCTCACGCACGTAGGCGCCGTCTTTGGCCTTGTAGTTCTGGTATTCGCCGTCGATGACCTCGTCCATGCGCTGCTGCAGCAGGCCGGCGGTGTCCTTGGCGAACAGCGGGTCCCAGAAGCGACCCCAGACCACCTTGTTGACGTTCCACTCGGCGCCACGGAACACGCCTTCGAGTTCCTGGATGATCTTGCCGTTGCCGCGAACCGGGCCGTCGAGGCGCTGCAGGTTGCAGTTGATGACGAAGATCAGGTTGTCCAGCTTCTCGCGGCCGGCCAGGGAGATCGCGCCCAGGGATTCGGGCTCGTCGCACTCGCCGTCGCCCATGAAGCACCAGACCTTCTGCTTGCCGGCGGGGATGAAGCCGCGGCTTTCCAGGTACTTCATGAAGCGTGCCTGGTAGATCGCCTGGATCGGGCCCAGACCCATGGATACGGTCGGGAACTGCCAGAAGTCCGGCATCAGCCAGGGGTGCGGGTAGGAGGACAGGCCGTTGCCGTCCACTTCCTGGCGGAAGTTGTTCAGCTGGTCTTCGCTGATGCGGCCTTCGAGGAAGGCGCGGGCATAGACGCCGGGGGAGGCGTGGCCCTGGAAGAACACCAGGTCGCCGCCGTGTTCGTCGGTCGGGGCCTGGAAGAAGTAGTTGAAGCCAACGTCGTACAGGGTCGCCGAGGAGGCGAAGGAGGAGATGTGGCCGCCCAGATCCGGGTCGTTCTTGTTGGCCTTCATCACCATCGCCAGGGCGTTCCAGCGCACCAGCGAGCGGATGCGGCGTTCCATGAACAGGTCGCCAGGCATGCGGGCTTCGTGGGTTACCGGGATGCTGTTGCGGTACGGCGTGGTGATGGCGTAGGGCAGTTGGGTGCCGGACCGGCTGGCCAGCTCGCCCATGCGGGTCATCAGGTAATGGGCGCGGTCTTCACCTTCACGGTCCAGGACCGATTCCAGGGCGTCCAGCCATTCCTGGGTTTCGACGGGATCAAGGTCTTGCATGGCTTGCTCCAGGGCGGAAAGGCTTCCAGAATCGGAAGCCAGTAGATCGTTGCCGATAGCTGCGCCGGCCTCGTGGGCGACGCGGCGAATTCTTGGAAGTACACCGGGGGTGTTTCCGGCGGGTTGTAGTTTTACTACAAATCGTTGGCAGATACATCCCTCTGCCAGAAAAAGTTAGTAGTAAAACTACAGGGGCGCGAAAAGACAGGAATGCCGGCGCCTCGCCGACCCCTCAGGATAGAACATGAGCCTGCCGTCCCTGGCCGCTGTGCCGGCCACCCTGAAGCCCCTCGCCGAGCGGGCGGAGCAGAATTTCCGCACCGCCGTTTCCCAGCTTTCCCCTGAGCAGATCGCCAGCTTCGACGGCTGGCCCGACGAGCGGCATGCCGATTTCGCCCGCGTGACCGCCGGCAGCGATTTCGTCGCCGAGCAGGTCCAGCGCGATCCTGCCTTTCTATTGGAGCTGGCCGCGACCGGTGAGCTGGAGCGTGGCCTGCAGCCGGGGGAAATGCTCGCCCAGCTGGAAGCGCTGCTGCAGGATTGCGCCGATGAGGACGAACTGGGCCGCCGCCTGCGCCGTTTCCGCCGGCGCCAGCAGGTGCGCATCATCTGGCGCGACCTGAGCCGCCGCAGCGACCTGGCCGCCACCTGCCGCGACCTGTCCGGCCTTGCCGACGCCTGTATCGACCAGGCCTACCAATGGCTGTACGTCCGCCACTGCCAGCAGTTCGGCACGCCCATCGGGAATCGTTCCGGGCTGCCGCAGCACCTGATCGTACTGGGCATGGGCAAGCTGGGGGCGGGCGAGCTGAACCTGTCCTCGGACATCGACCTGATCTTCGGCTACCCCGAAGGTGGCGAGACCCAGGGCGCCAAGCGCGCGCTGGACAACCAGGAGTTCTTCACCCGCCTGGGGCAGAAGCTGATCAAGGCGCTGGACGCCATCACCGTCGAGGGCTTCGCCTTCCGCGTCGACATGCGACTGCGGCCCTATGGTTCCAGCGGCCCGCTGGTCTACAGCTTTGCCGCGCTGGAGCAGTACTACCAGGACCAGGGGCGCGACTGGGAGCGCTACGCGATGATCAAGGCGCGGGTGGTCGGCGGCGACCAGGATGCCGGCCAGCGCCTGCTGGAGATGCTGCGGCCGTTCGTCTATCGCCGCTACCTGGACTTCTCCGCCATCGAGGCGCTGCGCACCATGAAGCAGCTGATCCAGCAGGAAGTCCGGCGCAAGGGCATGAGCGAGAACATCAAGCTCGGCGCCGGCGGCATCCGCGAGGTGGAGTTCATCGCCCAGGCCTTCCAGCTGATCCACGGCGGCCGCGACCTCAGCCTGCAACAACGGCCGCTGCTCAAGGTGCTGGCGATCCTCGAAGGGCAGGGCTACCTGCCGCCGCAAGTGGTCGCCGAGCTGCGCGAGGGCTACGAATTCCTGCGCTATGCCGAGCACGCCCTGCAGGCCATCGCCGACCGGCAGACGCAGATGCTGCCGGAGGACGAGCTGGAGCGTATCCGCGTGGCCTTCATCATGGGCTACGCCAACTGGTCGGCGTTCCACGACGCCATCAACCACTGGCGCGAACGCATCGACTGGCACTTCCACCAGGTCATCGCCGACCCGGACGAAGATGAGGACGGCAAGGTCGACACCACCATCGGTGGCGAGTGGATTCCGATCTGGGAAGAGGCGGTGGATGAGGAGTCCGCCTGCCGGCAGTTCGCCGATGCCGGTTTCGCCCAGTCGGCGGCGGCCTGGAAGCGCCTGACCGACCTGCGCCACGGCCCGCAGGTGCGCGCCATGCAGCGCCTGGGGCGGGAGCGGCTGGATGCCTTCATGCCGCGCCTGCTGAACATGATCGCCGAGCGCGGCCCGGCGGACGTGCTGCTGGAGCGTACGCTGCCATTGATCGAGGCGGTGGCGCGGCGCTCGGCCTATCTGGTGCTGCTCACCGAGAACCCCGGCGCGCTGGAGCGCCTGCTGACCCTCTGTGCGGCCAGCCCGATGGTGGCCGAGCAGATCGCGCGCTTCCCTATCCTGCTTGACGAGCTATTGAATGAAGGGCGCCTGTTCCGCCCGCCACAGGCCGCCGAGCTGGGCGCCGAGCTGCGCGAGCGGCTGATGCGCATCCCCGAGGACGACCTCGAACAGCAGATGGAAACCCTCCGCCATTTCAAGCTGGCCCATGCCCTGCGCGTGGTGGCGTCGGAAATCGCCGGCACGCTGCCGCTGATGAAGGTCAGCGACTACCTGACCTGGCTGGCCGAGGCGATCCTCGAGCAGGTGCTGGCGCTGGCCTGGGACCAACTGGTGCAGCGCCACGGCCGCCCGACCCGCTCTGATGGCACGCCCTGTGATCCGGACTTCATCATCATCGGCTACGGCAAGTCCGGCGGGCTGGAGCTGGGCCACGGCTCGGACCTCGACCTGGTGTTCATCCACGACGGCGACCCGCAGAGCGAGACCGATGGCGCCAAGCCCATCGACGGTGCGCAGTTCTTCACCCGCCTGGGGCAGAAGATCATCCACTTCCTCACTGCGCAGACGCCGTCGGGCACCTTGTATGAGGTGGACATGCGCCTGCGTCCGAGCGGTGCTTCGGGCCTGCTGGTCAGCTCCCTGCGTGCCTTCGAGACCTACCAGATGGGCGAGGCCTGGACCTGGGAGCACCAGGCGCTGGTGCGCGCTCGGGTGCTGGCCGGCTGCAAGCGCGTGGCCGGCGCCTTCGAGGCGATCCGCGCCAAGGTCATCGGCCAGCAGCGCGACCTGGCCGAGCTGCGCAAGGAAGTCAGCGAGATGCGCGCCAAGATGCGCGACAACCTGGGCACCCCCGGCACGGCCGCCGGCACCGCGAAAAATGCCTTCGAGGCCGCGGCGTCGTTCGATCTCAAGCAGGATGCCGGAGGTATCGTCGATATCGAATTTATGGTGCAATACGCGGCCCTGGCCTGGTCGTGGCAGCACCCGGAGCTGCTGGAGTTCACCGACAACATCCGCATTCTGGATGGCCTGGAGCGGGTTGGCCTGATGTCCGGTGAAGATGTTCTTCGCCTGCAGGACGCCTACAGGGCCTACCGTGCAGCAGCCCATCGACTGTCCCTGCAGAAGCAGCCGGGCGTCGTGAGCGGTGACCACTTCCATGCGGAACGCCGCATGGTGATGGCGATGTGGAAGGCCTTCGAGCTGACCTGAATCACCCGGCTTCCTTCATGAACTCCCCTGAAGAACTGGCAAACATGGCGATGGCCGCCAGCTCGGCAGGGTTGTCGGCTGGGGGCTGAGGCCTGAGCAGGACTGGCCGGTTCTGGCGCTGCGCCAGGTCACAGGGAGTGACGAAATCCGCCCGGCCGGCGCGCTGGCTGGGCTAGACTGCCGGCATTCGATGCTCGGCACCACACGGCGCCGCACGGCTGGATGAATGGAGTACGGGGAGGCGAGAGCCTCCCCGGTCGTTTTTCGGAAAACGCATGAGAATTCTGATCGTAGGCCCCTCCTGGGTGGGCGACATGGTGATGGCACAGACGCTGTTCCACTGCCTGAAGCAGCGCCATCCCGATTGTGTGATCGACGTGCTGGCGCCCGACTGGAGCCGGCCGATCCTCGAACGCATGCCCGAAGTGCGCCAGGCCCTGAGCTTCCCGCTCGGCCACGGCGTGCTGGATGTCGCCGCGCGCCGGCGCATCGGCAAGTCCCTCAAGGGGCACTACGACCAGGCCATCCTGCTGCCCAACTCGCTCAAGTCGGCGCTGGTGCCGTACTTCGCGAGCATCCCCACTCGCACCGGCTGGAAGGGCGAGATGCGCTACGGCCTGCTCAACGACATCCGCGCGCTGGATAAAGAGCGCTACCCGCTGATGATCGAGCGCTTCATGGCCCTGGCCTATGAGGCCGGCGCCGAGCTGCCGCAACCTTATCCACAACCTCGCCTGTCCATCGAGGCGCAGAGCCGCGACGCCGCCCTGGCCAAGTTCGGCCTGAGCCTGGACCGCCCGGTGCTGGCGCTGTGCCCTGGCGCCGAGTTCGGCGAGGCCAAGCGCTGGCCGGCCGAGTACTACGCCAAGGTCGCCGAGGCGAAGATCCGCGCTGGCTGGCAGGTGTGGATCTTCGGCTCGAAGAATGACCATCCCGGTGGCGAAGACATTCGCTCGCGGCTGATCCCCGGTCTGCGCGAAGAGTCGGTGAACCTGGCTGGCGAGACCGCGCTGGCCGAGGCCATCGACCTGATGTCCTGCGCCGGCGCCGTGGTCACCAACGATTCCGGCCTGATGCACGTGGCCGCCGCCCTGAACCGTCCGTTGGTGGCGGTCTACGGCTCCACCTCGCCGCAGTTCACCCCGCCGCTGGCCGAGCATGTGGAAATCGTCCGTCTCGGCCTGGACTGCAGCCCCTGCTTCGACCGCGTGTGCCGCTTCGGCCACTACAACTGCCTGCGCGAACTCAGGCCGAGTCCGGTGCTCGAAGCGCTGGACCGTCTGGTCGCTGACCCGGTGGATGTGGAAGACCGCTGAATGCGAGTGCTGCTGATCAAGACGTCGTCCCTGGGCGACGTCATCCATACCCTGCCGGCGCTCACCGACGCCGCCCGCGCCATTCCCGGCATCCAGTTCGACTGGGTGGTCGAGGAAGGTTTCGCCGAGATTCCCGCCTGGCATCCGGCGGTGGCCCAGGTCATCCCGGTGGCGATCCGCCGCTGGCGCAAGAACCTCTGGCAAACGATCAAGAGCGGTGAATGGAGCCGTTTCAAGCGGCGCCTGAAGGAAGTCGACTACGACCTGGTGATCGACGCCCAGGGCCTGCTCAAGAGCGCCTGGCTGACCCGCTACGTGCGCCGTCGCACCCCGGTCGCCGGGCTGGATCGTCAGTCCGCTCGCGAGCCGGCCGCCAGCCGCTTCTATCGCCGCACCTACCCGGTCGCCTGGGGCCAGCACGCCGTTGAGCGCGTGCGCCAGTTGTTCGCCCAGGCGCTGGACTACCCGCTGCCCACCGGCACCGGTGACTACGGCCTGGACCGCAGCCGCCTGCTGGATTCGGTGGAAACCGAGCCCTACCTGGTATTCCTGCACGGCACCACCTGGGTCACCAAGCACTGGCCCGAGGCCTACTGGCGCGAGTTGGCCGAGCGCATGGGCGAGCGCGGCTGGTCGGTGCGCCTGCCCTGGGGCAACGACGCCGAGCGCCAGCGCGCCGAGCGGCTGGCCCAGGGCTTGGAAAATGCCTCGGTGCTCCCCAAATTAAGCCTTGCAGGCATGGCCAAGGTACTGGCCGGCGCTTCCGCCTGCGTGGCGGTCGACACAGGGCTCGGACACCTGGCGGCCGCGCTGGACGTGCCGACCCTATCGCTGTTCGGCCCGACCAATCCGGGCCTGACCGGTGCCTACGGGCGCTCGCAGGTACACCTGGGCAGTGATTGGCCCTGCGCCCCCTGCCTGCAGAAGACCTGCACCTACCAGCCGACGGCCGAAGACAAGCGCCAGTTCGACCTGCGGCATGAACAGCCCCTGTGCTTCACGCGCCTCAACCCGCAGCGCGTGGCGATACAACTGGAGGCACTGCTGCTGGCCCCGGAGACGCTTCGATGACCCTGGCTTTCGTCCTCTACAAATACTTCCCCTTCGGCGGGCTGCAGCGTGACTTCATGCGCATCGCCCTGGAGTGCCAGCAGCGCGGCCATGCCATCCGCGTCTACACGCCGATCTGGGAAGGCGAAGTGCCTCCGGGTTTCGACGTACGCGTGGCGCCGGTGAAGTCGCTGTTCAATCATCGCCGCAACGAGAAATTCAGCGCCTGGCTGGCCGCGGATCTCGCGCGCTCGCCGGTGGACCGGGTGGTCGGCTTCAACAAGATGCCGGGCCTGGATCTGTATTACGCCGCCGACGGCTGCTTCGAGGACAAGGCGCAGACCCTGCGCAACTCCTTCTATCGCCGCTGGGGCCGCTACAAGCACTTCGCCGACTACGAGCGCGCGGTGTTTGCGCCCGAGTCCAAGACCGAGATCCTGATGATCTCCGAGGTCCAGCAGCCGCTGTTCATCAAGCATTACCGGACGCCTGCGGCACGCTTCCACCTGCTGCCGCCGGGCATTGCCCAGGATCGTCGCGCGCCGGCCAATGCCGCCGAAATCCGCGCCGAGTTCCGCCGTGAGTTCAAGCTGGCCGATGACGACCTGCTGCTGGTGCAGATCGGCTCCGGCTTCAAGACCAAGGGGCTGGACCGCAGCCTCAAGGCGCTGGCCGCGCTGCCGCGAGCGCTGCGCAAGCGCACCCGGCTGATCGCCATTGGCCAGGACGACCCCAAGCCCTTCCTGCTGCAGGTCAAGGCGCTGGGATTGTCGGACAACGTGCAGATCCTCAAGGGACGCAGCGACATCCCGCGCTTCCTGCTCGGCGCCGACTTGCTGATCCACCCGGCCTACAACGAAAACACCGGCACCGTGCTGCTGGAGGCGGTGGTGGCGGGGCTGCCGGTGCTGGTCACTGATGTCTGCGGCTACGCTCACTACATCGACGAAGCCAAGGCCGGTCGCGTGGTGCCGTCGCCCTTCGAGCAGGAGCGCTTCAACGCCCTGCTCAAGGACATGCTGGAGGACGATGCGGCGCGCGCCGAGTGGTCGCGTAACGGTCTGGCCTTCGCCGACACTGCCGATCTCTACAGCATGCCGCAGCATGCCGCCGACCTGATCCTGCGGGAGCGCGCATGAAGCTGGACCTGAGAGAGCCCTTCAAGACCCTGTGGGCCGGCAAGGACCCCTTCGTCGAGGTCGAGCGCCTGCAGGGCAAGGTCTACCGCGAACTGGAAGGCCGCCGCACGCTGCGCACCGAAGTCGACGGGCGTGGCTACTTCGTGAAGATCCACCGCGGTATCGGCTGGGGCGAGATCGTCAAGAATCTCTTCAGCGTCAAGTTGCCGGTGCTCGGCGCGGGCCAGGAGCAGCGCGCCCTGGAGCGCCTGCACCAGGCCGGCGTGGCGACCATGACCGCGGTGGCCTATGGCGAGCGCGGCGGCAATCCGGCCGCCCAGCATTCGTTCATCATCACCGAGGAGTTGGCGCCGACCACCGACCTGGAAGTGTTGTCGCTGGACTGGCTGCAGCAGCCGCCGCAGCCGCGCCTGAAGCGCGCGCTGATCGCCGAAGTGGCGAAGATGGTCGGCACCATGCACCGCGCCGGGGTCAACCACCGCGACTGCTACATCTGCCATTTCCTGCTGCACACCGACCGTCCGGTCAGCGCCGACGACCTGCGCCTGTCGGTGATCGACCTGCACCGCGCCCAGACCCGCGCCGCGACGCCGCGCCGCTGGCGCAACAAGGACCTGGCAGCGCTTTATTTTTCCGCGCTGGACATCGGCCTGACGCGCCGCGACAAACTGCGCTTCCTGCGTGATTACTTCGGTAAGAATCTGCGTGACATCCTGCGCGACGAGGCCGCGCTGCTGGCGTGGATGGAGCGCAAGGCCGCCAAGCTGTACGACCGCAAGCAACGTTATGGAGACCTGCTCTGATGGCCGGCTGGGCACTCGAAGCCGACTACCAGCACCTGGATGCCGACTTCGGCAGCCTGGACGCCGTGTTCGCGCTGGAGGGCGAGCGCATCACCAAGGATGCGATGTCCGATGTCGTTCGCGTGGAGCGCGATGGCGTGCGCTATTACGTCAAACGCTACCGCAAGCCGGGCAAGGGCTTCCGGCGCTACCTGCCGCGCCCGCGGGTCAAGGCCGAGTGGCAGAACCTCAAGCAGTTCGCCAAGTGGGGCATTCCCACGGCGCAGGTGGTGGCCCACGGCCTGGAGCGCGTCGACGGCGCCTTCTCCCGTGGTGCGATCATCACCCGCGAGCTGGTCGGCACCGAGGATCTCCACGCCCTGGCCAAGCGCAACGACCCGCGCCTGCAGGATCGCGCCTGGGTCGAGCACGTCAGCCGGCAGCTGGCGACCTACACGCGGATCATGCATGACAACCACTTCACCCATAACGACCTGAAGTGGCGCAACGTCCTGGTGGATGAAGCCGGCAAGGTGTATTTCATCGATTGCCCGATCGGCGGCTACTGGGTCAGCTTCATGCTCCGGTATCGCATCACCAAGGACCTGGCGACCCTCGACAAGGTCGCCAAGTATCACCTGTCGTACACCCAGCGCCTGCAGTTCTACCTGCTGTACCGGCGCCGCGAGCGACTCAACGCCTCGGACAAGAAGCGCGTGCGGCGCATCGTCCATTTCTTCGAGGGACGCGAGTGAAGGATTTCATTGCCAGCGACGATCAGGCGCTGCTCGAGCGCAACGCCCTGGCCGATTTCGACGCCCTGTGGAACCTGCAGCTGGAAGCCGTGGACGAGCCCAACACCGAGCGCGGTGGCTGGAGCAGCGTCTACCGCCTGGAGCTGGACGGCACCGCCTACTACCTCAAGCGCCAGAGCAACCACTTGACCCGCAGCGTCCGCAAGCCCATGGGCGAGCCGACCTTCAGCCGCGAGTTCCGCAATATCCAGCGCTACCACCAGCTCGGCATCCCCTCGATGCAGGCGGCCTTCTTCGGCGCGCGGCAGGTGGGCGGCGAACGCCGGGCGATCCTGATGACCCGAGCCCTGGACGGCTGGCGCGACCTGGACAGCCTGCTGCAGGGCTGGTCGAACCTCTCCGCCGAGCGGCGCCAGGCCATCCTGTGGGCCTGCGGCATGCTTGCCCGCCGCCTGCACGAGGCCGGGCAGATGCACGGCTGCTTCTACCCCAAGCACATTTTCCTGCGCGAGACGGACGACGCCTTCGAAGCGACCCTGATCGACCTGGAGAAGACCCGTCCGCTGTGGTTCGGCCAGCGCGACCGCGTGCGCGACCTCGAACCGCTGCTGCGCCGTGCGCCGGACTGGAACGAGACCGACGTGCGCAACCTGCTGGCGGCCTATCTCGGCACCTCGGCCAGCGGTCGGGAGGTCGATGACTGGTACCGCCGCCTCGGCGCCCGCCGCAAGAAGAAGGAAGGCCGCGCATGAGGTTGTCCGCCCTGCGCGACGCCGGCCGTACTCCCGCGCTGCCGCTGCGCGTCGAGCTGGAGGATGGTGCCGGCACCGCCGAACTGCGCCTGGACAGCCTGCTGCGCGTACTGCCCGGGCAGCGCTATGTCGGTGCGGCCAACTGGCGTGGCCGTCCGGTGCTGGCCAAGTTGCTGGTCGGCGGCAAGGCCGCGCGGCACTTCCAGCGCGAGCGCGAAGGCGTGCGCCTGCTCGCCGAGCAGGGCCTGACCACGCCGCAGCTTCTGGCTGACGGCCTGAAGGATGGTGAGGGCGGCTGGCTGCTCTTCGAATTCCTGGATAGCGCCCAGAGTCTCTGGGATGCCTGGCGCGCCGTGGAAGGCCAGCCGGTTTTGTCCGATGAACAGACCGCGATCATCGCCGAAGCCCTGACCGCCATCGCCCGGATGCATGCCAAAGGCCTGTGGCAGGAAGACCTGCACCTGGACAACCTGCTGCGCCACGGCGGCCAGCTGTACCTGATCGACGGCGCCGGCATCCGCGCGGAAACGCCCGGCCAGCCGCTGTCGCGCAAGCAGGTGCTGGAAAACCTCGGGGTGTTCTTCGCCCAGCTGCCGGCCAGCCTCGATCCGTATCTGGAAGAGCTGCTGATCCACTATCTGCTGGCCAACGGCGAGCACGCGCTGCCGCTGGAAGCCCTGCAGAAGGAAATCGCCAGGGTGCGGCGCTGGCGCGTCGGCGACCTGATGAAGAAGATCGCCCGCGACTGCAGCCTGTTCAGCGTGTTCAAGGGGCCGTTCGGCCTGCGCGCGGTGCGTCGCGAGGAAGAGTCCGACCTGCAGCCGCTGCTGGCCGATCCGGATGCCTACATCAATCGCGGACACATCTACAAAACCGGCGGCGCGGCGACTGTGGCGCGGGTCGAGCTGGATGGCCGTCCGCTGGTCATCAAGCGTTACAACATCAAGAACCTGCTGCACTGGTTCAAGCGCTTCTGGCGCCCTAGTCGCGCCTGGGCTTCGTGGCGCGAAGGCAACCGCCTGGACTTCCTCGGCATCGCCACTCCGCGCCCACTGGCGGTACTCGAACGTCGTTGGTTCTGGCTGCGCGGCCCGGCCTTCCTTATTACCGATTACCTGGCGGGTCAGGATATAATCGCCCGTTTCAAACCCTACCTGGACCAACCGGAGGGGGGCGGCCTGCCGCCAGAATCGGATCTTGCGGCCCTGGACAGACTGTTCGCGGCGCTGGTGCGCGAGCGCATCAGCCATGGCGACCTGAAGGGGCACAACCTGTTCTGGCAGGAGCAGGGCGAAGGCGGGCAGTGGTCGTTGATCGACCTCGATGCCATGCAGCGCCACTCGCGAGAAGCGAGCTTCGCCCGCGCCTATGCCCGTGACCGTGCGCGCTTCCTGCGCAACTGGCCAGAGGGCAGCGCACTGCACCAGCTGCTCGAAGAACGTTTACCGCGGGTGCCCGGCACCCGCCCAGATGAAAGAGGCTAGACCCTGTGGCATTGACCATCCTCGGCCTGTCCGGCGCCGTAAGCCATGACCCTTCCGCCGCCCTGTACATCGACGGCAAGCTGGTCGCGGCCGTCGAAGAAGAGCGCTTCGTCCGCGACAAGCACGCGAAGAACCGCATGCCCTACGAGTCCGCCAAGTTCTGCCTGGAACAGGCCGGGATCAAGCCGTCGGACGTTGACGTGGTGGCCATTCCCTTCGCCCCCATCAGCATCTTCGACAAGGCCCGCTGGCACTACGCCAAGCGCTACGCCTACGCGCCGGACCGCGCGCTGGACGCCATCCTGCTCGGCAACCGCCGCTACCACCGCTACTACAAACGCATCCAGTGGTGCTTGCAGCAGCTGGGCTTCGACCTGAAGAAGACCAAGATCCAGCCGGTCGAGCACCACCTGGCCCACGCTTCCAGCGCCTACCACTGCTCTGGCTTCAAGGAGAAGACCGCGATCCTCGGGATCGACGGCAAGGGCGAATACGCCACCACCTTCTTCGGCTACGGCGAGAACGGCAAGATCCACAAGATCAAGGAGTTCTACGATCCGGACTCCCTGGGCGGCCTGTACGGCGCGCTGACCGAATACCTCGGCTTCGACATGCTCGACGGCGAGTTCAAGGTCATGGGCATGGCGCCCTACGGCGACGCCAGCAAGTACGATTTCTCCCGCCTCGCCAAGTTCGAGAACGGCGAGCTGATCATCAACACCGACTACGCCAACGTCATCGGCTTCCGCCGCTACAAGGAAAAAGGCAAGGGCTACTACTTCTCGCCCAAGCTGATCGAGTGGCTCGGCCCGAAGCGTGAAGGCGACATCGCCGACGATCCGTATATCCATTACGCCGCCAGCATCCAGGCGCTGTTCGAGAAGCTGGCGCTGGAGATGATGGATTACTACCTGGGCGACATCATCCGCGAGACCGGCAAGATCGCCTTCGCCGGCGGCTGCGCGCTGAACGTCAAGCTCAACCAGAAGATCATCGCCCGTCCCGAGGTCAAGGAGCTGTACGTGCAGCCCGCGGCCAGTGATGCCGGCACCGCCGTTGGCGCGGCCGCCTACGTGTCCTGGGAGCGCGGCGTGCCGGTCGAGAAGATGGAACACGTCTACCTCGGCCCGGAATACAGCAACGAAGACGTCATCGCCGCCTGTGCCCGCCACGAGGCCAAGCCGGTCTGGCGCAAGATCGACAACGTATCCGAGCTGATCGCCAAGGTGCTGGTGGACGGCAACCCGGTGGCCTGGTTCCAGGGCCGCATGGAGTTCGGCCCGCGCGCCCTGGGCGGTCGCTCGATCATCGGCTGCCCGAGCGTGCCTGGCGTGGCTGACCGTATCAACGCGCAGATCAAGTTCCGCGAGCGCTGGAGACCCTTCTGCCCGTCGATGCTCGATACCGTCGGCCCGCAGATGTTCAAGATCGACCACCCGGCTCCGTTCATGACCTTCACCTTCGAAGTCAACGAAGAGTGGAAGACCCGCGTGCCGGAAGTCGTCCACGAGGACGGCACCTCCCGCGCCCAGGTGCTCAAGCGCGAGTTCAACCCGCGCTACTACGACATGATGAAGGAGCTGGAGAAGCTCACCGGCAATGGCGTGGCGCTCAACACCTCGCTGAACCGCCGTGGCGAGCCGATGATCTGCTCGCCCACCGACGCCCTGAACATGTTCTACGGCTCGGACCTGCAATACCTGATCATGCAGGACATCCTGGTGGTCAAGGACGGCGCGGCGGCCTATGACTCGCTCGGCTGAACCGCGCGTCCTGCAGTTCTGCCACGGCTATGACGGGCCCTTCCTGGATTGCGCCCGTCAGTACGCCAGCCTGTTCGCCGGCACCGGCTACCGGGTCACCACGGTGTTCCTCACCGGAGTGCCCGATCCCGAAGTCGCCGCCGGCTGTGCCAGCGACGAGGTGCTGTTCCTCGACTACAGCTCGCGGGACATCCGCGGGCTGAAGCTCAAGGCGATCCGCGACCTGCGCGAGATCGCCCGCTCCCGCGACTTCCGCTTCTGCATCGCGCACCGCTTCAAGCCGACCTG
Source organism: Pseudomonas sp. NY15181 (assembly GCF_048068055.1). Taxonomy (NCBI): domain Bacteria; kingdom Pseudomonadati; phylum Pseudomonadota; class Gammaproteobacteria; order Pseudomonadales; family Pseudomonadaceae; genus Pseudomonas; species Pseudomonas sp. NY15181. Next base: position 396,900 of record NZ_JBLUPT010000004.1, on the reverse strand, counting down.
GATCGCCATGCTCGGCACCAGGCTGCCGATCATTGGCGTGCACCACGGTTTCGGTGACTTCCAGCGCCTGGGTCGTAAGCTGTTCGCCCGCATCTTCGCCAAGCGCCTGAGTCTGCTCGGGGTGTCCAACGCCGTACGCGACGAGATTCGCGCCTGTTTGCCAGCCTGGCCGAAGGAGCGCATCGAGACGCTGTACAACCGTGTCGATGTCGATGCGCTGCAGGCCGCTCAGGTCGACCGCTATCCGGCGCGCCAGCACCTGGGACTGGCGGACAACGCCTGGGTGGTCGGCAACGTCGGTCGCCTGCATCCTGACAAGGATCAGGCAACCCTGCTGCGAGGCTTCGCCCAGGCACTGCCGCGCCTGCCGCACAACAGCCTGCTGGCGATCCTCGGCAAGGGCCGCCTGGAAGAAGAACTCAAGGACCTGGCCCGTGAGCTGGGCATCGCCGAGCGCGTGCTGTTCCTCGGCCAGGTGCCGGATGCCAAGCGCTACTTCAAGGCCTTCGACGTCTTTGCCCTGAGCTCCGACCACGAGCCGTTCGGCATGGTCCTGCTGGAGGCGATGGCTGCGGGCGTGCCGGTGATCGCGACCGCTGGCGGTGGCGCTGGTGAAGTGGTCGAAGGCGTCGGCATCCTGTTCCCGCAGCGCGACGAAAAGGCACTGGCAGAAGGCCTCGGGCACATGGCGGCACTCGACCGAGGCCAGCGCGAGGCCTGCGCGCAACAGATGGAGCAACGCCTGCAGACGCGTTTCTCCGACGCTGCTGTGCGTCGGGAATTCTGGAGCTTGCCGCAGGTGAAGGCGCTCGTCAGCGACCACTGATACGCTTCCTTTCCGCGCCCGAGGGATGAATACGTGAGCGATTCCAAGGCTTTCCTGCTGGATTGCACGCTGCGCGACGGCGGCTACTACAACAATTGGGACTTCGACGCCGAGTTGGTCCGGGACTACCTGCAGGCCATGGCTGCCGCTGGTGTCGATTGCGTGGAACTGGGCCTGCGCGGTTTTCCCCGGAATGGTTTCCGTGGCGGCTATGCGTATAGCAGCGACGCGTTCCTGGTCAGCCTGCCGCTCATCCCCGGCGTCTGCTATGGGGTGATGGTCAATGCGAGTGAGTTGTTGCAGCACGCCGATGGCGCGCTTGTGGCGGTTTCCCAGCTGTTCTGCCCTGCGGCTGAATCTCCTGTAGGCCTGGTGCGTATCGCCAGCCATGCTCATGAGTTCGAGGCGGTTTTGCCAGCCTGCCAATGGCTCAAGGAGCAGGGGTACAAGGTGGGCATCAACCTAATGCAGATTGCCGAGCAGTCCGACGACACCGTCGTTCGACTGGCCGGGGCAGCTCAAGGCAGCGGGGTGGATGTCCTCTATTTCGCCGACAGCATGGGCAGCCTGTCGCCCACGGACGTGCGTTCGATCATCGGCCTGCTGCGTCAGGGGTGGAATGGGCCGCTGGGCATTCATGCTCATGACAATCGCGCGCTGGCACACGCCAATACGCTGGAGGCCATCGCGGCCGGAGCAACCTGGGTCGATGGAACAGTGCTCGGCATGGGGCGAGGCCCTGGCAATGCCCGTATCGAATACCTGGCCATGCAGCGTGGCACTGGCAACCTGTCGCCCTTGCTGCAACTGGTCTCCCGGCGTTTCCAGCCGATGCAGCAGCGCTATGGCTGGGGGACCAACCCCTTCTACTATCTGGCCGGAATGCACGGCATCCACCCGACCTACATCCAGGAGATGCTTGCCGACTCACGCTACAGCAATTCGGATCTGCTGGTGGCGATTCAAGCGTTGCGTGCCAGCGGCGGCAAGAAGTTCAACCCCGAAACGCTGGAAGCTTCGCGCCACTTCTACCACGGCGCGCCCCATGGCAAGTGGGCGCCGCAGGAACAGCTGGACGGTCGGGAAGTACTGCTTCTGGCGAGCGGCGAAGGTGTGGCGAGGCATCGGGAGGCTATCGAGCAGTACATCCGCAGGGCGCGGCCTGTTGTCCTGGCTTTGAACACGCAGACGGACATCGCGCCAGAGTTGATCGATCTGCGAGCGGCCTGTCATCCGTTGCGCCTGATGGCGGACGGCGCCGAGCACCTGCAATTGCCGCAGCCGCTCATTACGCCGGCCGGTATGTTGCCCGAAGATGTACGCGTTTCGCTCCAGGGCAAGACACTACTGGACTTCGGCCTGTCGATCGATAAGCAGGGCTTTGGTTTCCATGCCCGGCACTGTACATTGCCGACGTCCCTGGTGGCGGCCTATGCCTTGGCGGTGGCGGCCAGTGGTAATGCGCGGCGGGTGTTGCTGGCGGGCTTTGACGGTTATCCGGGTGAAGACCCGCGTAATGTCGAAGTCAACGATGTGCTCGAGGCCTTTCTGGCTCACGATGCTACGCCTGAATTGCTTGCCGTGACGCCTACCCGGTACCAGATTCCCTGCTCTTCCATTTATGCCCTTTGAGTCTCCCATGGTCGTTCAGCCTGATTACGCCGTCATCATTCCCGCTCGTTACCAGTCCAGCCGCTTGCCAGGCAAACCGCTGGTGCTTCTCGAGGGCGTGCCGATGATAGTGCGAACGTACCGGCAGTGTCTGAAGGTCTGTCCTGCAGAGCGAATTCACGTCGCTACCGACGACCAGCGCATCCGCGATGTATGTGAGCAGCACGGTATCTCGGTGCTGATGACGTCGTCGCAGTGCCTGACCGGCACCGACCGGCTGGCGGAGTGCGCGCGGCAACTTCCCGCAGAAGTTTTCATCAACGTTCAGGGTGATGAGCCGGTATTCAACCCCGAGGACCTGCGTCGCATGATCGACGCCTGCAGCACGTGGCCGGGTGAAGTGCTCAATGGCTACTGCGCCATCGAGGAAGAAGCGCAGTTCCGCAGCACCAGTACGCCCAAGGTCGTCCTGCGTCCCGACGGGCGTTTGCTCTACATGTCCCGCACGACCATCCCGGGCACCAAGAGCAATGAATTCGTTCGCGGCTGGCGGCAGGTCTGCCTCTATGCGTTCCCCCGTGAGGCGCTGGCGGCCTTTGCGGCTTGCCAGAGCAAAACGCCGCTGGAGAGCCTGGAGGACATCGAGATCCTGCGATTCCTGGAACTGGGTTGGGAAGTGCGCATGCTCGAGTTGTCCCAGGACTCCATCGCTGTGGACAACCCCGAGGATGTGGCGACGGCCGAGGCGGCCGTCCGGGCGCGGGGGCTCTGATGCTGCGCCCTCTTGCCGACTATCGCTGCCTGGTGTTCGATTGCGACGGTGTCGTACTCGATTCCAATGCCGTGAAGACGCGGGCCTTCCATCAGGTCGCGCTGCCCTTTGGAGCCGCCGCTGCGCAAGCGTTCGTCGATTATCACCAGGCCAATGGCGGCATTTCCCGTTATCGCAAGTTCGAGTACTTCCTGCGGGAGATTGTCAGGACAAGCGACGTGCAGGATCATCTGCCAGACCTCCTCGACCGTTATGCCAGCGCCGTGCGTGAGGGGCTGCTGGAGTGCGCGGTTGCTCCCGGCTTGCGTGAGATGCGCGAGCATCTGCCGCAGAGTCGCTGGCTGATAGTGTCTGGCGGCGATGAAGCCGAGTTGCGCGAGGTGTTCGCTGTCCGGGGGCTGGACGCGCTTTTCGATGGCGGCATTTTCGGCAGTCCGACGCCGAAGGACCGCATTCTTGCCCGCGAGCAGGCCGCGGGTAATATCACGGGGCTTTCACTGTTCCTGGGCGACAGCCGCTTCGATCATCAGTGCGCTGAGGCGGCAGGGCTCGACTTTGTCTTCCTCGATGGCTGGAGCGAATTCCATGACGCCCCCTCCTATTTCGCCGACAAGCCTGTGACTTGGTGTCGCGATATCCAGGCACTGCTCGAGGCTGAAACAGAACGATGAGCGCCGTGGCTCTGGAAGTTGCCCGTTCAGGGGCGCGCGGCTTGCGGCTGCCTGATGGGCGGTGCCGGCCACTGCCTTCGTGGGAGCCGCTGCATAACAGTTGCACTGGTTGCGTATTCATCATCGCCTCGGGGCCTTCGGCGGCCGAGTTTCCGATTCAGCGTTATGCCGACGTGCCGATGATTGCTATGAACGGCTCAATCGCTTGCTTCGAGCCCGCCGGTCTACGGCCGCTCTTTTATCTATGCGATGACGCTGGGGTTGCGGAAAAGAAAAGCACGGCACTGGCCAGTGGCATTCGCCTGTCCCGCTGGTCCGCGCTGAGCCTGGAGTCGATGCAGCGCCTATATGAAAGGGAGCCGCAGTCGCTCGAGGCGGACAGCCTCTTGCTGATGGAGCGCGTCAATCGCTGGATTGGCGTAAAGCGGTGCTCGGATCGGGCGTTTGCCTGGTCAGCCAGACGGGATCCTGACTTCGTCATGCGCTGGTCGTTGTTCAGCCAAACGGCCAACCGCATTGGTTTCAGCCGCAATTATGCGCGCGGCTACTTCAATGCTCGCACCATCGCTTACGCGGCCATTCAACTGGCGTATTACCTGGGCTTTGCCAAGGTATTTCTGGTCGGTGTGGACATGGACTCATCACTGGGCCAGTTTTACGACCCAGCTGGTACCCAGGTCAAAAGCCGCCTTGACGGCGATTTCGATGGGCATATCCTGCCGCATTTCAACATTCTGGCGCAGCGAGTCATCGGTGCGGATTTCCAGGTGTTCAATCTTTCCCGCGACAGCCGGCTGCCCGGCGAGTTGATCCCGAAGGTCAGCCTTGCTCAGGTGGATGACCTTATAGCGTCAACTGCGTCGCAGCCATTGGCTCCAGAGGTGGGCAAGTTGGTATGAAGGTTCTGTTCCTGGTCCAGAAAGAACAACGCGCCATCCTCGATCGTCTGTATGACGGTATCGCCGAGCATTGCGAGTGCGACCTGCGCTGGCTGACCAGCGACGAGCAGGCCAACCTGCGCCGTTACTTCCGTGAGCACGTGGATGTCGCGAAGTACGATCGCATCCTGTTCTTCCTGCGTTTCAAGAAGGAAATGCGCCAGGCCGCCTTCATCCGCAGCGTGCCCAATCTGGTCATCCTCGAACACGACGCCTACCAGAACTACATCCCTTGCAAGTACACCGGGAAGTTCAGCGCGCACTATCGTCGCCTGCCATGGGCGCGCGTGATCAGCTCAGGCTTCATGGTCAGCGAGCGGCTGCGTCAGGAAGGCTTCGACGCGGTTTTCGTGCCCAAGGGTTACGACCAGGATCTGCTTCATGATCTTGGGCGCGAGCGCGATATCGACCTGGCTTTCGTGGGCAGCACCGGCAGTGTTGCGTACAGTGGGCGCAAGGCGCTGCTGGACGAGCTGGGCAAGGTGGAAAACCTGCTGGTCACCAAGACCAATTCGGGCGAGGACTACCTGAACACCCTCAATCGCATTCGCTTCTTCGTCAGCGCGGATGTCGGCATGGGGGAGTATATGATCAAGAATTTCGAGGCCATGGCCTGCGGCTGCGTGCTGCTGGCGTACGACCAGGGCGAGGCGGAGAACCGTGCGCTCGGGTTGCAGGATATGCACAACGTGGTGCTGTATCGCGATGTGGCCCAGTTGCGTAGCAAACTGCATCAATTGCGGTCTGATCCGCAACAGGTGGTGCGGATTGCCGAGGCGGGGCGGAAGCTGGCACAGGAAGGCTTCGGATTCGGGCAGATTGGCGCGCGGATCGTCCAGGCCATGACGCCTCCACTGCGTGAGCGGCCGCAGGCTGGCGCGCTGGAACGCCTGCGTCTGGCACTGGGAATCTGACCGTGTCCAGTCCAACGGCCGTTGCCGCGGGGGTTGTGGAATACCCTCTGATTTCCGTACTGGTGCCTTGTTACAACCGCGAGCGTTACATCGAAGAGACGCTGCTGAGCATTCTCGAACAGGACTATCCGAACTTCGAATTGATCGTGGTGGACGACGGTTCGCAGGATGCCAGCGTCGAGAAGATTCAGGCGCTGCAGCAGCGCTATGGCTTCCAGCTCTACCGCCAGGTCAATCAGGGCGTCAGCGCCGCACTCAATACGGCCTTGAGTCATGCCCGCGGTGAACTGGTGGCAACACCGGACTCCGACGACATCATGATGCCGGGGCGCTTGAGCCTTCAGGCCAAGTATATGAAGGAGCACCCTGAGGTCGGTTGCCTTGGCGGGCGTGTCGTCTACATCGATGCGGATGGCAAGCGCCTTAAGAGCGAGCAAGGCGATAGTGTGCGTCGCTACAGCTTCGACGAGTTGCTGGGGCGAGCCATCGCCATCGGCGCGACCGTGGCCATGTACCGACGCGAGGCCATCGAGCGGGTTGGTCGCTATGAACCGGAGATTCGCATCCAGGATTTCCAGATGACCCTGAAAATCGCGTATCAGGGCTATCGGGTCGAGGTGCTGCCGGAGGTGGTCAGCGGCTACCGCCGTCATGAAGGCAACCTGTCGAAGACGGCCTACAAGCGCCAGCTCGATTACGACCGCATGGCCGTTGCCCCTTACCGTGATCATCCGGCCTATGCCGCAGGCATGACCTGCATCGTCAACAAGGCGCTCAAGCAGTCCGTCGTTGGCGATAAGGCTTATGCCTGGTCGCTGTTGCTCCGATTGCCGCCTTGGCGCTGGAATCGCGTCACCTTGCGACGGATTCGCCATTTGTTGTTCAAGTTCGGGTAGGAAGAAGTTTTTCGATGAAGGATGTGATTGCGCACGCCTGGAGGGCCTGGTGTCCGCGGCTGACGCCGATGGGGGCAAGCCAGCGGCGGGGGAGCCGAATCGCCGAGGCGATGCTGGGAGTCGGGGTGCTCTGGAGCATCGGTGGCGTGATGCTGACGCCGACCATGAAGTTCTATTCTCAGATGGTCGTACTGTTCGTCTACCTGCCGTCGTTGTGGCTGTGCATTGCTCGCCGGCAGGAGCTCGGGCATCTGCTCAGGGCTCACAAGGAAATGTGGGTGCTTCTGGTGCTGTTCGGCTGGGCGGTCCTGTCTTTGTCCTGGGCGAAGGGCGACGACAATCCGCTGGGCTCTTTCAAGGAGGCGGCGCTGTTCATGCTGCTCATCCAGGGCTGGGTGCTCTGGGGGCGCGCGGATGAGCGTCGATTGCGACTGGCCATGCTCTCGTTGGCGCTGGTGATCGGCTTCTACAGCATTGCCGCGCTGATTCTGAAACCGGACTTTGGAGGTGGGCGCCTGAACGGATTCGGTGGCTTCCTCGATAACCCCAATTCGGCGGCTTATTCCATCGCCTTCGTCACAGTCATGTGCGTGCCGTTGCTGCCGCGCCGAGGCTGGCAGCAGTTGCCCTGGGCGATGCTGCTGGCCGTCTCGCTGATCTATGTGGCGCTGTGCGGGAGCCGGGGGGCACTTCTGGCCCTGATGGTCACCGCGATCTTCAGTCTGAGCCTGGTGCCCGGCCGGATTGCCAAACTGCTGCCCTTCCTGCTGTTGCTGGGGGGCGCGATCCTCTTCGTGGTCGAGCCAGGTCTACTGGCGCGCGGCGATGCCCAGCGCTTCGATCTGCTGCGCAATGCCTGGCCGCAGATCCAGGATCACCTCTGGACGGGGGTGGGGCTGGGGGCCGACTATTCGGTGTCCAGTGGCAAAAGCATCTACCGCAACGGGGCGCACAACTTCCTGGTGCATACTGCCCTCCAATTCGGTATCCCGGCGCTGCTGGCGTTCCTGCTGCTGTGGGGAATGATCGGCCTCCACGCCTGGCGTTGCCGGACGCGTGCACTGGGGCTGTCGGTGATGCTGCTCTGGGTATTCTCCAGCGTAGCCATGCAGTTCGACGTCTTCAGCCTATGGGAGCGCACGCGCGCCATGTGGCTGATGCCATGGGTGGTGATTCTGCTGGGGTTGTGCCTGGAGCGCTGGCCGCAGGTGCGGCCGGCGGTCATGGAGCCGAGCTGAGGATCTGCTGGAGCTCCGACAGGCTCCAGCGCACCTGGCTGCGCGCAAGGTAGGCCTTCGACAGGCTGTCGGTATTGCCCGCCAGCAGCCACTGGCGGTCGTTGGCGTAGCGCAGCATATGGGCGAAGTTGCGTTTGCGCTGCAGGCGAGAGAGTGCCCGGCGCTGCTTCTTCATGTCGGCGAGGTCGATCAGGCCCAGCGTGCCTTCGGGCGTCTTCACCACGTTACCCAGGTGCAGTGAGCGGAAGTACACGCCCTGGTCGTGCAGTTCGGCGATCAGCGTGCCCAGCTGTGCCGCCAGTTGCGTATCAGCCTCGCCAGCGGCGATGACCTGGCGCAGCGTGTCGCCCGGTAGCGGCCGGTAATGCACGGCATCGCGGGCGATATCGGTAATGCGGTAGACCGCGATGATCTCGGGGCAGGGCACCGCCAGGCGTTGCAGCGTTCGGGTGTTGTCGGCGAAGCGCTGGGCGTAGGGGTAGAACGCTGCCGAGGAAATCAGGCGCTTGCGCCGGAACAGCTTGAGGAAATTGCCGTCCGCCAGCCGCAGGACCTTGTCGCCATGCTTGTCGGCTTCCAGCACCTGGGCGCCGGCGCGCAGCGATTCGTAGGCGGGGAGGGCAAGGTCTTGCATAACGAGGTCCTGTTCAAGAGCCGGCTATAGTAGCCCAGCCGCCGGGCAAACGAGAGCGCTGTGTTATAATCGCCGCCCTTTTAAGCGTGCGATCTCTCCATGGCCGGTAACGAACCCCAGGCGCCTTCCAGCCTGAAGATCTACTTCCGACTGCTCTCCTATGTGCGCCCGTACGTGGGGATGTTCCTGCTCAGCATCGTCGGCTTCCTGATCTTCGCCGCCACCCAGCCGCTGCTGGCCGGCATCCTCAAGTATTTCGTCGACGGCCTGGCCCATCCGGACGCCAAGCTCTTCCCCAATGCGCCGGTGGCCTGGTTGCGTGACCTGCAACTGCTGTATGCGGTGCCGCTGCTGGTGGTGCTGATCGCGGTCTGGCAGGGTGTCGGCTCGTTCCTGGGCAACTATTTTATCGCCAAGGTCTCCCTGGGGCTGGTACATGACCTGCGCATCGCGCTGTTCAACAACCTGCTGACCCTGCCCAATCGCTATTTCGACAGCCACAACTCAGGGCACCTGATCTCGCGCATCACCTTCAACGTGACCATGGTGACTGGCGCCGCCACCGATGCCATCAAGGTGGTGATCCGCGAAGGCATGACCGTGGTCTTCCTGTTCCTCGCGTTGCTCTACATGAACTGGAAGCTGACCCTGGTGATGCTGGCCATCCTGCCGGTCATCGCGCTGATGGTGACCAGTGCCAGCCGCAAGTTCCGCAAGCAGAGCAAGAAGATCCAGGTGGCCATGGGCGACGTGACCCACGTGTCCTCCGAGACCATCCAGGGCTATCGCGTGGTCCGCAGCTTCGGCGGCGAGCCCTACGAGCGCGCGCGTTTCCATCACGTCAGCAGCGAGAACACCAGCAAGAACCTGCGCATGAACAAGACCTCGGCGATCTACACGCCGATGCTGCAGCTGGTGATCTACAGTGCCATGGCCGTGCTGCTGTACCTGGTGCTGCTGCTGCGCGGCGACGCTACCGTCGGCGACCTGGTGGCCTACATCTCCATGGCCGGCCTGCTGCCCAAGCCGATCCGCCAGCTCTCCGAAGTCAGCTCGACCATCCAGAAGGGCGTGGCCGGCGCCGAGAGCATCTTCGAGCAGCTCGACGAGAAGCCCGAAGTGGACCACGGCACCGTCGAGCGCGAGCGCGTGAACGGTCGCCTGGACGTGAAGAACCTCAGCTTCACCTACCCGGGAACCCAGAAGCAGGTGCTCAAGGACCTGAACTTCAGCGTCGAACCCGGCCAGATGGTGGCGCTGGTCGGCCGCTCCGGCAGCGGCAAGTCGACCCTGGCCAACCTGATTCCTCGCTTCTACGACCACAGCGATGGGCAGATCCTGCTCGATGGCGTGGACGTCGAAGACTACAAGCTGACCAACCTGCGCAAGCACATCTCGCTGGTGACCCAGCAGGTCAACCTGTTCAACGACAGCGTGCTGAACAACATCGCCTACGGCGACCTGGCCAGCAAGCCGCGCGAAGCGGTGGAGAAGGCCGCCGACGACGCCTTCGCCCGCGAATTCATCGACCGTCTGCCTGAAGGCTTCGAGACCGAGGTCGGCGAGAACGGCGTGATGCTCTCCGGCGGCCAGCGCCAGCGTCTGGCGATTGCCCGTGCGCTGCTCAAGGACGCCCCGGTGCTGATCCTCGACGAGGCCACCTCGGCGCTGGACACCGAGTCCGAGCGGCACATCCAGGCTGCCCTGGAGAAGGTGATGGAAGGCCGCACCACCCTGGTGATCGCCCACCGCCTGAGCACCATCGAGGCGGCGGACCTGATCCTGGTGATGGACCAGGGTCACATCGTCGAACGCGGCAGTCACGACCAGCTGATCGCGCAGAACGGCTACTACGCCCGTCTGCATGCGCGGCAGTTCGCCGACGAGCCGGTCGAGGCAGGTTCCAGCGCCGAGCAGTCGGTTTGACGTCCTGACATGCTGAACCGACTGCGCCTTTTCCGCGAACGCGGCTGGACGCCCATCGCGGCGGCCGACTATGCCGCCGCCTGGCAGACCTTCGGCGGCAGCGTCGCCACCCATCCCGACGTGGTCCAGCGCCTCGCGGGTCTTGCCGGTATCCCGGTGCGCTACCTCGGCTGGTTCGAGGGCGACGAACTGCGCGCCGCCGTGCCGACCTGGGGGCGCAACCTGGCGCTGTCCAAGGACGTGCTCAAGCGCGAGGGCAAGAAGGCCCTGTTCGACCTGGGCAATGCCGAAATCATCCTGCCCATCGCCGAAGGTGCTCGAATCGAGCTGCGGCACCGGGTTCGCTACCTCTCCGAGCTGAACCGCGAGCAGGTCAGCGATGCCCGCGAGCAGCCCGAACAACTGGCGATGAACCGTGCGCCGGCGGATTTCTCGAAGAAATTCCGCTACAACCAGCGCCGCGAACAGCGCCTGCTGGAAGAGGCGGGCGGCGTGCTGCAGCCCATGAGCGAGCTGAGCCCCGAGGAGCAGGCTCGCATCTATGCCGACCTGTTCCAGCGCCGCTGGGAGTTCGAGGTGCCGGGCAAGGCGCGGCTGGCGGAAGTCTTCAGCCTGATGCGCGAATTCATGCGCGGCTCCCTGGTGCGCCTGGACGGCGAGCCGGTGGCGATCCAGATTCTCTACCGGGTCGAAGCGCCGAAATGGGTCAGCGTGGAATACATCAACGGCGGCGTCGCCCCGGAGAATCGCGACTTCAGCCCCGGCAGCGTACTCAGTTTCGTCAACACGCAGGAGGCCTGGGCCGAGGCCGAGGCGTTGGGCAAGCCGCTGCGCTATTCCTTCGGCCGCGCCGACCGTGAATACAAGGACCGCTGGTGCCACCGCGTGCCAGTGTTCCAGATTTGATTTGCTGCGCGTCGGCCAGGCTGCGTTGGAATCACCCTCGGACTGCTCATTTACGCTTGTAAACTCCGCGTCCTCGGGTGATTCCGCCTTGCCTGGCTCTAGCTCGCTAAATCAATACGCATCTCTTGGGGAATATCATCGATGAGCGCCCGCAAGCAGCAACTGCTCAAACAGCACCGTCGCAAGAAGCGCGTGGTCCTGCTCATCGCCTTGCTGGCGCTGATCCTGCTCGGCATCTTCGCGCCCTGGTGGAGTGTGCCGCTGGCCGTGATCCTGGGCTGGGTCGCCCACGAAGCCTGGTTCGCCGACCACCTGTTCTACTCGCCGCGCGACGACTATCGCTATGACTTCCCGCAGGGCACTGTCGCCTTGGCGGTGTCCGTTGGCTCGCACGGCCTGCACCTTGCCGAAGGTGTGCTGCCGGCGGATGCCGAGACCCTGGTGCTGGAAGTCGAGGTCAAGGCTTCGCTGCTCGGCCGTTGGCTCGATCCCCAGGTGCTGGTCGAAGGTGTCGAAAGCGACCGCCAGGACTTCGAGCGCGGCGTCAGCGGCAGGCGCTACATCAATCTCTCCGGCCAGGGAGACGCCCTGCGCAACGGCCATCTGCGTATCCGCACGCGTTACTGCCGCCTGGAGCCGCAGGGCGTGCTGCACGCCTTCCATAACCCCGATTACGCCCGCCAGCGCCTGCTGATCGTCGCGCCCCATGCCGACGACGCCGAGCTCGCCGCCTTCGGTCAGTACCGCCGTTGCCCGGACGCCTGGATCGTCACCCTGACCCAGGGCGAGATCGAAGCCGAACACTACCGGCGCCTGGGGCTGGACAAGGCCGCCGCCGCTCGCCTGAAAGGTCGCCTGCGCACCTGGGACAGCATTGCCGCTCCGCTCTGGGGCGGGGTACCGGCTGAACGCTGCGTGCAACTGGGCTACTACTGCCTGCAACTGCCGGCGATGGCCGCCGAGCCGAGCCAGGCCTTCGGCTCGCGCGAGTCCGGCGAAAGCGACATTCGCAGCGCGCGCGGCTTCAACCCGCTGCCGTTGCCCGGCGACCGCGATGGTGCGCCAACCTGGCTGAATCTGGTGGCCGACCTGACGGCGCTGATCGAGCACGCCCGTCCGGAGGTGATCCTCACCGCCCATCCGGAGCTGGACCCCCACGCCGACCACGTCCAGGCCACTCGCGCCGTGCTGGAGGCCATCGGCCGCAGCAGCTGGAAGCCGCAGACCCTGCTGCTCTACGCCAATCACCTGCACGACAACGACCGCTGGCCCATGGGCCCGGCCGATGGCGGCATCGCCCTGCCACCTTGTATCGAGGCATTGCCGGCCGACCCGCTGTGGAGCCCGGTACTGGATGCGGAAGCCCGCGTCGACAAGGCCCAGGCCCTGGCCCTGCAGCACGACCTGCAGACCCCGCTCACCGGCAAGAAGCGCCTGCGCCGGCTGATCCAGCGTCTACTGGCCGGACGCCAATGGCCGGTCACCGGCGAGGATGAATTCTTCCGCAAGGCCGTACGCCGGCACGAGCTGTTCTGGGTGCGCAGACTCCCGTAGGTAGCGCGATGACCGCCCGGTGCCCGACGCAAGTCGCACCGGGCGGCTATGGTATTATCCGCGGCGATTTTGACCTGCGGAGTTCCCATGAAACTGACCATGCCCCGATTCGATCAGGCCCCCGTGCTGGTGGTTGGCGACGTTATGCTCGACCGCTACTGGCACGGTGCGACCTCGCGCATCTCGCCCGAGGCGCCGGTGCCCGTGGTGCGGGTCGAGCAGCATGAGGACCGCCCCGGTGGCGCCGCCAACGTCGCGCTGAACCTCGCCGCCCTCGGCGCCCCGGCCTTCCTGGTCGGCGTCACTGGCGTCGACGAAGCCGCCGACAGCCTGAGCGACAGCCTGCAGGCGGTGGGCGTGACCACCCGTTTCCAGCGCATCGCCGGCCAGCCGACCATCGTCAAGCTGCGGGTCATGAGTCGTCACCAGCAACTGCTGCGCGTGGACTTCGAGGAGGCCTTCCGCACCGACGCCGTGGCCCTCTCCACCGACGTCGAGGCGCTGCTGGACAAGGTCCGCGTGCTGGTGCTCTCCGATTACGGCAAGGGCGCGCTGAAGAACCACCAGCAGCTGATCCAGGCGGCCCGCCAGCGCGGCATTCCGGTGCTGGCCGACCCCAAGGGCAAGGACTTCGCCATCTACCGTGGCGCCAGCCTGATCACCCCGAACCTCTCCGAATTCGAAGCCATCGTCGGCCGCTGCGCCGACGAGGCCGAACTGGTCGCCAAGGGCCAGCAGCTGATGACCGAGCTGGAACTCGGCGCCCTGCTGGTGACCCGTGGCGAGCACGGCATGACCCTGCTGCGTCCCGGCCACAACGCCCTGCACCTGCCGGCCCGCGCCCGCGAAGTGTTCGACGTCACCGGCGCCGGCGACACCGTGATTTCCACCCTGGCGGGTGCTCTCGCTGCCGGTGAAGACCTGCCGCAAGCCGTTGCCCTGGCCAACCTGGCCGCCGGCATCGTGGTCGGCAAGCTCGGCACCGCCGCCATCAGCGCCCCGGAGCTGCGCCGCGCGGTCCAGCGCGAGCAGGGGTCCGAGCGTGGCGTACTGGGCCTCGAACAGCTGTTGCTGGCTATCGAGGACGCCCGCGCCCACGGTGAGAAGATAGTCTTCACCAACGGCTGCTTCGACATCCTCCATGCCGGCCACGTGACCTACCTGGAGCAGGCGCGCGCCCAGGGCGACCGCCTGATCGTCGCGGTCAATGACGACGGCTCGGTGACCCGCCTGAAAGGTCCGGGTCGCCCGATCAACAGCGTCGACCGGCGCATGGCCGTACTGGCCGGCCTCGGCGCGGTGGACTGGGTCGTCAGCTTCGCCGAAGACACCCCCGAGCGCCTGCTCAGCGAAGTCCGTCCGGACGTGCTGGTGAAGGGCGGCGATTACGGTGTCGACCAGGTCGTCGGCGCCGAGATCGTCAAGGCCTACGGCGGCGAAGTCCGCGTGCTGGGCCTGGTGGAAAACAGCTCCACCACCGCCATCGTCGAGAAGATCCGCCACCAGAGCTGATTTTTCTGTTCTTCGTAGGAGCGAGCTTGCTCGCGAACAACTCCCGCTGCCGGGGCCGGGTTCGCGAGCAAGCTCGCTCCTACAGACTCCCCTCATCGCTCGCATCCGCTCCTGCTCGTCACTGACCGCTCTGCCAGCGACCGACGGCAAAGCGGTCATGGTCCCCTCGCCATTTCCCGGCGCATGATCGATGGCATCCACCCTCCGCGGAGCGAGATGCCATGACCACCGATGTGCAGGGCCGCGCCCTGGCCGTGCTGAACCGCGTTGCCCAGGCCGACTGGCCGGATCGCCTGAAGCTGCGCAAACCCTTCGAGAAACTGCTCTACAGTGGCAGCCGCACGGGCTTCCGCATGGTCAGCGAGCGCGCCGCCAAGCAGGCCAAGACGCCGCGCAAGATCGATCCGGACGGGCTGTTCGACCTGTCCCTGTCCGACGAGCAGCAGATGCTGGTGGAGATGCTCGAAGGCTTCGCCGCCGAGGTGCTGCGCCCCGCCGCCCACGACGCGGACGCCGGGGCCAACCTCAGCCTGGAACTGCTGGCCCAGGCACAGGAGCTGGGCTTGACCCACTATGGCGTTGGCGAAGTGCAGGGTGGCATGGCCGGCGAGCGCACCGTGGTGACCAACGCGCTGATCGCCGAATCCCTTGCCCGTGGCGACCTGAGCCTGGCCGCCGCGCTGCTGGTACCGCTGTCGGCGGCCAATTGCATCCGCCGCTGGGCGTCGTCCGAACAGCAGGCACGCTGGCTTCCGGCCTTCGTTGCCGAGGAGGCGGCGCCGCTGATCGCCATCGCGGTGAGCGAGCCGCAGCTGCTGGCCGACCCGCAGCGACTGTCCACCAAGGCGCGCAAGCGCGGTTCGAGTTACACGCTGTCCGGTGAGAAGTGCCTGGTGCTGCGCGGCGTGGATGCGCAGAAAATGATCGTCGCCGCAGATGCAGGCGATGGCCCGGCGTTGTTCCTCGTCGACACCCGCGCCAAGGGCGTGGAGGTGCGCGCCGAGCCGGCCATGGGCCTGAAGGCCGCCGGCACCGCGCGGGTTCGCTTCAAGAGTGTGAAGGTGCCGGCCGGGCAGCGGCTGGCTGCGGAGCGCTTCGACTACCAGGCCTTCCTCGACTACAGCGCGCTGGCCTGGTGCGCGCTGGCCGTGGGCACCGGGCAGGCCGCGCTGGACTACGTCATCACCTACTGCAACGAGCGCGAGGCGTTCGGCGAGCCGATCAGTCATCGCCAGGGCGTGGCCTTCATGGTCGCGGACATCGCCATCGAGCTGGACGCCATGCGCCTGATGGTCTGGCGCGCCTGCGCACTGGCCGAGCGCGGCCAGGCGTTCCACCGCGAAGCCTATCTGGCGAAGCTGCTCTGCGCGGAGAAGGGGATGAAGATCGGCACCGACGCCGTGCAACTGCTCGGTGGCCATGGCTTCACCCAGGAACACCCGGCCGAACGCTGGTACCGCGACCTGCGCGCGGTCTCGCTGATCGCCGGCGGCCTGCATCTGTAAGGAGCTATCCATGTACCTCGAGACACCCAAGAAATTCCGCACCTTGCAGAACCAGGCCCGCCAGGTGGCGGAGAACTACCTGCGGCCGATCTCGCGCAAGTACGACAAGGCCGAGCACGCCTATCCCAAGGAGCTGGACCTGCTGGCCGCGCTGCTCGACGGCATGAACGCCGGCTCGCCGGACGCCGTCGGCGCCACCTCCGCCAGCAAGCGCAAGGCGGGCGCGGAGGAGGGCGTGAAGAATGGCGGCAACCTGTCCGCCTGCCTGGGCGTGATGGAAATGTGCTGGGGCGATACCGGTCTGCTGCTGGCCATGCCGCGCCAGGGCCTGGGCAACGCCGCCATCGCGGCGGTGGCCAACGAAGAACAGCTCAAGCGCTTCTCCGGCACCTGGGCGGCCATGG
Organism: Pseudomonas sp. NY15181; assembly: GCF_048068055.1. Lineage (NCBI taxonomy): Bacteria > Pseudomonadati > Pseudomonadota > Gammaproteobacteria > Pseudomonadales > Pseudomonadaceae > Pseudomonas > Pseudomonas sp. NY15181. Next base: position 380,593 of record NZ_JBLUPT010000004.1, on the reverse strand, counting down.
CCATCACCGAACCGGGCTGCGGCTCGGACTCGGCGGCGATCCGCACCACCGCCACCCGCGATGGCGACCACTACGTGCTCAACGGCGAGAAGATCTTCGTTACCTCAGGCGCCCGTGCCGACGCCGTGGTGGTCTGGGCGACCCTGGACAAGAGCCTGGGTCGCGCGGCGATCAAGTCCTTCGTGGTGGAGAAGGGCACGCCGGGCATGACCGTCACCCGTCTGGAGAAGAAGCTCGGCATCAAGGCGTCGGACACCGCGTCCATCAGCTTCAGCGACTGCCGCGTGCCGGCGGCCAACCTGCTGGGCAACGCCGAGATCGACGTACAGAAGGGTTTCGCCGGCGTGATGGAGACCTTCGACAACACCCGCCCGCTGGTGGCTGCCATGGCCATCGGTGTGGCCAGGGCGTCGCTGGACCGCACCCGCGAGCTGCTGAAGAAGGCCGGTTGCCGTTTCGATTACCGCCAGTCGCTGCTCACCGCCAGCCATGCCGAAGCCACGCTGTATCGCCTGGAAGCCGAATGGGAAGCGGCGCGCCTGCTGACCCTGAAGGCCGCGTGGATGGCCGACAACCGCCTGCCCAACTCCAAGGAAGCCTCCATCGCCAAGGCCAAGGCCGGGCGGGTGGCCAACGAGGTGACGCTGAAATGCGTGGAGTTGGCCGGGGCGCTGGGCTACGGGGAAGAGGAGCTGCTGGAGAAGTGGGCGCGGGACTCGAAGATTCTCGACATCTTCGAGGGTACTCAGCAGATCCAGCTGCTGATCGTGGCGCGGCGGTTGCTGGGCAAGAGTTCCAGTCAGTTGAAGTGATCACGCAGGAGCTGGGCGGACTGTAGGAGCGAGCTTGCTCGCGAACAACCTCCGCAGCGGGGATGGTTCGCGAGCAAGAACTAGGCGTTCCCCTCGCTCCTACAAGGTATGGTCACGCGTTGGAGCCTGCGTGTTATTCAATAGGGCTCTGGAGCGGTTGGCTCTCAGGCCGTGCGCCGCCCGCTGCCGGCATTGCCGGCGGCGGGCGGCCACTGCTCCATCCAGTCGCGGAAACGGATGCGCTCCTCGCGTACCAGCCAGCCGTCCTGGGGGGCGAAGCTTTCCGACAGCCACAAACCGCGGGTGCCGGCCTTGCACAGTTCGCCCTTGCTCAGGGTGTAGAGCTCGCCGGTAGGCTGGCCGTGCTCCAGCGGCAGCAGGTAGAGGTCCGGGCGCCGACGGTCCAGGCGAGCCACCAGCGGGCCGCTTTCGAGTTTTTCGTCGACGTGGAACAGGCTGACGTCGCGGGCGTCCTGGGGCAGCTCCATGCGCAGGTCATAGACCAGCTGCAGCGAGGCGGTCGGCAGGTGCACATAGGCCTGCGGGCGCTCCAGCAGACGCAGCGCGCCGGCCTGCACCGGGCGCGAGGCGCCGGACAGCGGGGTCAGGGTGAAATGGCTGCTTTCGCGGTAGCGCAGGGTGCCCTCATAGGGCGTCGGCAGCCAGGTGTCGCCGAAGCGCCCACCGAGCCAGCCGTCGGCGGTTTCCACCAGGCATTCCTCGGCCACCTCCTGGATCGCGGTGAGCAACGGCAGGTTCAGTTCGTGGGCCGGCACGTAGCCGGAAATCAGCTTGAGCACGGTGTCGCCACGGTCCAGGCGGCGCTGGCGCACCAGGATCCAGTGGTCGCGGCCCTGGAAGTTCAGGGTCAGGCGTACCGAGACGCCGAGGTTGGCGAGCTCGGTGACGAAGTGTTCGTTGTCGCCGATCTGGATGGGGCGGCGGCGTTCCAGTACCTGGGCGAAGTTCAGGGGCTTGCCGAGGGTCTGGTAGGTGAGGCTGTCCGTGCCGGCTTCCACCAGCAGGGGCAGGGTCTTGAAGGCGGTCGGGTCCTTGCGGGCGAGCGTACGGGGCATGTGGGCTCCTTCTCGTACAGGGCGCCGGGTTGCGTCGGGCGTGCCTGGCAGGGCTGCGCCGACAGCAACACTGACCGTCTGCGGGGACGGTCCGGCCGATCGATTTCGGGGGTCGCTATAGTCCAGACAGCCTGACACCGATCCTGGCGCCATCGAAAATCCAGAGGATTTCCGAGATTTTCCCTGAAAGGCTGGGTGATTCCGAGGTTATTGCGCGGGGATCACTGGATGACGACAGTTTCTGTGTCCGCGGTTTTTGCCGGGGAATCTGAGCATGGCACAGGAATAGGTAATCCACATGACCGCCGATCAGTGGTCGAGGACCTCGGCGGCGATGTTCACGTTGTGAGCGAGGTGCAGCGGATTGATGGTGCCGACGATGGCGCCGGCCACGCCCGGATGCCCCAGCACCAGCTCGAAGCTGGCGCGTACCGGATCGACGCCGGGGGCGAGGGCGGCATGGCCGCTGGCCAGGGCCTTCTTGATCAGGATGCCGCGGCCGTGGGCCTGGGCATGGTCGATCACGGCCTTTTCCGCCTGCTCCTTGAGGTTGTAGGTGACCATTGCACAGTCGCCACGCTCCAGGGCCAGCATGCCGCCGGCGACGGTCTTGCCGGAGAAGCCGAAGCCACGGATCAGGCCTTCTTCCTTGAGACGCTCCAGGGTCGCGTAGACCTCGGTGCCCTGCAGGATGTCCAGGTCGTTTCCGTCCGAGTGCACTAGCACCAGGTCGATGTAGTCGGTCTCCAGGCGCCGGAGGCTGCGCTCCACTGAGCGGCGGGTGTGGGCGGCGCTGAAGTCGAAGCGCGACTGGCCGTCGACGAACTCCTCGCCGGTCTTGCTGACGATCACCCACGCATCGCGCTGGCCGCGCAGCAACGGGCCGAGGCGTTCCTCGCTGCGGCCATAGGCCGGGGCGGTGTCGATCAGGTTGATGCCCAGCTCGCGGGCCAGCGCGATCAGGTCGGCGGCCTCGCGGTCATCGGGGATGCGGAAGCCTTCAGGGTATTTCACGCCCTGGTCGCGGCCCAGCTTTACGGTGCCCAGGCCCAGCGGCGAGACGGAGAGACCGGTGCTGCCCAGCGGGCGGTGCAGGTGATGCAGGGTCTTCATCCGAGCAGTTCCTCCCAGACCGGACGGGCCATGGCCGGGCGCGGCAGCTCGGGCAGCGCAGGGCTCGCTTGCGGGCGGATGCCGCTTTTTTCCAGGGATTCGAGCGCGCGATCGGCGAAGTTCGGCGCAAGGGCCAGCTTGGTCGGCCAGCCGACCAGCAGCGCGCCGTCTTCGGCGAGGAAGGCGCTGTCCGGGCGCAGCAGGTTGTTCTGCGCGGGCTCGGCGCGGTCCACGCGCAGGGTGGCCCAGCGTGCGGCGGAGAGGTCGATCCAGGGCACCAGCTTGTGCAGTTCGTGCTGCGCCTCGGCGATCTGCTCGGCCTCGTTGCGGGCCACGCCGGCGGCTTCGGCGATGTCTCCGCCCAGGTACCAGACCCAGTCGCCATTGCTCAGCGGATGGGTGGTGACGGTGACGCGCGGCTTGGGGCCGCCGCCCACGCAATGGGCGTACAGGGGTTTGAGGGTCGGCGCGGTGACCAGCACCATGTGCAGCGGACGGCGCTGCATTTCGGGGCGTTCCACGCCCAGCTCACGGAGCAAGGCTTCGTTGCCGGCGCCGGCGCTGAGCACCACGCGCTGGGCGCGGATCTCGCGGCCATCGACACGCAGGCCCGCCAGGTTGTCGCCCTCGCGCAGCGGCTCGATGCGCTCGCCGGCCAGCAGGCTGTTGCCGGCCAGTTCGGCGAGGCGGGCGATCAGGCTGGGCACGTCGAGCACCAGTTCGGTAAGGCGGTAGGCCTTGCCCTTGAAGGCCTTGTCCTGCAGCGCGGGGGGCAGGTCGGCGCCTTTCACCTGGGCGACGCGGCTGCGCACCGCCTTGCTGGCGAAGAAGCTGGTGAGGTTGCCGGCCAGGCCGCCGGGCGACCACAGGTAATGGGCGTCGGAAAGCACGCGTACGCCGCGCAGGTCCAGCTCGCCGGTGCCGGCCAGGCAGTCGCGCCACAGCGCCGGCATGTCGGCGATGGCTTCCGAGGCGCCGGTCAGTGCGCCGTGCAGGGCGTACTTGGTGCCGCCATGGATGATCCCCTGTGAGCGCATGCTCTGCACGCCGCCCAGCGCGGTGTTCTCTACCAGCACGGTGGAGAAGCCGGCGCGCCGCAGGCGGGCATTGAGCCAGAGACCGGCGATGCCGCCGCCGACGATGAGGATGTCGGTGCTCAGGGATTCGGACATGAAAGCGCCTCGAGGGGAAAACGAAGCGCGCAGTATAACCCTTGGAGGTAGCGACTCGCCGCAAGCTACGGAGCCGCCGCCTCCCTCACCCCAGCCCTCTCCCAGAGGGAGAGGGGGCAGTCAGTGCAGGCTGACGCCGAGGTTTCATCCTGGACCGAACGGTTCCCTCTCCCGTTTGAGGAGCGGCGCGCGCAGCCAGGGCCAGGGTGAGGGGCTTTTGAGGGCGCTGACGGTCAGCCAGTCAAACCTGCTCAGTGGCCGGCGTTGCCGGAGAACAGCTGGATCACCACGACGCCGCTGACGATCAGGCCCATGCCCAGCAGCGCCGGGGTGTCGAGCTTCTGCTGGTAGAGCACCAGCGCGGCGATGCTGACCAGCACGATGCCCAGACCGGCCCAGATGGCGTAGGCGATGCCCACCGGGATGCTGCGCACCACGATCGTCAGCATCCAGAAGGAGATGGCGTAGCCGACGATCACCAGTACCAGTGGCAGAGGCGTGGACAGGCCCTTCACCGACTTCAGCGAGGCGGTGGCGATGACTTCGGCGACGATGGCGATGGCGAGGTAGAGATAGCCGGGCATGACAGGTCCTCCCCGGAAGCGACGCGCCGCCTTTTGCGGCGCGTGGGTTGCGTTCGGTCTGGTGGGCATTCTAGTCATCTGGATGATGGGATAAAGTCATTACCTATCTTTATGGGAGATAGGTCATGCAGTGGAACCTGGACCAGTTGCGACTCTTCGTCAGCGTCGCCGATCAATCCTCCTTCTCGGCGGCGGCGCGCCAGCTCAAGCGCGTGCAATCGGCGGTGAGTTCCTCCATCGCGCTGCTGGAGAGCGACCTGGGCGTGACCCTGTTCGACCGCAGCAGCGGCCGCCAGCCGGTGCTGACCGCCGAGGGCCGGGCGCTGCTGGATGAGGCGCGGGAAGTACTGCGCCAGTGCGAGCGCCTGGAAAGCCGCGCGTTGGCGCTGGTGCGCGGCGCGGAGCCGCTGCTGCGGTTGGCCCAGGACGAGGCCATGCCGTACCAGCCGGTGCTCTCCGGGCTGCAGGCGCTGGCGCAGGAGTTCCCCACTGTGGAAGTGCAGCTGTCCAGCAGTGCCCAGGGCGATGTGGCGCGCAAGCTGCTGGAGCGGCGCGCGGACCTTGGCCTGTTGTTCCACCACGAGGACATGCCGGAGCAGCTGGAGCGGCAGCGTCTGGGCACCATCGAGATGGTCACCGTCTGCGGCGCCGGGCACGAGCTGGCGAAGCTGGATTACGCCGACCGCCGCGAGCTGGCGCGGCATCGCCAGCTGCTGATGGCGCCGCAGGACAGCCATTACCCCGGCGGCGAGCAGATCAGCCCGCTGGTGTGGCGCGCCGACAGCTTCTACGCCATGGCCGAACTGCTGATGCGCGACCTCGGCTGGGCCTGGTTGCCGACCCACGTGGCGCAGTACCCGGCGTACCAACCGCTGCTGGTGGAGCTGGCCAGCGACTGGACGCCGCCGCCGCTGGTGGTGGAGCTGGTCTGGCGCCGCGACGAGCCACTGGGGCCTGCGGCGAACTGGTTGGGCGAGTGCTTTGCGGAGCACCTCGCTTCGCCCGTATGACGAGCTTTTCGTAGGAGCAACTGTCTTCTTCTGGATAATCCGTGCCTGCGCTCCCCCTCACCCCAGCCCTCTCCCCAAGGAGAGGGAGCCGTCCGTGCCGGCTGACACCTCGGTTTGATCCCGCGCCGAACGGTCCCCTCTCCCCCTGGGAGAGGGTTAGGGTGAGGGCCGCCCCGAGTGCAGATGTATCTCGTAGGAGCGGACTCCGTCCGCGATGATTCCCGCGCGCGATGATCAATCGCGGACGGAGTCCGCTCCTACAAAATCAAAAGCCGCTTCCATGGGGGCGCCTGTGCAGCGGCAGGCCGCTGGAATTTGCTACTCTCCGCCGCCATGAACCGGACCCTCTATACCCTGCTGTTCCACCTGGGCCTGCCGCTGGTCGTGCTGCGCCTGTTCCTGCGTTCGCGCAAGGCGCCGGCCTATGCCCAGCGCGTCGGCGAGCGCTTCGCCCTCGGCCTGCCGGCGCTCAAGCCCGGCGGCATCTGGGTGCACGCGGTGTCGGTGGGCGAGAGCATCGCTGCCGCGCCGATGATCCGCGCGCTGATGCAGCGCCATCCCGATCTGCCGATCACTGTCACCTGCATGACCCCCACCGGCTCCGAGCGCATCCGCGCGATGTTCGGCGACCAGGTGCAGCACTGCTATCTGCCGTACGACCTGCCCTGGGCGGCGGCGCGCTTCCTTGACCGTGCGCGGCCGGTGTTGGGCGTGATCATGGAAACCGAGCTGTGGCCGAACCACATCCACCAGTGCGCCAAGCGCGGCATTCCGGTGGCGCTGGCCAATGCGCGGCTGTCCGAGCGCTCGGCGCGGGGCTATGCGCGCTTCGGCGGGCTGACCCGGCCAATGCTGGAAGAGATGAGCTGGATCGCCGTGCAGACCGAGGCCGAGGCCGAGCGCTTCCGCCAGTTGGGTGCGCGCCCGGACTGCGTGAGCGTGACCGGCTCGATCAAGTTCGACCTGACCATCGATCCCGAGTTGCTGGCTCGCGCCAATGCGCTGCGCGGCCAGTGGCAGGCGCAGCAGCGCCCGGTGTGGATTGCCGCCAGCACCCATGCCGGCGAGGACGAGATTGCCCTGGCCGCCTATCGCCAATTGCTGGAGAAGCACCCGGACGCGCTGCTGATCCTGGTGCCGCGCCACCCGGAGCGCTTCAACCCGACGTTCGAGCTGTGCCGGCGCGAAGGCTTCAGCACCCAGCGGCGTTCCACGGGGGAGCTGATCGCCGCCGAAACCCAGGTGCTGCTCGGCGACACCATGGGCGAGCTGCTGTTCCTCTATGCTCTGGCCGACGTCGCCTTCGTCGGCGGCAGCCTGGTGCCCAACGGCGGACACAACCTGCTGGAGCCGGCGGCGCTGGGCAAGCCGGTGCTGTCCGGGCCGCACCTGTTCAACTTCCTGGAGATCGCCGCGCAATTGCGTGAGGTCGGTGCGCTGCGTGAAGTGGCGGATGCGCCTTCGCTGGCGGTGGCGGTGGCCGCCCTGTGGGATGAACCGACGAGCGCCCAGCGCATGGCCGAGGCCGGGCTGGGCGTGATGAAAGCTAACCAGGGCGCGCTGGAGCGGCTGCTCGATGGGCTGGGGCGACTGATCAAGGGCTGATCGGCCTCCAGCGCGAGGGATCTCCCTCACCCTCACCCTAACCCTGGCTGCGCGCCCCGCTCCTGAGGGAGAGGGGACCGTTCGGTGTGAGGCGTGCCACCGAGTCAGCTGGATACTGCGCCTTTCAAGAAGCTACAGGCGGGTGGCGATGCCAAGCCCACGCGCCGATCTGCCAGGGGCAATCCCTTGTAGGAGCGAGCTTGCTCGCGAACCTGCCTGGCACCGATGCCGTTGAAAGAGCGTTCGCGAGCAAGGACTGGGCGTCCCCCTCGGTCCTACGAAGATCCTTGGCGCGCCTCAGAACGTCGGCGGCGTAATCACCCAGAGCACCACCGCATCCACATCCCCCGGATTGCCATAACGGTGCGGCTCCTGGCTGGAATAGCTGAAGCTGTCGCCTTCGTTGAGCAGGAAATGGCGCTCGCCCACCCAGAGTTCGAAGCTGCCGCTGAGCAGGTAGCCGGCCTCCTCGCCGTCGTGGCTGTAGCTCTGCTGGCTGTAGGCGCCCGGGGGGAAGCGCGAGTGGAGGATTTCCAGCTGGCGGCTGGGCTGCGGGCTGAGCAGTTCGTCGACGATGCCGTCTTCGTAATGCACGCTGGTACGCGCGTTGCGCCGCACTACGTAGCCTGCGTCGGCCGGATCGACCTGCACTTCGCTGGCGAAGAACCACTGGATGGTCACGCCCAGGCTGCGGGCGATGTTGAACAGCGCCGGGATCGACGGGTAGGCCAGGTTGCGTTCCAGCTGGCTGATGTAGCCGGCGGTCAGCCCGCTCTGCTCGGCCAGCTCCGCCAGGGTCATGCCGAGCCGTTTGCGCAGGCCGCGGATGCGGGTGCCGAGGAACTGCGCTTCGGCGTTGGCGGGTGCTTCCTGCGGGGCTTTCGGGCTCATGCGGAGAGGGTCCTGGCGGGTTTCGTCGTGGGGCATTCTAAACAATGCGTCGCGCCTGTGGACCTGCTAGTCGGATCGTAGGATGGGTAGAGCAGCGCGAAACCCATCGTGCCCAGCACAGTTCATTCAGATTTCGCGCGAGACAGCATGGGTTTCGCTGCGCTCTACCCATCCTACGGGAAGATCAGATCGCCCAGCCCACCTTCAACCCTTCATAGATCGCTTCTTCCGCCGTACGCGGCGCCAGGCAGTCGCCGATGCGGCGGACGTCCGCGAGGTCGGCGATCTCGTCGGCCAGCTCGTCCACCGGCTGGTGGCCCTGGCAGAGCACCAGGGTGTCGATGTTCTCCACCAGCATCGGCTCGCCGCTGGCGCTGTGCTGCAGGTAGACGGTGCTGTCGTCGACGCCGTACAGGCGGGCGTAGGTCGTGACGTTGATGCCCAGGCGGTGCAGCTCGCCGGCCAGATGGTCGCGCACGTAGAGCGGCAGGTTTTCGCCGACGTGGGTGCCGTTCACCGCCAGCTGTACCTGGTGGCCATCGTGCACCAGGCGCTCGGCGATGCCGGGGGCGATCCAGTCGGCGCGCCAGTCGGTGACCAGCACCGAGCGGCCGATCTTCACTTCACCGCGCAGCACTTGCCAGGCGTCCACCACCTGCAGGTTGCCGGCTTCCTCGTAGGGCGGCCGGTAGGGTTTGGCGCCGGTGGCGACGATCACCACGTCGGGGCGCTCCTGCTCGACCAGGGCGCGGTCGACACGGGTGTTGCGGCGGACTTCGACGCCGGCCAGCTGCATCTCGCGCTGCAGGTTGGTGGAGGCGCCGCCGAATTCGGCGCGGCGCGGCAGCAGCTGGGCGAGGTTGACCTGTCCGCCGAGTTGCCCGCTGGCCTCGCAGAGGGTCACCTCATGGCCGCGCTGGGCCGCGACGGCGGCGGCCTTCATGCCGGCCGGCCCGCCGCCGACCACCAGCACGCGCTTGCGCTGGGCGGCCGGCTTGCGCTCGGCGTAGATCAGTTCGCGCCCGGTTTCCGGGTGCTGGATGCAGGAGATCGGGTAGCCGCGGTGGAAGTGACCGATGCACGCCTGGTTGCAGGCGATGCAGGCGCGCACATCCTCGACGTGGCCGCTTTCGGTCTTGCTCGGCATCTGCGGGTCGCAGATCAGTGCGCGGGTCATGCCGCACACGTCGGCCTGGCCGCGGGCGACGATCAGCTCGGCTTCCTGCGGCTGGTTGATGCGCCCGGTGACGAACAGCGGAATCTCCAGGCTTCGCCTGAAGGTGCCGGCCTCGTTGGCCAGGTAGGCCGCTTCGATGGCCATCGGCGGCACGATATGGATGGCGCCGCCCAGCGACGCCGAGGTACCGGCGACGATATGCACGTAGTCCAGCTCGTTCTGCAGGGACTTCACCGCCTGCAGCGATTCGTCCTCGGTCAGGCCTTCCGGATCGCGCTCGTCGGCGGAGATGCGCAGGCCGATGATGAAGTTCTCGTCGGTGGCCGCGCGCACCGCGGCGATCACTTCGCGGGTGAAGCGCAGGCGCGCGTCGAGGTCGCCGTTGTAGCCGTCGCTGCGGCGGTTCACCCGCGGGTTGAGGAATTGCGCCGGCAGGTAGCCGTGGCTGGCCACCACTTCCACGCCGTCGATGCCCGCGGCGTGCAGGCGGCGCGCGGCGGCGGCATAGCCCTCGATGATCTCGTCGATCATCGCCTGGCTCAGTTCGCGGGGCATCACGCGGAAGCGCTCGTTCGGCGAGGCGGAGGCGGAGTAGGCGACGGCCAGCAGGCCGTCGCTGGACTCCATGATCTCGCGGCCCGGGTGGAACACCTGGGACAGCACCACGGTGCCCTCGGCGTGGCACGCCTCGGCGATGCGCCGGTAGCCGGGGATGCAGGCGTCGTCGGTGGCCATCAGCACGTGGGAGGTGTAGCGCGCGCTGTCATGCACGCCGGCGACCTGCAGCACGATCAGGCCGACGCCGCCCTTGGCGCGCGCGGTGTGGTAAGCCACCAGTTGGTCGTTGACCAGGTTGTCGGTGGGCATCGAGGTGTCGTGCCCGGTGGACATGATGCGGTTCTTCAGCGTCTTGCCGCGAATCTGCAGCGGGCTGAACAGGTGGGGAAACTGGCTCATCGGGCAACTCCGGATTCTTGTTGTTGTGTGGTCGGCGGATCAGGCGTTGCGCGCCTGCCAATCCACGGGATAAAGGGCGTAGAAGACAGTGGCCTTTTCGCCTTCGTAGGCCAGCGGGGTGCGTTCGGGAACCCAGATCACGTCGCCCGGCGCGGCCTCGATCACGCGGTCGGCCAGGCGCAGGCGGAAGTGGCCGTCCAGCACCACGATCAGTTCGTCGTAGAGCACCGTCCACTCGATGGAGACGCCATCGAAGCGCGCCAGGCCGGCACCCATGGTCTGGCTGTCGGTCGGGCCGATCAGGCGGCAGATGGCGGCGCGGTCGACCGGTTCGCCGGCGTAGGACTGGAACTGCAGGGCGGACTGTTGGAAGTGGCGGACCTCGGACACGGGGGTTCTCCTGAAGTCGGGATGGGGCATCTAAGCTGGGTCTATGGAAATTTACCGCCAGTAAAAAATCAACTTGTTTTTTTTAAAATTGACTGGGTAGTTTCATCTCCGGCCCGGTTCTTCGGGCTCAACCGCGACGTGCTCCACAACAACTACAAGAGGAGAGGCGCATGAACCGTCCCGCACGGTCCCCACTCGCTTTGCGGGCCTGCCCGCAGACCACCGTTCGACCTCTGTCCGTTGTTCCGGCGCGCCCATCCAGCGTGCGCGTGGCGCTTTGCGCTGCGCCCGTTACCTCCTATGACATGGGGTATGCCCAATGACTTTCCGCAAGAATGCTGTGCAGCCGCTGCTGCTCGCCCTCGGATTCTGCTGCGCTGCTGCCCACGCCAGCGAGAGCATGGTGGTGGTCGGCTACGGCGGCGCCGGCCAGAAGGCCCAGGATGCGGCCTTCTTCCAGCCTTTCAGCAAGCAATCCGGGGTCGGGGTGACCCAGAGCGAGTACAACGGTGAAATGGCCCGCATCAAGGTGATGGCCGACACCGGCCACGCCGACTGGGACGTGGTGCAGATCGAGGGCCCGGACCTGGCCCGTGGCTGCGACGAGGGACTGTTCGTACCGCTGAACTGGCAGCAGATCGGCGGCAAGGACCAGCTGATCCCCAACGCTGCCAAGGATTGCGGTTCCGCTGCGCTGGTATGGGGCGTGGCGATTGCCTACGACGCCGACAAGCTCAAGCCGGCGCCGACCTCCTGGGCGGATTTCTGGGACCTGAAGAAATTCCCCGGCAAGCGTGGCCTGCGCAAACGCGCCATCTACAACCTGGAGTTTGCCCTGCTGGCCGATGGTGTGAAGCCGGCCGACGTGTACAAGGTGCTGGGCACCAAGGCCGGTGTTGACCGCGCCTTCGCCAAGCTCGACCAGCTCAAGCCGAACATCCAGTGGTGGGAAGCCGGAGCGCAACCGCCGCAATGGCTGGCCGCCGGTGATGTGGTCATGACCTCGACCTACACCGGGCGTATCGCCGATGCCTACAAGGGCGGGCGTAACCTGCAGCTGGTCTGGCCGGGCAGCCTGTATGGCATGGACTACTGGGCGATCATCAAGGGCTCGCAGCATGTCGATGCAGCGAAGCGCTTCATCGCCTTCGCCAACCAGCCTGATGCCCAGGTCGACTACGTGAAGCACATTGCGTATGGTCCGACCAACAAGCAGGCCGCCGAACGCCTGCCGTCGGACCTGGCCGGTTGGGTGCCCACCTCGACGCAGAACCTGCCCCAGGGGTTGGCGATGGACGATGAATTCTGGGTCGACCATGGCGAGGAGCTGGAAGAGCGCTTCAACGCCTGGGCCGCCCAGTGAGCGTGACGCCGGGGCCTTCTGGCCCCGGCGTCCTTCAGTTTGAGGAGGAGAGCACCATGACGTTGATGCCGGCGCAGGCACCGAGCCGCGCCACTTGTCCGCCCGAGGAGTGGAAACTGCGCGAGGAGCTGGCGGCCTGCTACCGGCTGATCGCGCATTTCCGCATGAGCGACCTGATCTTCACCCATATCTCGGTGCGTATCCCCGGCCCCGAGCACCATTTCCTGATCAACCCCTATGGGTTGATGTTCGACGAGATTACCGCGTCGAGCCTGGTGAAGATCGATCTCACCGGCCATCCGGTGGAGCCGACGCCGTACAAGGTCAACCCGGCCGGCTTCGTCATCCACAGCGCCATCCACGGTGCCCGCGAGGACGCGCAGTGCGTGCTGCATACGCACACCCGCGCCGGTTGCGCGGTGGCGGCGCAGGCCTGCGGGCTGCTGCCGCTGAACCAGATGTCCATGGAGTTCTACGGCCGGCTCGGCTACCACGACTACGAAGGCATCGCCCTGTCGATGGACGAGCAGGTGCGCCTGGTGCGCGACCTGGGTGAGGAGCATATCGGCCTGATGCTGCGCAACCACGGCCTGCTGACCGTGGGCCAGAGCGTGCAGCAGGCGTTCCTGCGCATGTACTACCTGGAGAAGGCCTGCGACATCCAGCTGGCGGCGCAGGCTGGCGGCGAGCTGGTGATTCCGCCGGAGGAGGTCTGCCGCTATACCGAGCAGCAGTTCAACGCGCCGCAGCGGCCGCTGGCCGAGGGCGAGCTGAGTGACCCGGATGGCAACGACCTGGCCTGGGGGGCGCTGCTGCGGATGCTCGACCGGGTTTCGCCGGGGTATCGGGACTGAGTGCGTGGCGGAAGCTTGCGCAGGAGCGGACTCCGTCCGCGATGTCTGATCGGCCGCTCTGGCGATAGGCCAGGCGCGTGGATGACCCGGTCGCGGACAGAGTCCGCTCCTACAGGTCGACACCGTCATTTCGCCTTTGACGGCGCAAAGAAAAAGCCCCGCGATGCGGGGCTTTTTCGTGAGGCTCGATCAGTACTTGGGACTGGACTTGAGCTGTGCCTCGGCGGCCTTGGCCAGGTCCGGCGGCAGGAAGTCCTTGTCCGGGTTGTAATCCGGCTTGAGGTAGCCGCTCAGCGCTTCCAGGTCGCTCGGCGCCAGGGTGCCGGCGGTCTGCTTCAGGCGCAGGTTGTCGAGGATGTAGTCGTAGCGGGTGTTGTTGTAGTCGCGCACCGAGTTGTACAGCGAACGCTGGGCGTCCAGTACGTCGACGATGTTGCGGGTACCGACCTGGTAGCCGATCTCGGTGGCTTCCAGCGAGCTCTGGTTGGAGATGATCGCCTGGCGCCGCGCCTTCACCTGCTCCACGTCGGTGTTCACCGCACGGTGCTGGTTGCGGGCGTTCTGCACCACCTGGCGGCGCTGGCTTTCACGCAGTTGTTCGCTCTGGCTCAGGCGCTGGTAGGCCTCGCGGACCTGGGAACTGGTCAGGCCGCCGGTGTAGATCGGCACGTTCAGCTGCAGGCCGATGCTGCTCTCGTCGACCCATTTGCCGTAGTGCGGATCGCCAGGCACGCCGGTATTGGCGAAGCCCAGGGCGTCGTTGTCGCCTTTCTGGTACTGCGCCACGGCGTCGACGGTCGGCAGGTGGCCGGCCTTGCGCTGGCGCAGGGTCTCTTCGGCGGCGTCGACCGCATAGTTGCTGGCCTGCAGCGCCAGGTTCTGCTGCACCGAGGTATCCACCCAGGCCTTGGCGTCGTTGGGCATCGGCGCAACCACCGGCATGGAATGCAGGATGCCCTCGAGGGCGCTGTACTCATGGTTGGTCAGGGTGACCAGGGCCTGGAAGGCGTCATCCACCTGCTGTTCGGCCACCAGGCGGTTGGCCCGCGAGGTGTCGTAGCTGGCCTGGGATTCGAGTACGTCGGTCTTGTCCGACAGACCGACATCGAAGCGCTCGTTGGACTGGTCGAGCTGGCGCTTGAACGCCGCTTCCTCGGCCTTGCTGGCGGCCAGGTTGTCCTGGGCGCGGAGCACGCCGAAGTAATTCTCGGCGCTCTGCAGGATCAACGCCTGCTGGGTCGCGGAGAATTCCAGCTGGGCCTGTTCGCTGACGTTTTTCGCCGCCTTGAGCTGGAACCAGCGATCGGCGCGGAACAGCGGTTGGCTCAGGGTCGCCTGGAGCACCTGGCTGCTGCGGTTCAGCGTGGCGTTGGGTTCGTCCAGCGAGGTACGGGTGCTGCCTACGTTGGCGCCGGCGTTGATCTGCGGCAGCAGGCCGGAACGCGCCTGCGGCACGGCTTCCTTACGGGCCAGGTAGTCGGCCTGCGCTGCGGCGAGGTCGGCGTTGTTGTCGACGGCGTCCTTGTAGACGCGGATCAGGTCCGTCTTGGTCGGCAGGGGAGAGGCGGCCGGAGCGGGCTGGGCAGCCCAGGCAAAGCCTGTCGTAGCTGCAACGGCGACAGCCAGGGAGAGTCTGCGCAGCATTCGTTCGTCCTAGAAAGTGATGCGAGGTGGAGCAAGGCTACGGTTGCCGCCGGGAGCGGTCAAGGCACCTTCGTACGAGCCTTCCGAGGCAGGAGTGTAGCTACCTGTAGGTAATTGCGTGGTTTTCGGTCAGACGGCATTGGCTAATCCTTGTGCACTTGATTAGACTGCGGGCGTTCTTGTCGGGGTGCCCCATTGCGAGGGGCTGAGATCGGATAGTTCCGGATCCCGTTGAACCTGATCGGGTTAAGACCCGCGTAGGGAACAAGAAGTACGCATCCCGCGGCGCATTCCGCCCCGGCCCCCGCCCTTACCGGGATGCGTCCCTTCGCTGCGGCAAGCAGCTCCTCTCGTCCCAGGTTCTCCCCGGCAATCAACCCCAGGAGAGCCAGGATGAGCACCCAGAAAAACAACGTCACCCGCCTTGAACAGCTGGACCGCCAGTCGACCCAGCCCTTCCCGAATTCGAAAAAGGTCTACCTGACCGGCTCGCGCCCGGACATCCGCGTCCCCGTGCGGGAGATTTCTCTCGCCGACACCCCCACCGCCTTCGGCGGCGAGAAGAACGCGCCGGTGATGGTCTACGACACCTCCGGTCCCTACACCGACCCGGACGTGCGCATCGACCTGCGCAAGGGCCTGCCGGACGTGCGTTCGCGCTGGATCGACGAGCGCGGCGACACCGAAATCCTCCCCGGCCTGACCTCCGAGTTCGGCCAGTCGCGCCTGGCCGATGCCAGCCTCGATGCCCTGCGCTTCGCCCACGTGCGCACTCCGCGCCGCGCCAAGGCCGGCAAGAACGTCACGCA
Organism: Pseudomonas sp. NY15181; assembly: GCF_048068055.1. Taxonomy (NCBI): domain Bacteria; kingdom Pseudomonadati; phylum Pseudomonadota; class Gammaproteobacteria; order Pseudomonadales; family Pseudomonadaceae; genus Pseudomonas; species Pseudomonas sp. NY15181. The sequence continues at coordinate 365,136 of NZ_JBLUPT010000004.1, read as the reverse complement.
GATGCACTACGCGCGCCAGGGCATCATCACGCCCGAGATGGAATACATCGCCATCCGCGAGAACATGAAGTTGCAGGAAGCCCGCGCCGCGGGCCTGCTGGACGCCCAGCATCCGGGCCAGAGCTTCGGTGCGAGCATTCCCAAGGAAATCACCCCCGAGTTCGTCCGTGACGAAGTGGCCCGCGGCCGCGCGATCATCCCGGCGAACATCAACCACACCGAACTGGAACCGATGATCATCGGCCGCAACTTCCTGGTGAAGATCAACGGCAACATCGGCAACAGCGCCCTGGGTTCCTCCATCGAGGAAGAAGTGGAGAAGCTCACCTGGGGTATCCGCTGGGGCGCCGACACGGTGATGGACCTGTCCACCGGCAAGCACATCCACGAAACCCGCGAGTGGATCCTGCGCAACAGCCCGGTACCCATCGGCACCGTGCCGATCTACCAGGCGCTGGAGAAGGTCAACGGCATCGCCGAGGACCTGACCTGGGAAATCTTCCGTGACACCCTGATCGAGCAGGCCGAGCAGGGCGTGGACTACTTCACCATCCATGCCGGCGTGCTGTTGCGCTACGTGCCGCTGACCGCCAAGCGCGTCACCGGCATCGTCTCCCGTGGCGGCTCGATCATGGCCAAGTGGTGCCTGGCCCATCACCAGGAGAATTTCCTCTACACCCACTTCGAGGAAATCTGCGAAATCATGAAGGCCTACGACGTCAGCTTCTCGCTGGGCGATGGCCTGCGTCCGGGCTCGGTGGCCGATGCCAACGATGCCGCTCAGTTCGGCGAGCTGGAAACCCTCGGCGAGCTGACCCGCATTGCCTGGAAGCACGACGTCCAGGTGCTGATCGAAGGCCCCGGCCACGTGCCCATGCACCTGATCAAGGAGAACATGGAGAAGCAGCTGGAGTGCTGCGACGAGGCGCCGTTCTACACCCTCGGCCCGCTGACCACCGACATCGCGCCGGGCTACGACCACATCACCTCGGGCATCGGCGCGGCGATGATCGGCTGGTACGGCTGCGCCATGCTCTGCTACGTCACGCCCAAGGAGCACCTGGGCCTGCCGAACAAGGATGACGTGAAGACCGGCATCATCACCTACAAGATCGCCGCGCACGCCGCCGATCTCGCCAAGGGCCACCCGGGCGCGCAGATCCGCGACAATGCACTGTCCAAGGCGCGCTTCGAGTTCCGCTGGGAGGACCAGTTCAACCTCGGCCTGGACCCGGACACCGCCCGTGCCTTCCACGACGAGACCCTGCCCAAGGACTCGGCCAAGGTCGCGCACTTCTGCTCCATGTGCGGGCCGAAGTTCTGCTCCATGAAGATCACCCAGGAAGTCCGCGACTACGCCAAGGAGAACGGCCTGACCGATGAGCAGAAAGCCATCGAGGCCGGCTTCCAGCAACAGTCCGCGCGCTTCAAGGAAGAAGGTTCGGTGATCTACAAGCAGGTGTGATGCCTGTGCCTGCCCTCATCGCGAGGGCAGGCAACTCTGTAGGAGCGAGCTTGCTCGCGAACCGCCCAGCAGCGGAGTCGCCGGCGAGCAAGGTTCGCGAGCAAGCTCGCTCCTACGAAAAGCAAACAACAAGAAGCCAACTCAACATTCGAGCCCTGCACCCATCGTGACCACCACCGCCACCAACTATTCCCCCACCGTCGCCGTCGATAGCGCCCAGCGCGTGCTCGGCCTGCGCGACGTTTTTTCCCTCTGGTTCTCCCTCGGCATCGGCCTGATGGTGCTGCAGACCGGCGCGCTGCTGGCGCCCGGCCTGGGCCTGGCCGGCGCGCTGGGCGCCATCCTGCTCGGCACCCTGGTCGGCGTGCTGCTGCTGGCCAGCGCCGGGGTAATCGGCACCGACACGGGCCTGGCCGCCATGGCTTCGCTCAAGCTGAGCCTGGGCAGCCACGGCGCGGCGCTGCCGGCCCTGCTCAACCTGCTGCAGCTGGTGGGCTGGGGCGCCTTCGAGATCATCGTCATGCGCGACGCCGCCAGCCTGCTTGCGGGCCGTGCGTTCGGCGAAGGCAGCACCTGGACCAGCCCGGCGCTCTGGACCCTGGTGTTCGGCGCACTGGCGACCCTGCTGGCGGTCAGCGGGCCGCTCGCCTTCGTCCGCCGCGTGCTGCGTCGCTGGGGTATCTGGCTGCTGATCGCCGCCTGCATCTGGCTGACCTTCGACCTGTTCAAGCGCGCCGACCTGACCGCGCTCTGGGCCAAGGCCGGCGATGGGTCGCTGCCGTTCGCCGTGGGCTTCGACATCGCCATCGCCATGCCGCTGTCCTGGCTGCCGCTGATCGCCGACTACTCGCGCTTCGGCAAGCGTGCCGGGCACACCTTCGGCGGCGCCGCGCTGGGCTTCTTCATTGGCTGTTTCTGGCTGATGGGCCTGGGCGTGGCCTACACCCTGGCGTTCGCCGAGGGCAGCGACGCCAACGCGCTGCTGCTGGCCCTGGCCGGCGCCGGCATGGGCATCCCGCTGCTGCTGATCCTGCTGGACGAGTCGGAGAAGGCCTTCGCTGACATCCACTCGGCGGCGGTTTCCAGTGGCATCCTGCTGCCGCTGAAGGTCGAGCACCTGGCGCTGGCCATCGGCGTGATCTGCACCCTGATCGCCTGGTTCGCGCCGTTGGCGCAGTACCAGAACTTCCTGCTGCTGATCGGATCGGTGTTCGCCCCGCTGTTCGGCGTGGTGCTGGTGGACCACTTCGTGCTGCGCCGCCGCGCGCCGGCCGCCATTCCCCACGGCCTGCGCTGGGGTTCGCTGCTGGCCTGGGGCGGTGGCGTGGTGGTCTATCACCTGCTGGCGAACTACCAGCCGGACCTGGGCGCAACCCTGCCGGCGCTGGTGGTGGCGGGCGTGCTGCAACTGCTGCTGGGACGTGTCGGTGTGAAGGTGCCGGCTTCGGCGTAATGCGGTTCGCGAGCAAGCTCGCTCCTACAAGAGCAGTTGCACCGGCGTCGGGCCTGTAGGAGCGAGGGGGACGCCATCGTTATTGCTCGCGAACTCGCCCAATGCCGGCCTTGCCGGCTGATCGCGGATGAATCCGCTCCTACGCACGTGCTGAAACGTGGTGTAGGAGCGGACTTCGTCCGCGATTGGCCACCGGTCGCTGTGAAGCCTGCCTACTGCGCCCCGCGTCCCGGGAAGTAATACGGCTTCACGATGCCGTTCAGGCGCGGATAGGGAATCTTCAGCTCCGGATGCCCGACCGAGTGCGGCGCGATGCGGTCAATGTCGTACTTGAGCGTCAGCGCGCCGAAGGTCAGGGCGAAGTGCGGCGTGGTCTGGAAGGGCCAGTTCTTCGAGAAGTTCGGGTCCTGCTCGTCCAGCTTGTTCTGCAGGATCCACGCCTGGTGCGCCAGGCGCGCGGTCTTCCAGAAGGCTTCCTCCTGGCCGGGCAGAAGAATGTCCTGCAACGCCAGCACCTTGTGCAGACGCCGGTCATAATTGATGAAGGCGCGTCCCGGTTGACCGTACTCGCCGCCGGTAAAGCGATAGCTGGACAGTTCGATGATCACCAGGCCGTCATGCTGTTCGCGGACCTTGGCTTGCAGGTAGCTGCTCCAGCCGGGCTGGGCGCCGTCCAGGAAGCGTTTCTCGTAGACCTCGAGGCTGGCCGGCACGGCGCCGTCAGGGCTGCGTGCAAGCTCCAGCAGTTGCTGGTTGATCGCCGCGTTGAGCGCCGGTTCGTCGTCGAAGTCGACGCTATCCAGGTTGAACAGCGGGCATTGCTCGCCCTGGCAGCCGGGCTTGAGGTGTTCGAAGCTGGTAGGGCGGGCGGCCAGTGGCTCATCGAGGCCGGGTTTGAACAGGCCCTGGCAAGCGCCCAGTAGCAGGCAGAGGCTGCCGAGGGCAGCGAGTTTCAGAAGACGCATGGGATTCCTTGTCGTCGCGGACATGGGCGGTTTGGACCGTCATCGCGGCCGCCGGTTCGGCGGGCAGTATGAACCAGTCCGGGGCACGGCGGCAGGGTAAGCGCGCACGTTCGCGCTGCCCGCCGGGCGGTCCGAGAAAGAGGCTGCGCCGCCGCAAGCGGCGCGATAGGATGGCGCGAAGTTCAATCGATCAGTGAGTGGAACGGGATGTCGGATACGTTCAAGCCAGGCCCCCAGGATGTCGAGATCCAGAAGCGCGAACAGTGCTTCAAGGGCTTCTACAAACTCGACCGGCTGCACCTGCGGCATCGCCAGTTCGCTGGTGGCATGGGCCCCGTGCTGACCCGCGAATTGTTCGTGCGGCACGATGCCGTCTGCGTGCTGCCCTACGATCCGCGGCGCGATGAAGTGGTGCTGATCGAGCAGTTCCGCGTCGGCGCCATGGACGCCGGGGTCAACCCCTGGCTGCTGGAGTTGGTCGCCGGCCTGATTGACAAGGACGAGGAGCCGGAAGAGGTGGCCCGCCGCGAAGCGGTGGAAGAGGCCGGGCTGACCCTCGGCGCGCTCTGGCCGATCGCCCAGTACCTGCCGTCGCCCGGTGGCAGCAACGAGCTGGTGCATCTGTTCGTTGGCCGTTGCGACAGCGGTGCCGCGGCGGGGATCTACGGCTTGCCGGAAGAGGGCGAGGATATCCGTGTGCACGTGCTGCCCTTCGAAGAGGCGCTGCAGGCCGTGCGCGACGGACGCATCAACAACGCGGCGAGCATGCTCGCCCTGCAATGGCTGGCGCTGAACCGCGCCGAGGTAAGGGGGTTATGGGTGTGAATCTGCTGCGCGAGCGCTATCGCGTCGACCTGGCGGGATTGCAGGCGACCTGCGAGGCGAACTACTTGCGCCTGATGCGCCTGTTGCCCGAGATGCGTGAAGCCCAGGTCTCGCGCCGCGTGGCGCTCAGCGAAGGCGAGCGGCTGCTCGGCGTGCTGGCGCTGGACGTGGTGGAGGCCTGCCCCTACACCACCGTGCTGCAGGTGCGCCAGGAGCTGGGTCTGCCGTGGCTGCCGGCGCCCAAGCTGGAAGTGCGGGTGTACCACGACGCACGCATGGCCGAAGTGGTCGGCGCGGAGCAGGCGCGCCGCCTGCTGGCGATCTACCCCTACCCGAACCAGGCGATGCACCAGCCGGACGAGAAGAACCAATTGAACCTGTTCCTCGGCGAGTGGCTGAGCCATTGCCTGTCCTGCGGCCATGAGCTGGAGCCGGTGCTGCAGCGCTGATATCGCGATAATGGCCTTGGGCCATGATATGCTGCCCGTCCGTCGTCCGCCGCGTGTCCCTAAATGTGATCTGTGACGCTTTCCCGGTTTGCCCGGGGGCGTGACTGTCACCATACTCATCCTCATCCGTGGACGCCCGCCTCACAGGAGAAGGCGCATTGCCTCCAGTGCCCGCACATCCCTCCGCTACCGCATCGGTCCTGCTGGTCCAGCTCTCCGACAGCCATCTGTTCGCCGAACCCGATGGTCGTCTGCTGGGCATGGACACCGCCGACAGCCTGAACCAGGTGGTCCGTCTCGTTCGTGACGAGCAGCCGGACGTCGACCTGGTGCTGGCCACTGGCGACCTGTCGCAGGATGCCAGCCTGGAGTCCTACCAGCGCTTCCGCGAGATCACTGCGCCGATTGCCGCGCCGATCCGCTGGTTCCCCGGCAACCATGACGAACTCGAAGCGATGCGCGAGGCGACCGCGGGCACCGACCTGCTGGAGCCGGTGATCGACCTGGGCGCCTGGCGCGTCATCCTGCTCGATTCCACCATCCCGGGCGCCGTGCCGGGGCAAGTGACCGACGAGCAGGTTGGCCTGCTGGAACGCGCCATCCAGGCGGCACCGGACAAGCACCTGCTGATCAGCTTCCACCACCATCCGGTGCCAATCGGCAGCAAATGGATGGACCGGATCGGCATCTACAACCCGGAAAAACTCTTCGCCGTGCTGGACCGCTACCCCAATGTGCGCTGCCTGCTCTGGGGCCACGTGCACCAGGAGATCGACCGCATGCGCGGTGACATGCGCCTGCTGGCTTCGCCGTCCACCTGCGTGCAGTTCACGCCGGGCAGCGAGGATTTCTGCGTCGACAGTCCCGCGCCGGGCTACCGCTGGCTGCGCCTGCATCCCGACGGCTTGTTGGAAACGGGGGTGTCGCGGGTGACCGGCATCGACTTCGAGGTCGACTACAGCATCAAGGGCTATTGAGGCCCGGCCTCGTACCAGTCGCCATCCTCGGTTCGATGCACTTGCGACATGCCGCTTGCAGCTTGTAGCCTCCCGGCCCATGACTGCATTCCTCTATATCCACGGCTTCAACAGTTCGCCCGCCTCGCAGAAGGCGCGCCAGTTCGTGGCCGCCCTGCAGCATCTGGGGCTGGCGGGGCAGGTGCGCGTTCCGGCGCTGCACCACCATCCGCGCCAGGCCATGGCGCAGCTGGAGTCGGCGATCGCCGAGCTCGGCCAGCCGCTGCTGATCGGCAGTTCGCTGGGCGGCTTCTACGCGACCCATCTGGCCGAGCGGCATGGCCTGAAGGCCGTGCTGATCAACCCGGCGGTGGCGCCGCACCGGCTGTTCGACGGTCAGCTCGGCCCGCAGACCAACTATTACAGCGGCGAGACCTGGGAGCTGACGCAGGATCACGTCCAGGCCCTGGCCGAGCTGGAGGTTCCGGCACCGGTCGACGGCGCGCGCTACCAGGTGTGGCTGCAGACCGCCGACGAAACCCTCGATTACCGCGCTGCCGAGCGCTATTACCGGGCCTGTGCCCTGCGCATCGAAGCGGGCGGCGACCACGGCTTCCAGCGCTTCGTCAGCCACCTGCCGGCACTGCTGGCGTTCGCCGGTATACCCTCCGGCCTGTGGCGCGACGTAGACTTCTCGATCTTTGAACGAATTTCCTCAGATTAAGTAGGGACCCCATGGCCCAGCAGAACGCCTATAACGCAGACGCCATCGAAGTCCTCTCCGGCCTCGATCCGGTGCGCAAGCGCCCGGGCATGTACACCGACACCACTCGTCCCAACCACCTGGCCCAGGAAGTCATCGACAACAGCGTCGACGAAGCCCTCGCCGGCCACGCCAAGAGCGTGCAGGTGATCCTCCACGAGGACAACTCGCTGGAAGTGATCGACGACGGTCGTGGCATGCCGGTGGACATCCACCCCGAAGAGGGCGTGCCGGGCGTCGAACTGATCCTCACCAAGCTGCACGCCGGCGGCAAGTTCTCCAACAAGAACTACCAGTTCTCCGGCGGCCTGCACGGCGTGGGCATCTCGGTGGTGAACGCGCTGTCGACCCTGGTCGAAGTGCGCGTGAAGCGCGACGGCAACGAATACCGCATGACCTTCGCCGATGGCTTCAAGTCCAGCGACCTGGAGGTCGTCGGCACCGTCGGCAAGCGCAACACCGGCACCACCGTGCGCTTCTGGCCCGACGCCAAGTACTTCGACTCGCACAAGTTCTCCGTCAGCCGCCTCAAGCACGTGCTCAAGGCCAAGGCGGTGCTGTGCCCCGGCCTGCTGGTCAGCTTCGAGGACAAGTCCAGCGGCGAGCGCGTCGAGTGGCACTACGAGGACGGCCTGCGTTCCTACCTGGTCGACTCGGTGTCCGAGAACCTGCGCCTGCCCGACGAGCCGTTCTGCGGCTCGCTGGCCGGCAACAAGGAAGCGGTGGACTGGGCCCTGCTGTGGCTGCCCGAGGGCGGCGAATCGCTGCAGGAAAGCTACGTCAACCTGATTCCCACCGCCCAGGGCGGCACCCACGTCAACGGCCTGCGCCAGGGCCTGCTGGACGCCATGCGCGAGTTCTGCGAATTCCGCAACCTGCTGCCGCGAGGTGTGAAGCTGGCACCTGAGGACGTATGGGAGCGCATCGCCTTCGTCCTTTCGATGAAGCTGCAGGAGCCGCAGTTCTCCGGCCAGACCAAGGAGCGCCTGTCTTCCCGCGAGGCGGCCGCCTTCGTTTCCGGCGTGGTGAAAGACGCCTTCAGCCTGTGGCTCAACGCTCACCCCGAACTGGGGCTGCAACTGGCCGAACTGGCCATCAGCAACGCCGGCCGCCGTCTCAAGGCGGGCAAGAAGGTCGAGCGCAAGAAAATCACCCAGGGCCCGGCGCTGCCCGGCAAGCTGGCCGACTGCGCGGGGCAGGACCCGATGCGCGCCGAGCTGTTCCTGGTGGAGGGCGACTCCGCCGGCGGTTCGGCCAAGCAGGCGCGGGACAAGGAGTTCCAGGCGATCATGCCGCTGCGCGGGAAGATCCTGAACACCTGGGAAGTGGACGGCGGCGAAGTGCTTGCCAGCCAGGAAGTCCACGACATCGCCGTGGCCATCGGCGTCGACCCGGGCGCGGCCGACCTGAGCCAGCTGCGCTACGGCAAGATCTGCATCCTCGCCGACGCCGACTCCGACGGCCTGCACATCGCCACCCTGCTGTGCGCGCTGTTCGTTCGCCACTTCCGCCCGCTGGTGGAAGCCGGCCACGTCTACGTCGCGATGCCGCCGCTGTTCCGTATCGACCTGGGCAAGGAAGTCTTCTATGCCCTGGACGAGGCCGAGCGCGACGGCATTCTCGACCGCCTGGCCGCCGAGAAGCGCCGTGGCAAGCCGCAGGTCACCCGATTCAAGGGCCTGGGCGAGATGAACCCGCCACAGCTGCGCGAAACCACCATGGACCCGAACACCCGCCGTCTGGTCCAGCTGACCCTGGACGACGCCGAAGGCACCGTGGAAATCATGGACATGCTGCTGGCCAAGAAGCGCGCCGGCGACCGCAAGTCCTGGCTGGAAACCAAGGGCAACCTGGCGGACTTCGCCTGATGCGCTGGCTTCTGGCCGCCCTAGGCCTGTGCGCCGGCGCTGCCTTGGCCGATACCGCGCCCACGGTGGTCTCGAACACCCTGCAGTTCGTCTCCGAGCATCCGGTGGAGGGCATGCCCAAGGGCAACCTGTCGGGCCTTGCGAACTGCGGCGGCGAGCTGTGGGCGGTGTCCGACCGTGACGACGACCGCATCTACCGCCTGCTGCCCGACGAGCAGCCCGGCAAGGCCTGGCAGGCCAGCGCCGAAGCATTCGTGTCGCCCGGTGTGCCGGACAGCGGCCTGTCCTGGGGCATGCGCGCGCGGGTCGCCGTCAGCAGCCTGGTACGCGGCGGCGCCATGGACTTCGAGGCCATCAGCTGCGATCAGGCGGGCAACCGCTATGTGGTCAGCGAAGGCTACGCGGCCGTGCTGCTGTTGCCGGTCGCCGGCGAGGCGTCCTGGCTGCCGCTGCCCAAGAGCCTGCTGCGCCAGGCTCGGGCCAGCGGTCTGCTGATGAGCTTCAACGCCCTCTATGAAGGCCTGGCGATCTCCCCGGACGGCAAGCGCCTGTGGCTGGCAGCGGAGCGTCAGCGTCGTGGCCTGCTGCGGGTGCGCAACGACAACGACACCTGGAAGTGCGATGGCAACTGCGTGCTGCTCAGCGAAGGCGGCACGATGCTGCCACCGCCGGAGCTGGGCAGCGATCGTCCGCTGTCCATCGATTTCTCCGATCTTGCACTGTACAAGGACAAGCTGTTCACCCTCGAACGCCTGGCGCACCAGATCTGCCGACGCAATGCCGACACCGGCGCGCAGGAACAGTGCTGGTCGTTCGCCGCGGGCGCTCTGGCGCCGGAGCGGCGCTATGATCTGCCCTACGGCGTGGCCGAGGCGCTGCTGATCGATGACCAGGGCGCCTGGATCGGCCTGGACAACGGCGAGCATGCCCGTGCCGACGGCGATGCGCGGCCCTATGTGCTGCGTTTCGCCGCTCCCATCGGCGGTTGGCTTGGTGGCAAATGAGCGACGCAGTGCCGGGTCGGCGGATCGGCAAGATCATGATGTTCCTCGCCTGGGGCGCGGGCATCCTGCTTGCCACCCGCTATTTCGGCGCCTGGGAAGATCGTCAGCACAACCCGAACCCGCAACCGCAGTCGGTACGGGGCAATGGTTACGTGGAAGTGCGCCTGCTCGGCAATCGCGCCGGCCATTATGTGGTCGACGGCAAGATCAATGGCACGCCTGTGACCTTCATGCTCGATACCGGCGCCACTCAGGTGGCCATCCCGCAGCCGCTGGCCCGGCGCCTGGGGTTGCCGCTGGGGGCGCCGATCACCCTGAACACCGCCAACGGCCGCAGCGAAGGCTGGCGTACGCGTCTGTCTTCGCTGCAGCTTGGCGACATCCGATTGAACGAAGTGTCCGCGCTGATTGCGCCGGGCATGGAAGGCGACGAGGTGCTGCTCGGCATGAGCGCCCTCAAGCAACTCGATTTCACCCAGCAGGACGGCACCCTGGTGCTGCGCCAGCAATCTTCACCGTGAGGCACGCATGAGCGAAACCCTCGATCTGAGTCTGGAGGGCGTGGAGCGCCGGTCACTGGCCGACTTCACCGAACAGGCTTACCTGAACTATTCCATGTACGTGATCATGGATCGCGCCCTGCCGCACATCGGCGACGGCCTCAAGCCCGTACAGCGGCGCATCGTCTATGCCATGAGCGAGCTGGGCCTGGACGCGGACGCCAAGCACAAGAAGTCGGCGCGTACCGTCGGCGACGTGCTGGGTAAGTACCACCCGCACGGCGACTCGGCCTGCTACGAAGCCATGGTGCTGATGGCCCAGCCCTTCTCCTACCGCTACCCGCTGGTGGACGGCCAGGGCAACTGGGGTGCGCCGGACGATCCCAAATCCTTCGCCGCTATGCGTTACACCGAGGCACGCCTGTCGCGCTATGCCGAGACCCTGCTGTCCGAGCTGGGCCAGGGCACCGCGGACTGGGTGCCGAACTTCGACGGTACCCTGGACGAACCGGCCGTGCTGCCGGCACGCCTGCCCAACCTGCTGCTCAACGGCACCACCGGTATCGCCGTGGGCATGGCCACCGACATTCCGCCGCACAACCTGCGCGAAGTGGCTGCCGCCTGTGTGCACCTGCTGGATAACCCGGGCTCCACCGTCGCCGACCTGATCGATTTCGTGCCGGGCCCGGATTTCCCCACCGAGGCGGAAATCATCACCCCGCGCGCCGACCTGCAGAAGATCTACGAAACCGGCCGCGGCTCGGTGCGCATGCGCGCCGTGTACCGCGTCGAGGACGGCGACATCGTGGTCACCGCGCTGCCGCACCAGGTCTCCGGGGCCAAGGTGCTGGAGCAGATTGCCGGCCAGATGCAGGCCAAGAAGCTGCCGATGGTGGCCGACCTGCGCGACGAGTCGGACCACGAGAACCCGACACGCATCGTCATCATCCCGCGTTCCAATCGCGTGGACGCCGAAGAACTGATGACCCACCTGTTCGCCACCACCGACCTGGAAAGCTCGTACCGGGTGAACATGAACGTCATCGGCCTGGACGGCAAACCCCAGGTCAAGGACCTGCGCCAGGTCCTCAGCGAGTGGCTGACCTACCGCACCGACACCGTGCGCCGCCGCCTGCAGTTCCGCCTGGACAAGGTCGAGAAGCGCCTGCACCTGTTGGAAGGCTTGCTGGTCGCCTTCCTCAACCTCGACGAAGTCATCCACATCATCCGCACCGAGGACCAGCCCAAGCCGGTCCTGATGCAGCGCTTCGAGCTCTCGGAACTGCAGGCCGACTACATCCTCGACACCCGCCTGCGTCAGCTGGCGCGCCTGGAAGAGATGAAGATCCGCGGCGAGCAGGACGAGCTGGCCAAGGAGCGCGCCAAGTTGCTGGCCATCCTGGGTTCCAACGCCAAGCTGCGCAAACTGGTGCGCGATGAGCTGATCGCCGACGCCGAAACCTATGGCGACGACCGCCGTTCGCCCATTGTCGCCCGCGCCGAAGCCCGCGCCCTGTCGGAAACCGAGCTGATGCCGACCGAGCCGGTGACCGTGGTGCTGTCCGAGAAGGGCTGGGTGCGTTGCGCCAAGGGTCACGACATCGATGCCACCGGCCTGTCCTACAAGGCTGGCGACGGCTTCAAGGTGTCCGCGCCGGGCCGTTCGAACCAGTATGCAGTGTTCATCGACTCCACGGGGCGCAGCTATTCGCTGGCCGCCCACAGCCTGCCGTCGGCCCGTGGCCAGGGTGAGCCGCTGACCGGCCGCCTGACCCCGCCGCCGGGCGCCACCTTCGACCGCGTGCTGCTGCCCGAGGACAGTGCGCTGTACGTGTTGGCTTCCGACGCTGGCTACGGCTTCGTGGTCAAGGGCGAGGACATGCAGGCCAAGAACAAGGCCGGCAAGGCCCTGCTCAGCCTGCCCAATGGCGCGCAGGTCATGGCGCCGCGACCGGTCGCGGACGTCGAGCAGGACTGGCTCGCCGCCGTCACCACCGAAGGCCGCCTGTTGCTGTTCAAGGTCTCCGACCTGCCGCAGCTGGCCAAGGGCAAGGGCAACAAGATCATCAGCGTGCCGGGCGACCGCGTGGCCAGTCGCGAGGAGTACCTCACCGACCTGGCGGTTCTTCCGACGGGCGCGACGCTGGTGCTGCAGGCGGGCAAGCGGACGCTCTCCCTCAAGGGTGACGACCTGGAGCACTACAAGGGCGAAAGGGGCCGTCGAGGCAATAAATTGCCACGCGGTTTCCAGCGAGTGGACAGTCTGCTGGTAGAATCGCTGTCTCAGGATTGAAACGCAGCTCGAAACATTCTGCCGCTGGAGCTGAGGCGTCGATTGAGGGATGATAGGCCCTTTTGGCAGTCGACGCCTTGGCGCGTTGCCCTGAAGTTATTTGAAATGTTGGAAGTAGCGCCGATTTTCGGCGAATGACGGTGATTCACGATGAGCGCTCTGCGCGTCCTGGCATGTCTTTCCCTCGTCAGCCTTCTCGGGCTGGCGGGCTGCACAGTGAATCGACCGACCCAGCTGTATCAACTGGATGCAGGTGCCACGTCGGTTCCGACCCGCGAAAATGGTGTCGCTGTGCTCCTCGGCCCGGTTTCCCTGGCCGACTATCTGAAACGTGAGACCATGGTCCAGCGTCAGGCCGACGGTATTCTCAGTCTGTCCACCGAAGCCCGTTGGGCGGGCAATCTGGAAACCAACGTCAGCCAGCAATTGCTGCGCCTGCTGTCGAGCCAGCTCGACAGCACCCGCCTTGCCCTGTTCCCGGAGAAGCCCGGCTTCACCCCGCAGGTGCAGGTCATGCTGACCATCAGCCGCCTGGATTCCGGCCCCAAGGAGCCGGCGGTGCTGGAGGCGCGCTGGCGCCTGCTCGACCAGAAGGGTGAGCTGCGCGACAGCCGCGTGTTCCATGAGGAAGAGGCGCATTCGGGCAGTATCCAGGACCAGGTCCGGGCCCAGGGCGACCTGCTGCGCAAGCTGTCGGTCCAGTTGGCCAAGGACGTGCGTCCGGTGGCGGCGGCGATAGCCGAGCAGCAGGCCGCGCCGGTAAAGAAGCCGGCGGTCGCCAATACCGAGAAGGCCAAGCCCAAGGAGGAGGGGCCGAAGATCCCGCTGGTGGTGCCGATCCGCACCGACGTCGAGGTCTACCGCTTCTGACTTGAAACGGCCCGGAAAACCTTGTTTTTCGGGCCGTTTCACATTGCGGCCGGCTTCCCGGCACGCCCCGCCCAGCTTGACATCTTCTTGACGCCCCAAGTGGTATCAAAGGCGCCGTTTGCAGGTTTCGATCGCGCGGAAACCCTTCCGCAGCGCGCCTGCCAGGGGCTCGGCTTGTCGTCGTCATTTCCACTTTCTCATTCCGGTCAGGCGGCTGCCGCCTTGACCCGGCAGGCGTTGTGCGTCGCCCTGGCGGCGCTCGTGCTGTTTCTGCTGGGTGCGCATGGCGCCTCGGTGGTGGGCTTCGACTCGCGGTTCGTGCTTTTCGCCAAGGAAATGCTGCGCCACGGCCCCAGTGTGTTCCCGACCACCTATGGCGAACCCTATCCGGATTACCCGGCGACTTCGACCTTTCTGATCTACCTGCTGTCGCTGCCGCAGGGGCGCGTCACCCTCTTCACCGCCTGGCTGCCGACTGCCTTGGCGGCCGCCCTCATCGTCGGCCTGACCTATCGTCTGGTGGCTCCGCTTTCCCGGCGCTGGGCCGTCCTCAGCGTGTCGATGCTGCTGCTCACCCTGACCTTTCTCAGTGAAAGCCGGGCGGTATCGCTCGATCTGCAGGTGGCGGCGGTGGGGATGCTGGCCTTCTTCTTCGCGGTGCGTGCCGAGCGCTACTCCAGCGCCGGCCTGATGGCGCGCCTGCTGCCGCCGTTGCTGGTTGGATTCGCTCTGCGCGGTCCGTTGGGGCTGGTGGTGCCGGCCGGCATGGTCTGCAGTCAGTTGCTGTTGGACCGCCACTGGCGGCGCCTGCTGGCCTTCTCCCTGTGCGCGCTGCTGCTCCTGGTGGCGTGCACGGGCCTGCTGCTGTCCGTTGCGCGCGGCATTGGTGGCGAAGCGTTCGCACAGGATGTCCTGCACATGCAGGTCACTGGCCGCCTGGACGGCAGCGCCGGTGCCAGCGACGCGCTGTATTATTTCCACAGTTCGCTGGGCAACTACGCCCTGGCATTCCCGCTGGCGGTGCCAGCGCTGGCGCTGCTCTGGCGCCGCCGGGGCGATCCGGCGGCGCGGTTGGTCATCGGTTGCGCCCTGGCGGCGCTGGTGGTGATGGTCGGTCTGTCGCTGCCGCAGGCGAAGAAGGCGCGCTACGTCGTGGCGATGGCGCCGCTGGTGGCCATTGTCGCGAGCTACCCGTTCCAGGTGAACGATCGGCGCCTGGCCGTGTTGCTGCGGGGCCTGATCCAGGGGCTTTGGCTTGTGCTGCCGATGCTCATGCTGCTGGGCCTCTGGCTGGGCTGGCAACGCTTCCCGCAAGCGCTGCAGCCGGTTGGCGGACACCTCTGGCTGTGCGCGGGCGGGCTGGTTGTCCTGCAGCTGTTCGCGCTGTCCCGACTGCTCCGCCGCGAGCGGCGCGCCGAGTTGCTGGCGCTCAGCGCGGTGCTGGCGTTGTGGGGCAGTTACCTGCTGGTGATCGAGCCGGCACAACGGCAGCTGTACGACAGTCGAGCGTTTTCTCTGGCGGTGGATGCCGCGGTGCTCGGGGAGCCGGCGCCGCTGGTGCTGTATGACATCGGACGCGATGCCCAGGCGATCAAGTTCATGGTCAACCTCGATCGCGACACGCAGCCGCTCTTCGCCGACAGTCCGGAGCAGCTCGCCGCGCTGCCGGGGCCGTACTACCTGATGCTGGACGAGCAGAGTGCCGACCGACTGAGGGCTGATTATCCGGCCTTGGGAGAGCCTCTGCTCCGTGGTCGCTTCGACGACAACCCCTTCTGCCTGCTGCGTGTGAGTGACGCCAGCCTGTTCGGTGTCGCGCGATGAGGTCGCTGCTCTCCGCCCTCGGGCTCAGCGTGCTGCTGTGCGGCTGCCAGGGCTCCGACAGCTACGAGCATGTCGCCCACGATCAGGCTTTCTTCCGCCAGCATCCGATACCGCCGTTGCAGCTGACCGCGCCTCCGGGGAGCTTCATTCTGCCTTTGCTGCCGGATACGCAGTTCTACGCCGAGAACAACCACCGCGAGCTGCGCCTGTTCCGCAGCAACGAGCGCTTCCAGGGGCTGCCCTACGAGCCGGCGCTGGCCTTCTTCGCCCAGACCTCGTGGCTGGCGAAGAATGCCGAGGCGTTGCAGGTGCCGATGGTGGTGCACCTGGGCGATGTGGTGCAGAACGCCGGCACCCTGAGCCAATGGCAGATCGCCAGTGGCGCGATGCGGGTGTTGGAGGAGGGCGGCGTACCCTACAGCATCATGAGCGGCGACCGGGATATCCATGGCGCCGTCACGCCCGATGACGAGCGCTCGTTCCGCGACCGCTTCAAGGACCACTTCGGCCCGCAGCGCGCGGCCTGGCAGAGCACCTATGGCGGCAGCGACCCACTGGGCCTGAGCCAGTACCACCTGTTCCGCAAGTACGGCCAGTCCTTCCTCCTGCTGGCGCTGGACTGGCGTCCGTCGAAGGCGACGCTGGCCTGGGCGCAGCAGGTCATCGACGCGCATCCGCACATTCCGGTGATCCTGGCGTCGCACAACATCCTGTACCGCAAGGCCGGCGAGCCGCCGCAGCTGTCCCGCGAGGGCAGCGACAGCGGTCCCCTGCTCTGGGAGCAACTGATCCGCCGCAACGACCAGATCTTCCTGACCGTCAGCGGGCATGTCGAAGGCTCAGCCCATGCGCGGATGCTCAACGACCAGGGCCACAGCGTGGACATGGTGATGGTGGACTATCAGGACGAGTACCTGGGCGGCAACGGGTTGCTGCAGTTGCTGGAGCTGGACCTGCGGCGCAACCGTATCGATGCCCTGTCGCTGTCGCCCTGGGTGTTGTGGAAGCGACAATTCTATCCACAGACCTTCAAGGACTGTCCTTCGGAGCAGACCCTGAAAGGTTGCGATCAACTACTGCCGGCGCCATCGGCGGGCTGGGACAACCGCTTCCGCATCGACCTCGACTTCCGCGCGCGTTTCGCCACCTTCCAGGGTTTCACCGCGCAGCTGCCGGAAGGCGCCGAGGACGGTCCTTCGCTACTGCAGCAGGTCAGGGCGCAGTTCGAGTCAGCCGCGCACGTGCAGCAGGCGGCGCAGCGCGATGCCGCCAAGGGCAACGGTCAGGCAGGGTATCCAGACCCAGCGCGCCTCTGACAGCAGCACCTGCGCACCGCGCGGGCTGAGGAAGCGCGACAGGCCGATGGGCGACACCTCAATGGGGTGCAGCGGAAGGAAGTAGCGCTGATCGCTCCAGGGCCAGAACCAGGCAACCCCCAGTCCGCCATCGGTCATGGCGTCGAGCACGCTGTGCGAGGCGGTTGCCAGGCCGATCCACAGGCAGGCTTTCAGCGGGCCGCAGCCGAACAGGCGACAACCAACGGCGCCGAGCGCACCGACCAGGGCGGCGAACAGCAGCGAATGGCTGAAGCCGCGATGCCCCAGGGCATCCTGGTAGGCGATTCCCAGTTTGAAGGCGACAACGTCGAGGTCGGGCAGGCAGGCGGCGAGCATGCCGGCCAGTAGCAGGCGGGGCGGGATCACCCGCGAGCCGAGCGCAAGACCCACGGCCAGTACGGGCAGGGGATGGGTGATCAGGGTGGTCATGGAGTCCGTTCCATGCGGGGCCTGGCGGCCCCGGTATCAGTTGGTGCGCAGGGCGCGCATGCGCGAGAGCTGGCGCTCCAGCATCGAGGGGTAGGGTTCCTTCAGCCATTCCACGCAGCAGGCGTTTTCCGGGCTGGCGATGGGGCGGATGCGTGCGCGTTCGCGGACTTTCTCGTCATCGCCAATGGATTTCTCCACCAGCAGCAGGTTGCGACTGTGCTGGCTGAGGGCGAGGGCGTTCTGCGCCGCCGATTCCTGCAGCAATTCGGCCTGTTCGAGGTCGGCGACGTCCTCGCCCAGGACCAGGCCCAGTTGCAGTTGCAGGGTGATGCCGCTGTCGGCCACCTCGATCTGCAGGGCATGGCCCAGGGCACGCATCAGCTCGCCGCAGCAAAGCGCGTTGGTGAGGAATTCCTCGTCCTGGTCGCGGCTGTGGAAGAGGATCAGGCTGCCGCCGTCGTTGAGGGTGTACAGCGTGCCCTTGTACAGGCGCGCGGCCTGCTCCAGGCAATCGCGGTAGCGCTCCAGCAGGTCGACCAGGCGTGCACGCGGCAGGCGGCGCAGCTGTTCCTGAGCGCCGAGCTGAACGGCGAGTACGGCGCTGGTGCCACTGGACAGCGGTTCCGGCTCGGCTTCGGGCTCTTCCTCGACTTCGGTGTCGACCTCGGTCTCGTCTTCCGCCAGTGCGTCCAGTTCTTCCTCGGGGAAGTCTTCGTCGTCTGCGGATTCGGTGGCGCGGCGAGCCTTCGGGGCAGGGAGTTCATCCTCGGAGAAGATGTTCTCGTCGAATTCGTGCTCGTCGCTGGCGCCGACAGCTTCCAGCACCGGCTCCTTGGCGGCGGCCTTCGCCGGGGCTTTCGCGCGCGGCGCGGGCGCGCTGACCACCGGTTCGGGCGCCGGCGGTTTCTCCGGCACCAGGCGCGCTTGCAGCTGGCGGGCCAGGTCGCCGATCTCGTTCTGCAGGCCGGCGCCCGGGGCGGGGTCATCCGGATCGCGCAACCAGACGCGAAGCTGTAACAAGGGTGTGGAAATCTGCCGGCCCAGGCGCAGGCCGAAGGTCAGCGTGAGCAGCAGCAAGATCAGGCTGATCAGCCCCATGCTCTGGAGGCTGACGGTCATCGGTTGCTCGAACTGGTGCATGTCGAGGCTGATGCGCAGGTGGCCGGCGATCACTTCCTGGAAGGTGATGGGCGTGGAGTACAGGCCCTCGGCATCACCCAGCAGGCCCTGCTTGGGCCGGGTGCCGGACTCGGCGAGGATGCGGTTGTCCACGCTGTAGATCGCCGCGTGGGCGACCAGCGGGTTCTTCGTCAGGTTGTTGAGCAGCACGTTGAGGCTGAGGATGTCATTGGACACCAGCAGCTCGGTGGCGGACTGCGCCGTCTGGGTGGTCAGGCTCTGGCCCAGGGCGTCGGCCTGCTGCTGCATGGCCTGCTTGAACTGCATGCCCATGACCCAGGCGTAGATCACCAGGGCGGCGGCCACCAGCAGCAGCGTGTGGATGGCGATTCGCAGGGCGATCGGCACACGGCGCTGGCGCAGGGCGTGGAAGAGCAGCAGGAAGAAATTGTCGGGCTTGACGGAGGTGGGCCGGGTCACAGCGGGCTCGGTCTTCAGTAGAGGCAGATACGGGCCAGTATAACGAGCCCCTCCGGAGGGGCAAAGCGCCGCAGGCCTTGTCGATACGACCGAGGCCGGGATGGGCGGGGGGAGTGCCTGCCAATCCGATCGGCGGCGCTGCCCGCCAACCGGGCGGGCGCGGCGGAAAGCAGGTAGAATGTCGGCCTTTTTTACACGGCGGAGACAGCGCCTTGCGCGAAATCGTCCTGATCAATATCACCGGGGAAGATCGCCCCGGTCTCACCGCAGCCGTCACCGGCGTGCTGGCCCAGGGTGGGGTGAACATCCTCGACATCGGCCAGGCGGTGATCCACGACACCCTGTCGTTCGGCATCCTGGTTGAGATTCCGGACACCGAGCGGGCGTCCTCGGTGCTCAAGGACGTGCTGTTCACGGCCTACAAGCTCGACCAGCAGGTGCGTTTCACGCCGGTTTCGGAAGACGACTACCGGCAGTGGGTCGGTGGCCAGGGCAAGCCGCGCCACATCGTGACGCTGCTCACCCGCCGGGTAACCGCCGAGCAGCTGCAGCGGGTCAGCTCGATTACCGCCAAGTACGGCCTGAAC
This sequence comes from Pseudomonas sp. NY15181, assembly GCF_048068055.1. Taxonomy (NCBI): domain Bacteria; kingdom Pseudomonadati; phylum Pseudomonadota; class Gammaproteobacteria; order Pseudomonadales; family Pseudomonadaceae; genus Pseudomonas; species Pseudomonas sp. NY15181. The sequence goes on along the minus strand of NZ_JBLUPT010000004.1, from coordinate 345,949 downwards.
ATCGACCAGATCGATCGCCTGTCCGGGCGCATGGCGCTGGATATGCCGGCGGACCAGGGCAAGGGTTGCGTCGAGTTCTCGGTGCGCGGCGAGCCGGCCGACCCGGCGGCGCTGCGCGCGGAATTCCTCAGCGTGGCCCAGGAGCTGAACGTCGACATCGCCTTCCAGCAGGACTCGGTGTTCCGTCGCAACCGCCGCCTGGCGGTGTTCGACATGGACTCCACGCTGATCGAGGCCGAGGTTATCGACGAGCTGGCCAAGGCGGCCGGCGTGGGCGACAAGGTTTCCGAGATCACCGAACGCGCCATGCGCGGTGAACTGGACTTCCGCGCCAGCTTCAAGGAGCGCCTGGCGCTGCTCAAGGGGCTGTCCGAGGATGTGCTGGAGGAGATCGGTGCCTCGCTGCGCCTGACCGAGGGCGCCGAAACGCTGTTCGCCGAGCTCAAGCGCCTGGGTTACAAGACTGCGATCCTCTCCGGTGGCTTCACCTACTTCGCCAAGCAACTGCAGGCAAAGCTGGGCATCGACTATGTGTTCGCCAACGAACTGCAGATCGTCGACGGCCAGCTGACCGGCGTGGCCATCGAGCCGATCGTCGACGCCCAGCGCAAGGCCGACCTGCTGCGTGAGCTGGCGACGAAGGAAGGTCTGCAGCTTGAACAGACGATTGCCGTGGGCGACGGCGCCAACGACCTGCCGATGCTCGGCCTGGCCGGCCTGGGCGTGGCCTTCCGCGCCAAGCCGCTGGTCAAGCAGTCGGCCAAGCAGGCGATTTCCACCCTCGGGCTGGACGGCATCCTCTACCTGCTCGGTTTCCGTGATCGCGAAGGGGCCGACGGCCGCTGATCGATCCGGCTGTTTACGCAAGGCATGAAAAAGCCGCCCATTGGGCGGCTTTTTCGTATCGGCTGAATCACTCGTCCGAGGTGAAGTCGTAGTCCATCGCCTGACTCGGGCCTTGCAGGTAGTGGCCCTGGATGTAGTTGGCGCCGGCCTGCCAGAGCGTGGCCAGGGCGCTGGCGCTTTCCACCATCGGCACTATGGTCAGCTTGGCCTGGGCGTGCAGGCTGGCCATCAGGGTCTTGAGGTTCTCCTGATTCTCCGCCTTGCCCAGCTCCTGCACGTAGGAGCCATCGACCTTCACGAAGTCGACGTTCATGTGCTTGAGCGTATTGAACGGGTTGAGCGCGCAGCCGAACTGACACAGGGCGATCTGGCAGTGCAGCTCGGCGAGCCCCTGGCTGAGTACTTTCGCCTGCTTGAGGTAGCTGATCGCGTCCGTTTCGCTGATCTGGATGATCAGGGCGTCGGCGGGCAGGCGCGAGGCCTTCAGCGCCACGTTCAGCCAGGGCAGCAGCTCGGCATCCTGCAGGCTGGAGCTGGAGAGGTGTACGAACAGCTTGGTGTCGTGGCCCTTGGCGCGGTGTTCGGACAGCAGCTTGATCGAGTTGAGCAGGACCCAGCGATCGATCTTCTCGGCCAGGCCGCCCGACTTGGCGGCGGCGAGGAAGTCCGCTGGCGGTACTTCCTCGCCCTGCGGATTGAGCAGGCGCAGCAGCACTTCGTAGTGTTCGTGGGTATCGCCGCGCAGGCTGATGATTGGCTGGAACAGCAGGCGGAAGCTGTTCTGCTCCAGGGCCTGGCGGATGATCGCCAGGGTGTCGCCGCGGTTGGCGGCGGCGGCCAGTTCATCGGCCGGGTCGTAGAGCTTCAGGCCGTTGCCTTCGCTTTGCGCGATCTCGTCGGCGCTGCGGTGGGCGCGCTCGATGACGTCCTGCGTACGGGTGGTCTTCTCGTCCAGCCCGGCGACGCCGATGGACAAGGTGACCTGGGCCGTGCGGCCATGGATGTCGAACAGGTGGCCTTCGATCTTCTTCAGCAGGCTGGCGAACAGCGGCTTGGTCTGATCCGGGGCGTGCCCCGGCAGCAGCACGGCGAACACGTCGTCGCTGAAGCGGGCCAGTTGGGCTTCCTGGGGGAAGTGGGCACGCAGCAGGTTGCCGAGGTCGGCGAGCAGCAGGTCGATGCTGGCGACGCCAAGGTTGAGCTGCAGTGTCTGGGCACGGTCAAGCAGCATGTAGGCGAAGGTGGCCGGCTGGCTGGCGGTTACCGCGCGCTCCACGGCGCTGTCCATCAGGTCGAGGAAGTGGCCGCGGTTGTACAGGCCGGTGACCAGGTCCTGGCTGCTGACCTCGCGCAGTTTCTCTTCGAGCTGGGTGTTGTCGCTCTCGGCGCGGATCACCACCTGGATGCACGGCTCGCCGTCGTAGGTGGCTGGCGAGAAGGTCATGCGCGCACCGAAGGCATGGCCGTCCACCCTGATGCCGCTGCAGGCCAGGTCGGCGTTGTCCTCGGTGGTCTGGTATCCCTTGAGGAAATCCTTGAAGGTCGCCTGGTCGCTACTGGCGATCAGGTCGATCATCGGCATGCCTTCCAGTTCTTCCGCATCGTCGTAGCCGAACAGGTCGACGTAGGCGCGGTTGGCATAGATGTGCATGCCGTCGTGGACGTAGGTGATGGCGTCCACCGAGCTGTCCAGCAGCAGCTGGCAGCGCTTTTCCGTTTCCCGCAGGGCGACTTCGGCGGCACGCCGGGCGCGGCGTTCCTCGAGGTTGGCCAGTTCGCGCTTGGCGACCAGGATCAGGCGCTCGTCCTCGCCTTGCGGCAAGGCGTCCTGGGCTCCCAGGGCGAGGGCCTCGGTCACCGCATCGGAGTCGTTGCCGGCGATCAGCTGGATGAAGGGGATGTCCTTGGCCTGGCGGCGAATGCTGTTCAGGGCCTCGCTGGGCGCCATGGCGCTGCTGTCCGGCGCGGCGATCAGCAGATCCCAGCCCTGGGGGAGGATTTCCAGGAGGTCTTCGCTGGACGTGATGCGGTGGACGCGGGTAGCGCGGCCGGCATTGCGGAACAGGCTGACCAGGCGCTCGGCTTCGTTCTGGGAGTCTTCCAGGATCAGCAGGCGGACAGTCTTCTTTTCATTGGCCATGGGGGAGGCTGCTTATACCGCACTGGACGGCAGCAAATGGGCGATGAATGGGGTTCGCCGGAATCTACAGCGACTTCCAGAGTGAGTCAAAGTCTTCCTCCCCGCGGGGGCCTGGCGCTGTGACCGGCTTATCGTTCGGTGCGCTGATGGCGTCGTGCGCCCGGTATTCGAACTGGGTGAAGCTGCCGGTCGCGGTGACCTTGCGGGTGAGGGTGGCACGACGCTCCTCGCCCTGCAGGTTGATCTGCACCTTGTTGCCCTCCTGGAAGGGCAGGCGCGGGGTGATCACGGTGGCCGGCCGCGAGATCGCGGAGATTTCCGGCAGCAACAGGGCGCGCAAGTACTGGCTGCCCTGCTCGGTCTTGCGCAGTAGTTGCAGGCCGCACGGCTGGGCGAGCGGCGCGATCAGCTCGATGCCCATCTGGGTGCCGCCGCCGCGGACCTGGCGAATCCAGCGCACCACGGCAATGGTCCAGCTCTGGTCCGGGTCGTCCTGGATGCCCAGCAGCTCGCCGGCCTGCAGTTGGCTGGGAATCTCCTTCGGCCAGGTCAGGCAGTAACCGCCCGGGCTGTGGTTGACGATCGGCAGGGTGAAGACCGGGTACTCTTCACTGGGCGCCTCGATGACAGTGACGCCAGTGTCGGCCGGCGTGATGGGGGTGTACTCGATTTCCTCCAGCGCCATGCCCGGCTGCCATTCCTTGATCTGCCTAGCGTCGAAGGCGTTGGCCCAGGCGTCCTTGACCTCGGTCTTGGCCTTGGCGCTGAAGTCCGGGGTCTGGTGGTGCTTGAGCACATCGGTGAAGTGCTGGCGGCCGGCGAGGAAGTAGTGCAGGGCGCTCATGCCGATGCACACGATGAGCTGGCCTTGGCCGACGGTACGCTGGAAGGTTCGCTCGGCGATATCGCCCCAGGCGGCGGCGAGGTGCTGCAGCAGATCGACGGAGACGCCTTCGGGCACCTTAAGGCGCGCCTGGCTGCGGTTCTCCGGGAGCAGCAGGAGGTATTCCTTGATCAGGTCGACCAGGGGCTGCGGATCGATGCCCAGCCCACCCGACAGTTCACCTTCCTGGAACAGGGTGCGGTAGCGCGGCGGGCCATCCACCTGGGGGGCGACGACGAACAGGGTGGACGGCGCATCGGCCGGTTGCACGCGAATCTGCGAGCTCCAGCCTTCCAGCACTTCCGCCAGACGGGCGATGTTGTGCTGGCGCATCTGGTTGCAGCGTGCCGAGCCGAGCATCAGCGCCACCAGGTAGGCCTGCTCGATGGTCAGGCCCTCGGCGTTGCGGGCCAGGCTGTCGCGGATGCTGAGTTTCTGCAGGCCGTGCTGGCGCGCCAGCTGGTACAGCTGGTGGAGCTCCAGCCATAGCCCTTCCGGCACCGGACAATACAGCTGCGAGGAGCGGGTCAGCGGCCCGCACAGGGCACGGATGGCGCGCTGGATGGCGGCCGCCAGGAGTTGCGCGCGCTCGTGGGAAACACGGGGCGCCTCGCGCACGACGATCAGCTTGTAGCCGATGGCCAGGTGGTTCTGCAGGGCCTGGCAGAGGTTGGCGACCTTGCGCGGGCGCTCGTCGAGGACGATGGACTGGTTGAGGAAGTGGCGCTCCAGATGCTGGCAGACGAACTGGACTTCCGGGCGGAACAGTTCCAGCAGTTGCAGGCGCGTCTCCACCGGCAGCTTCAACTGGTTCAGCTCGATCAGGCCCTGGTAGAGCTGGCGGGCGGTTTCACCCAGATTGGCCTTGGGCAGGTGATCCAGCCAGTATTTCAGGTCACGCGCGGTGGCGTTACAGAAGCTCAGGCTCTCATGCGTCGGGGTGGGGACGCGCAGGAACTGCTGGGGACTGTTGTCCATGGTTGGATCGGATTCTCCACAAATCTGGGCCGTTGGGTGGACCGACGGGTCGTCACGCTCGGCTTTTTCCGAACTCTAGCAGTATCCGTTGCGCACCGCAGCCCATCGCCGGATGGGTGCGCCGACGAGTCACGTGAACGGTGTTTCGCCCTTGATCTGGCGCTGCAAGGCGTCGCTGGCGGAGACCTGCGGAGTGACGCGCAGCCAGCCATCGCCCTGCGGAATCACCGCGTGGGCGGCCCATTCCAGCAGGTCCTGGCGGCGGCAGGCGCCGGTGTTGCCCTTGCCGGCGCCGGCGACCACCTTGTAGACCAGCTGGTCCTGGCGCGAGCGCTTGCCGGGGTGGTCGTCGATTACCTGGCGCACCGCCCAGGCGTTGCCGCTCAGTGCGTTGCTGTAGCAGGCGCCGAGGAGGATGTCGTCCGGGCCCAGGCGTTGCGCCTGGGCATGTTCCTGGGCCAGCTGGAGGATCTTCAGCAGGTCGTCGAACTGCACGTCGATGAACGAATCCATCTTGCGTAACGCGTGGTAGAGATCCTCCGGTGCGGGGCCCGTGGGCAGCTTCGGCGTCTCCGGCAGGCGCGCCAGCGGCGCAGGGTAGCGGCGCCAGGCGAACAGGCCGTTGAAGGCCACGGCCACGGCGAGGATCAGTACCACGTTGAGCAGCACCGGGCTGAGCACGTAGTGGAAGCCCAGTGCGCTGATCGCCGGCCCGCCGGAGACGGCCGCCAGGGCGGTGGCGCCGCCCGGGGGGTGGATACAGCGGGCGTAGTGCATGACCAGGATCGCCGCGCCGACCGCCAGGGCCGGGGTGAAGGCCTGGTCGGGAAAGAGCTTCTGGCAGATCACCCCGACGATGGCCGACAGCACCTGGCCGCCGAGCACCGCCCAGGGCTGGGACAGCACGCCATGGGGCACGGCGAACAGCAGCACGGCGCTGGCGCCCATGGAGGCGACGACCCAGATGGCCGCTTCGCTGGGCAATACCCAGTGGGTGACGGCGTAGATGGCGGCGATGCCGCACAGCGCTCCGAGGGCGGAGAGCCATTTTTCCAGATGGCTGGTGGCGTTGGCGCGCCAGCCCATGAGGTGCAGGAAGCGTTTCATGGCGAGGGACAGCACGGCAGTGAGGCAAACAGCATGGCGGGCGGCTCATTGGCCACCCGCCTTATGGAAAGCGGGCGTCAGCCCTGGCGAGCGCCAGCCAGGCGCTGGCCCATGCGGACCGGGCTGGTGGCCGCCAGGTTCTCGGCCCAGCTGACCTGTTGCGGCCCGAACAGCACGATGGCGGTGGAGCCCAGCTTGAAGCGGCCCAGCTCGGCGCCTTTCTCCAGATGGATCGGCGCGCGGGAAGCTTCGTCATAGGAGAAGGACTTCAGCTCGCGCTTGGGCGGAGTCACCAGGCCGGCCCAGACGGTCTCGATGGAAGCGACGATCATCGCACCCACCAGCACCACGGCCATCGGCCCGCGCTCGGTGTCGAAGATGCACACCACGCGCTCGTTGCGGGCGAAGAGTTCCGGCACCTGTTCGGCGGTCAGCTGGTTCACCGAGAACAGCCGGCCCGGCACATAGACCATCTCGCGCAGGGTGCCGGCCAGCGGCATGTGCACGCGGTGGTAGTCCTTGGGCGACAGATAGACGGTGGCGAACTCGCCGCCCATGAAGGGCGCGGCGCGCTCGGCGTCGCCGCCCAGCAGTTCCATCAGGCTGTAGCTGTGGCCCTTGGCCTGGAACACACGGCCGTGCTCGATCGGGCCGAGTTGGCTGATGGCGCCGTCGGCCGGGCTGAGTACGCTGCCTTCGCTCTCGTCTAGGGGACGGGCACCGTCTTTCAGGGCGCGGGTGAAGAAGGCGTTGAAGTGCTCGTAGGCGCGCAGGTCCTCGACCTGGGCTTCGCGCATGTCCACCTGGTAGCGGCGGGCGAACCAGGGGATCAGGCGGTCCTTGAACCAGGGCGCACGGCATTCGGCGGCGCAGCCGATCAGGCGCGACAGCAGGTGATGCGGCAGCAGGTACTGGGCGAGGATGAACAGACGATCTTTGAACGACATTCCTTAAACCTCTACAGGGGTGTCGGGGTGGTTGCCCCATTCCGACCACGAGCCGGCGTAGCCCTTGACCCGCGGATAGCCGAGGGCCTTGGCCACCAGGTAGGTGAAGCCGGAGCGGTGGTGGGTCTGGCAGTGGGTGATCACTTCTTTGTCCGGGGTGATGCCCAGACTCTTGAGAATCTGCGGCATATCGGTACGGATGCGCAGGGCGCGTGCCGGGTCCATGCCGGCGGTCCATTCGAAATTGACGGCGCCCGGAACGTGCCCGCCCTTGGCGGCGAGCACCTTCTGGCCACTGTATTCGCTGGGGTTGCGGGCGTCCCAGACGGCCAGGTCGGCAGCGCCCAGGCGGCTCTGCAGGTATTCGCGGGTGGCGGTGGGTTCGTCGTGCAGGGTCAGCGGCAGCGGGCCGCCGACCGGCGCCGGGACGTTCTGGCTCAGCGGCAGGCCGTCGGCGAGCCAGGCGTGCAGGCCGCCGTCAACATAGTGGTAGCGGTGGTGGCCGATCACATCCAGCAGCCAGATGAAGCGGCCGGCCCAGCCGCCGCCTTCGTCGTCGTAGACCACGTAGACGGCATCGGGGTTGTGGCCCAGCTCGCCGAACAGCGCTTCAAGGTCGGCCTTGGCCGGCAGTAGGCCGGGCGCCGGGGTGCCGCCCAGCTGGGTGCGCGCCGGGGCGACGAAGCGGGCGCCGGGGATGTGGCCTTCGGCATAGCGCGCGGCGCTGGTGAGGTCGACCAGGATCAGTTCGGCGGCGTCGAGGCGGCTGGCGAGGTCAGCCGGTTCGATCACCAGGGGCAGAGCGGAGAAGGCGGACATGTCGGAGTCTCCCGGTACGGCGGACGGCCCACCGTGATGATGGAAGAGGCGGCGTGAGCTGGCGGCCCTGGGCTGCCCGTTGGGGGGCGATAGTTTAAAGGGGCGCCAGTGTACCGGAAATCCCGGCGATCGCCGCGCGGCTCAGGAAGCGCCGCGGGACATCTGCCGGACGGCCTGCTCGATGCACTGCGCGGTACGGCCGAAGGCCTGGGCGTGCAGGTCGCCCAGCGGCTGGCCATTACGGTCGGCGGCGAGCAGCATGACCACGCGGCTGCCGTTGCCCAGCGAGCGCAGCAGCAGGTGTTCGCTGGGCAGCAGGGCTTTCAGCGCCCCGGGCAGCACGGCGGAAAAGTCGGCCATGTTCGCCGGGGTCAGGCGCAGTTGTCCGGGCTGTTGCAGGAGTTTGCGCAGCAGCGGGCTGGCGGCGACTTCCAGCTTGAGCTCGCCGGCCTCGGCCGCGAGCCCGAAGTGCCGGCGCGCCTGCAGCCAGCTGCCGCCCTTGTCGGCCAGCAGGATCAGGCCGCGTTGCAGTCCGCAGGCCTGCAGTGCCGATTCGGCGCACTCGAGCAGTTGCAAGGCGTTGCTGAACGGGCTGGGCGCCTGCAATAGGCGCGCGCAGTGCTGGCGCCATTCGGCCAGGGTGTCGGGCGCCTTGGCCGGCTCCTCGGGCCTCGGGCCGTTGAGCCAGCGACGGGCGTTCCAGGGCCACAGCAGGGCCTCGGCCGGATGCCAGAGCAGCGGCCGGGCGTGCCGGCGGGCGCTCTGTGCGGCGAGGCCGTGGACGGTCTGCTGCAGCTCTTCCAGGGGCATTTGCAGGTAGAGGCTGGTCAGGCGTTGCCAGCGCAGCATGTGCACACCGCCCCAGGATTGGTGGGCGGCTGTGGCCAGGCTGTTGGCCAGCAGGATGGTGTTGGCGGGGCGGGTCAGCCAGCGTTGCAGCTCCGGGTCGGCGTCCAGGCGCTGCTGCTGGCCCAGTGGCTGGGTTTCGGTGTGGGCCACGTGCAGGGCGCGCACCAGTAGGCGCTTGTCATCGCTGAGCAGCGCATAGCCCTGGGCGACCCAGTCCGGCAGCCGCCAGCGCTCGGCCAGCGCCCGGCACAGCGGCAGCAGGCGGGTGCCGAGCAGCTCCTGTTCGACCTCGCTGCTGCAACGGCCCAGGCCATAGACCTGGCGCTGCCAGGTTTCCAGCAGTTCCGGGCGGGCCGTGGCCAGCGCCCAGAGCGGCGCGAGGGTGAACAGGCTGCCCCAGTGGATTTCCTGCCAGAGCCGCGCCAGGCGGTTGGCGAACAGGCCGCTTGCCTGTTGCATGGCGTGGCGGCTGATCAGCAGCAGTTGGCTCAGTGCGCGGGGCATCTGCGCCTCGGGCACCGATGGCAGGCGATCGAGCAATTGGGTGACGCGTGCCAGGCCCAGGCGGTTGAGGGCGACCTCCAGGCTTTCCGCCGGATTGTCGCGGGCGCTCTCGGCACGATTGGCCTCGCGCAGAATGGCAAAGGCCAGGGTCGGGCAGTCCTGCAACAGCTCGGAGATGTCGCGGATCGAGCGGCGACTGTCATTCAGCGCCCGGCGAATATCGTCGCGGTGCTCCTGGGGGACAGGCAGCGGCAGCTCTTCCAGCAGGGAGAGCCAGTCCGCGAGACGCTCTGGGGTAGGCACGGGTTTGGGCATGCGTAAGGCGCCGAACTGGTTTTTAGTGTTTTCGGCCTATAGTCTTGCCCGAAATCTCCGATAACAACAGGGAGGCGGGAATCATGCCTCTCATTCTGTTCACAGTTTCAGTTCGGTCCCCATGTCAAAAATCATCGGCATCATCGTCATCCTGGGTAGTGTGCTCGGCGGGTATCTGCTCTCCGGCGGCAAGATCGCGGCCATCATCCAGCCGTTCGAACTGCTGATCATCGGGGGCGCGGCCCTGGGTGCCTTCCTCCAGGCCAACCCGGGCAGCACCTTCATGACGGTGCTCAAGAAAGCCCCGAAGATGTTCAGCAACCGCTTCACCCACGCCTTCTACCTGGAAGTGCTGGGCATGCTCTACGAGGTGCTCAACAAGAGCCGCCGCGAGGGCATGATGGCGATCGAGGCGGACGTCGAGGACCCGGGCGCCAGTCCGATCTTCAGCAAGTACCCGGCGGTGCTCAAAGACGACCGCATGACCGCGTACATCTGCGATTACCTGCGCATCATGTCCTCCGGCAACATGGCGCCCCACGAGCTGGAGGGCCTGTTCGACATGGAGCTGGGCAGCCTCAAGGAAGACCTGGAGCATCCCGCCCACGCGGTGACCCGCGTCGCCGATGGCCTGCCGGGCTTCGGTATCGTCGCCGCGGTGCTCGGCATCGTGATCACCATGGCCCTGCTCGGCCAGGGCAGCCAGGCCGAGATCGGCCACCACGTCGCCGCGGCGCTGGTGGGGACCTTCCTCGGTATTCTCGCCGCCTACGGTTTCGTCGGCCCGCTGTCCAACGCCCTGGAGCATGACGCCAAGGAGGAACTGAACCTCTACGAAGCCATCAAGGCCTGCCTGGTCGCTTCCGCCTCGGGCATGCCGCCGTCGCTGGCGGTGGAATTCGGCCGCAAGGTGCTGCTGCCGGCGCATCGTCCCAGCTTCGCCGAGCTGGAGCAGGCGGTACGCGGGCGCTAAACGATGGATAACAACCAGCCGATCATCGTCAAGCGCGTCAAGCGCTACGCCGCGGGTCACCACGGCGGCTCGTGGAAGATCGCCTTCGCCGACTTCGCCACCGCCATGATGGCGTTCTTCCTCGTGCTCTGGCTGCTGTCCTCGGCCACGCCGGAGCAGAAGAAGGCCATTTCCGGCTACTTCCAGGACCCGATCGGCTTCACCGAGAGCGCCAGTCCCTATGTGATCGACCTGGGCGGCACGCCGACTCCCGCGCCGGACAAGACCCTGAACCCGCAGGTCCAGGCGCAGCCCGAAGCGGACGAAACCCGCATCAGTCCGCAGGACGAGGCCAAGGTCAACGCCGAACAGGCGGAGAACATCGCCGAAAAGCTGGAGAAGGAGCGCCTGGAGCTGCTGCTGCAGGAGCTGCAGAACAAGGTCGACGAGAACCCCACGCTCAAGCGCTTCAAGGACCAGATTCTGTTCGAGATCACCCAGGACGGCCTGCGCATCCAGATCGTCGACTCCGACAACCGGCCGATGTTCGACCTGGGCAGCGCGCGCCTGCAGCCGTACTTCGAGGACATCCTGCTGGCGCTGGCCGAGACCATCAAGCAGGTGCCGAACAAGATCAGCATCAGCGGCCATACCGATGCCAAGCCCTATGCGGGCAACGGCGAGTTCGGCAACTGGGAGCTCTCCGCCAACCGCGCCAACGCCGCGCGCCGTGCGTTGGAGGCCGGCGGCTACCCGGAGGAGCAGATCGCCCGCGTGGTCGGCTACGCCTCTTCGGCGCTGTTCGACCGCGACAAGCCGCTGAATCCGGTGAACCGCCGCATCGACATCATCGTCCTGACCAAGAAGGCCCAGCGCGCCATCGAGGGCCAGGACGGTGGGGTCGACAAGCCCGCCGGGGGCCCCGCTGCAGCGGCCGCACCCGCGCCCGGCGCTACTCCCACCCAGCCTGCGACCGGGCAGGGCGAGCCGCTGCCGCCGGACCAGCTCAAGCAGAAGCTCAATCTGTTCGACGACGGCGGCACGCTGAAGCTCGATGAGCTGAACAAGCAGCAGTAAGAAACGAAAAGGCCAGCTGATCAGCTGGCCTTTTCGTTTCGTTTTTCACGTCATGAAGTCGACGGGGAGGGCTCTTCGTAGGAGCGAGCTTGCTCGCGAACCAACCTCGCCGTGAAGCCGTTCGCGAGCATGCTCGCTCCTACAGTCAGCCGGGCCGTCGGGCTCAGTACTCGTCTTCCGGCAGGCTGGCGAGGATGTGCCGGTAGCTGGCCATCCTTTGTGGCGAGACGCGTCCGTCCTCCAGCGCCTTGAGCAGGGCGCAGCCCGGCTCGCGGTCGTGCTTGCAGTCGCGGAAGCGGCAGTGGCCGAGCAGATCGTGGAACTCGATGAAGCCGGCCTCCACGTCGTCGCGGCTCACATGGACGAGGCCGAATTCGCGGATGCCGGGGGAGTCGATCAGGTCGCCGCCGGCGGGGAAGTGGAACAGCCGCGCGGTGGTGGTGGTGTGGGTGCCCTTGCCTGTGACCTCCGAAAGATCGCCGACGCGGGTATCGACGCCCGGCAGCAGCGCGTTCACCAGCGACGACTTGCCGACGCCGGACTGGCCGACGAACACGCTGACGTGCTCGTTCAGTGCGGCGCGCAGGGCGTCCATCGCCAGGCCGTTGAAGGCCGAAACCTCCAGCAGCGGATAGCCCAGCTCGCGATAGGTGCCCAGCAGCGAGTCGAGGAGCGGTGCGTTTTCCTCGTCGATCAGGTCGGCCTTGTTCATCAGTAGCAGCGGCTTGATGCCGGCGTGCTCGGCGGCCACCAGGTAGCGGTCGATCAGGTTGGCGTGGGGTTCCGGGCGCGGCGCGAAGACGATCACGATGCGGTCGACGTTGGCCGCCACCGGCTTGAGCACGCCGCGCATGTCCGGACGGCACAGCTCGGAGGTGCGCGGCAGCTGCGCGACGATCACGCCGATGCCCTGGTTGCCGGGGCGCCAGACCACCAAGTCGCCGGTCACCAGCGTCGGCAGGTTGGCGCGCAGGTGGCAGCGGAACACCTGGCCAGCGTGGTCGCCTTCCTGCGCCTCGACTTCCACCTGTACCCCGAAGTGGGCGATCACCTGGCCGGTCTGCTCCGGGCCGAGGTCGCCGCCTTCCAGTTCTTCCAGGACTCGCGATTCGCGCTTGGCCGCGCGGGCAGCGCGCTCTTCCTGGACTTTTTCGATCCGCCAGCTCTGCCGGCGGGTGAGGTGACGCTTGGCCATAGGGTATCCACAGGGAAAATCGCGCCGCAGTTTAGCATGCAGGAGTGCGCTTCCCGCTAAACTAGAGGGCTGAGCTGAGGAGCCCCATCATGCAGAACCCACAGAACCTGATCTGGATCGACCTGGAAATGACCGGTCTGGACCCGGACAAGGACGTCATCATCGAGATGGCGACCATCGTTACCGACAGCAACCTCAATATCCTCGAGGAAGGCCCGGTGATCGCGGTGCACCAGAGCGATGAGCTGCTCGCCGGCATGGACGAGTGGAACACCCGCCAACATGGCCAGTCCGGCCTGACCCAGCGCGTGCGCGAAAGCACCATCTCCGCCGCCGAGGCCGAAGCCATGACCCTGGCCTTCCTGGAGAAGTGGGTGCCCAAGCGCAGCTCGCCGATCTGCGGCAACAGCATCTGCCAGGACCGTCGCTTCCTCTACCGGCACATGCCCAAGCTGGAAGGCTTCTTCCACTACCGCAACCTGGACGTCTCCACCCTCAAGGAACTGGCCGCACGCTGGGCTCCGCAGGTGCGCGACGGCTTCAAGAAGGGCAACACCCACCTGGCCCTGGACGATATCCGCGAGTCCATCGCCGAGCTGCGCTACTACCGCGAGCATTTCATCAAGGTGTAATCAAGGCTCGGGCGTAGGGCGTATAACGTTCGACGTTATACGCCGCTTGACCCTGGTTTCAGGGCGCTCCGAGTCCGGCCTCGGCGCTGGTGACGCACGACGGTGTAACGGCGTGCAACCGCAATCGGTTGTACGCCCTACGGGATCAGGCCCCGTGCCGGCTCAGCGCCCACTCCACATGCTCGCGCACCAGTTCCGACGGGAACTCCCGGCGCGCCTTCAGCGCCTCTATGACCGGAATGGTGGAGGGCGCATTGCCCAGCCCCACGGCCAGGTTCCGCAGCCAGCGTTCATAGCCGGCGCGCCGCAAGGGCGAGCCTTCGGTGCGGCTGAGGAACTCCTCTTCCGTCCACAGGAACAGCTCCGCCAATGCGGCGTTGTCCAGGCTGTGGCGGGGCTGGAAGTCGCCCTGGTCGGTGGCGCGGGCGAAGCGGTTCCACGGGCAGACCATCTGGCAGTCATCGCAGCCGAACACACGGTTGCCGATCAGCGGGCGCAGGTCCTCTGGAATCGGGCCCTTCAGCTCGATGGTCAGGTAGGAAATGCAGCGTCGCGCATCCAGCACGTAGGGCGCGACGAAGGCCGCCGTCGGGCAGATGTCCAGGCAGGCCGAGCAACGCCCGCAATGCTCGGTGCCGTGCGGCGGGTCGACCGGCAGCGGCAGGTCGGTGAACAGCTCGCCGAGGAAGAAGTAGCTGCCCGCCTTGCGGTTGAGCACCAGGGTGTTCTTGCCGATCCAGCCCAGGCCCGACTGTTCGGCGATGGCCTTCTCCAGTACCGGCGCGCTGTCGACGAAGGCGCGGAAGCCGAACGGGCCGATGCGCTGCTGGATGCGTTCGGCCAGTTGCTGCAGGCGTTTGCGGATCAGCTTGTGGTAGTCGCGGCCCAGGGCATAGCGCGATACGTAGGCCTTCTCCGGGTTGCCCAGTACCTGCGCCATGCGCGTGTCGCCGGGCAGGTAGTCCATGCGCAGCGAGATCACCCGCAACGTGCCGGGCACCAGTTCCTCCGGCCGCCAGCGCTTGCTGCCGTGGGCGCCCATGTAGTCCATTTCGCCGTGGTAGCCCGCCTCCAGCCAGCGCTGCAGGTGTGCGCCATGCTCCTCCAGATCGAGGCCGGCAATGCCGACCTGCTGGAAGCCGAGTTCGCGCCCCCAGTCCTTGATGGAGCGGGCGAGGTCTTCATAGTTGAGCGTCGAATCGTGCATGGGGAGCGGGAAAGCGGAGTCGGGGTAGGTATAATTCTGCCAGACCTTGCCGGCGCCGGCCCGTCCGCGCGCCAAGAGACTGTTCGAAACCAGCTGCACGTCGGCATGACGCTGTAAAGAACAGGCTCTAAGGCGACACATTCTGCCGCCCGGAAAAGCGATGACTGCCCATCCCCACGACGATCTGCCCCTGAATCTGTACAGCGCGCAACAGGTGCGCGACCTCGATGCGCGCCTGATCGCCGCCGGCACGCCCGGTTTCGAACTGATGCGCCGCGCCGCCCACGCCGCCTGGCGTGCCCTGCGCCGGCGCTGGCCGGATGCGGGCGAGATCAGCGTGCTGGCCGGCCACGGCAACAATGCCGGCGACGGCTACCTGATCGCCGCCCTGGCCCTGCGCGCCGGCTGGCGCGTGCGGGTGCTGGCGGTGGGGGATACCTCGCGCCTGTCCGGCGATGCCGCGTCCGCCCATGGCGAGGCGCGTGCGGCGGGTGTGGATATCGAAGGCTGGAGCGATCGCGCCGAACTGCGCGGTGTGCTGGTCGACGCCTTGCTCGGCACCGGCCTGGGTGGTGAGGTGCGCAAGCCCTATGCATCAGCCATTGAAGCGATCAACGCCAGCGGCCTGCCGGTGCTGGCGGTGGATATCCCCTCCGGCCTCAGCGCGGATACCGGCCAAGTGCTGGGCTGCGCCGTTCGCGCCGACCTGACCGCGACCTTCATTGGCCTCAAGGTGGGACTGTTCACTGCAAACGGGCCGGACCAGTGCGGCGAACTGGTATTCGATGCCCTGGACGCCGACCCGGCGCTGATCCTCGATGACTGCGTTGCCCGCCGTCTCGCTCCGGCCTCCCTGGCCCGCCTGGCGGCGCGCGCGAAAGCCGCGCACAAGGGCCTGTTTGGCCATGCGCTGGTGATCGGCGGCGATACCGGCATGGGCGGCGCGGCCCTGCTGGCTGGCGAAAGCGCACTGCGCTGCGGTGCCGGGCTGGTGTCCCTGGCCACCCGCGCGGCCCATGTGCCAGCTGCCCTGGCTCGTCGACCTGAGCTGATGGCGCGGGGCGTTTCCTCGTCCGCCGAACTGCTGCGCCTGGCCGAGCGCGCCACCGTGCTGGTGGTGGGGCCGGGCGTTGGCCGCGAGGCCTGGGGGCGGGTGCTGGTCAGCGCCGCCGCCAGCCTGGAGCGGACTCAGGTCTGGGATGCCGATGCACTCAATCTGCTCGCGAAGGGCCTGGTATCGCGCCCATCCGGCGACTGGGTGATGACCCCGCACCCCGCCGAGGCGGCGCGGTTGCTGGGCCTCTCCACCGCCGAAGTCCAGGCTGATCGGCCGAAAGCGGCCCATGCGCTGGCGCAGCGTTACCAGGCCGTCGTGGTGCTCAAGGGTGTCGGCAGTCTGGTCGCCGCGCTGGACGGCCGACTGGCGCTGTGTAGTCACGGCCATCCGGCCATGGCCGGCGCCGGGCTGGGCGATGTGCTCTCCGGCATTCTCGGCGCGCTGCTGGCGCAGGGACTGTCCGCTTTCGATGCGGCCTGCCTGGCCGTCTGGCTCCACGCCCGCGCGGGCGAGTCGCTCGGTCTTCTGGGCCGGGGGCTGGCCGCCGCCGATCTGATTCCTGCCGTTCGTCAGCTGCTCGAGGAGCACAGCCCATGCCTGAACTGAATCTGTTCGCCGAGGGCGAAGAGGCCATGTACGACCTCGGACGGAGGATCGCCACGGCGACCGGTGGACGCGGTGTCATCTATCTGCATGGCGATCTGGGGGCGGGCAAGACCACGCTGTCGCGCGGCATCCTGCGGGGATTGGGGCATGGCGGGGCGGTAAAAAGTCCGACCTTCACCCTGGTGGAGCCCTACGAAATTGGCGATGTCCGCGCCTTCCATTTCGATCTCTACCGCCTTGCCGACCCGGAGGAACTGGAGTTCCTCGGCATCCGCGACTACTTCGAGGGCGACGCCTTGTGCCTGATCGAATGGGCGGAGCGCGGCACAGGCATTTTGCCAAAGGCCGACATGGACATTACCATTAGTCCCCATGCGGGCGGTCGCATGCTGCGCCTGAAGCCGCAAGGTATGCGGGGCGAAGCCTGGTGTGCCGCCCTGGCCACGGGAGCATGAGAAAAAAGATGGGTTGGGGGTTGCGCCTGCGGGCGCTGTTCACGGGGATGACTGTTTTGCTGGCCATGATGGCCGGCGAGGCTTTTGCCGCCACGCAAATCAAGAGCGTCCGCATCTGGCGGGCTCCAGACAACACCCGGCTGGTGTTCGATCTTTCCGGTCCGGTGCAGCACAGCCTGTTCACGCTCAGCGCGCCCAACCGCATCGTCGTCGATATCAACGGCGCCCAGATGTCAGCGGCGCTGGACAAGCTCAAGCTCAATAACACGCCGATCACCTCGGTGCGCGCCGCCCAGCGTTCGCCCACCGACCTGCGCCTGGTGCTGGACCTGAAAAACCCGGTCACGCCCAAGAGCTTCGTGCTGGCGCCGAACCAGCAATACGGCAACCGCCTGGTCGTCGACCTGTACGACCAGGGCGCCGACATCGCGCCGGACGTTCCGGCCACTCCGACGCCGAACGTGCCTGCCACGCCGGTCAGCCCGGTCCAGTCGGTGGCCAAGATTCCCGCGCCCAGTAGCGGCGGCAAGCGCGACATCGTCGTCGCCATCGACGCCGGTCACGGCGGTGAAGACCCGGGCGCGCTCGGCCCGAACGGTCTGCACGAGAAGAACATCACCCTGGCGATCGCCCGAGAGCTGCAGCGCCAGATCAACCAGATGAAAGGCTTCCGCGCGGAACTGACCCGCACCGGCGACTACTTCATCCCGCTGCGCGGGCGTACCGCCATCGCACGCAAGAAGGGCGCGGACCTGTTCGTTTCCATCCACGCCGACGCCGCGCCCAGCCGCAGCGCCTTCGGTGCTTCGGTGTTCGCCCTGTCCGATCGCGGCGCGACCTCCGAGACCGCGCGCTGGCTGGCCGACAGCGAAAACCGTTCTGACCTGATCGGTGGTGACGGCGGCGTGAACCTGGACGACAAGGACAAGATGCTCGCCGGCGTACTGCTCGACCTGTCGATGACCGCCACCATGTCCTCCAGCCTCGACGTCGGCCACAAGGTGCTGACCAACGTCGGCCGGGTGACCTCGCTGCACAAGCGGCGCGTGGAACAGGCCGGCTTCATGGTGCTGAAGTCCCCGGACATCCCGTCGATCCTGGTGGAAACCGGCTTCATCTCCAACCCGAACGAATCGCAGAAGCTCTCCAGTTCCTCGCACCAGCAGGCTCTGGCGCGCTCCATTGCCAGCGGTGTTCGCCAGTACT
This sequence comes from Pseudomonas sp. NY15181, assembly GCF_048068055.1. Taxonomy (NCBI): domain Bacteria; kingdom Pseudomonadati; phylum Pseudomonadota; class Gammaproteobacteria; order Pseudomonadales; family Pseudomonadaceae; genus Pseudomonas; species Pseudomonas sp. NY15181. The sequence goes on along the minus strand of NZ_JBLUPT010000004.1, from coordinate 328,174 downwards.
TCGTGCAGACGCCGCCGCCGGGCACCTACATCGCCTCGCTGCGTGACGGCGGCCAGCTCCCCACCGGCCCGCGTGAACACGTGGTGCGCAGTGGTGACAGTCTGGCCATGATCGCCAGTCGCTACGACGTCAGCACAGCCTCCATCCGCAGCGCCAACTCGCTCAAGAGCGATGAGTTGAAGGTCGGCCAGGTGCTGAAGATTCCCGGCACTTCCCTGGCCTCCCAGCAATGAGCGAAATGCGCCGCATCCAGCTGCTGACACCGCGGCTGGCCAACCAGATTGCCGCCGGCGAAGTGGTCGAACGACCCGCCTCGGTCATCAAGGAGCTGCTGGAAAACTGCCTCGACGCCGGCGCCAGGCGCATCGACGTCGAGGTCGAGCAGGGTGGCGTGAAGCTGCTGCGCGTGCGTGACGACGGCAGCGGCATCCCCGCCGACGATCTGCCACTGGCCCTGGCGCGCCACGCCACCAGCAAGATCCGCGAGCTGGAAGACCTGGAGCGGGTGATGAGCCTGGGTTTCCGTGGCGAAGCGCTGGCCTCGATCAGCTCCGTCTCGCGACTGACCTTGACGTCCCGCACCGCCGATGCCGAACAGGCCTGGCAGGTGGAGGTCGAGGGCCGCGACATGGAATCCACCGTGAAGCCGGCGGCTCACCCCGTGGGTACCAGCATTGAAGTGCGCGACCTGTTCTTCAATACCCCGGCGCGGCGCAAGTTCCTGCGCGCCGAGAAGACCGAATTCGATCATCTGCAGGAAGTCATCAAGCGCCTGGCCCTGGCCCGCTTCGACGTGGCTTTCCACCTGCGCCACAACGGCAAGACCATCCTCTCGCTGCATGAGGCGAAGGACGAAGCGTCCCGAGCCCGCCGTGTTGGTGCCGTGTGCAGCGCCGGCTTCCTCGAACAGGCAATGCCCATCGAGGTCGAGCGCAACGGCCTGCACCTGTGGGGCTGGGTTGGTCTGCCGACCTTCTCCCGCAGCCAGCCGGACCTGCAGTACTTCTACGTGAACGGCCGCATGGTGCGCGACAAGCTGGTTGCCCACGCGGTACGCCAGGCCTACCGCGACGTGCTGTACAACGGCCGTCATCCGACCTTCGTGCTGTTCTTCGAGGTCGATCCGTCGGTGGTGGACGTCAATGTGCACCCGACCAAGCACGAAGTGCGATTCCGCGACAGCCGCATGGTTCACGACTTCCTCTACGGCACCCTGCACCGGGCGCTGGCCGAGGTGCGCCCGGACGACCAGCTGGCGCCGCCGGGAGCGACCACCCTGACCGTGCCACGACCCACCGGTGCGGAAGCCGGCGAATTCGGCCCGCAGGGCGAAATGCGCCTGTCCGAAACCGTGCTGGAGGCTCCGGCCGCCGCGCGTGCCTGGCAGCCAAGCCCGACTTCCGGTGGTTCCGGAAGCGGCGGCGGTGGCTACAGCTATCAGCCGGCACGCCCGGAAATGCCGCCGATCCAGGAGGCCCAGGGCGCCTACAAGGCCTATTTCGCCCCGCTGCCCGACCAGGCGCCGCAGGCGCTGCCGGAAAGCAGCCAGGATGTGCCGCCGCTGGGTTACGCCCTGGCGCAGCTCAAGGGCATCTACATCCTCTCCGAGAATGCCCATGGCCTGGTGCTGGTGGACATGCATGCTGCCCATGAACGCATCATGTACGAGCGTCTGAAGACCGCCATGGCCAGCGAAGGTCTGCGTGGCCAGCCGCTGCTGGTGCCGGAGTCCATCGCGGTCAGCGAACGCGAGGCGGATTGCGCCGAGGAGCATTCGGGCTGGTTCTCCAAGCTCGGCTTCGAGCTGCAGCGGCTCGGCCCGGAGACCCTGGCGATCCGCCAGATTCCGGCACTGCTCAAGCAAGCCGAGGCCACCCAACTGGTGCGCGACGTGCTCGCCGATCTGCTGGAGTACGGCACCAGCGACCGCATCCAGGCGCACCTCAACGAGCTGCTCGGCACCATGGCCTGCCACGGCGCGGTGCGCGCCAATCGCCGGCTGACCCTGCCGGAGATGAACGGGCTGCTGCGTGACATGGAAATCACCGAGCGCAGCGGCCAGTGCAACCACGGCCGGCCGACCTGGACGCAGCTGGGACTCGATGAACTGGACAAGCTGTTCCTGCGTGGACGTTGATTTACGTAAGCTTGCGTTCAGGAAAGTGCAGTAAACTGCACGCCAATCGATTCAGCAGTTCGCAATAACCAGCAGTGCGTAATAACGAGTCCCCGATGTCCCTGCCTCCTGCGATATTCCTCATGGGCCCCACCGCCGCCGGCAAGACCGACCTGGCGCTGGAGCTGGCGCGCCTGTTGCCGGTGGAGCTGATCAGCGTGGATTCGGCGCTGATCTACCGCGACATGGACATCGGCACCGCCAAGCCGTCGCGCGAGGTGCTGGCCGAGTTCCCGCACCGCCTGATCGACATCCGCGACCCCAGCGAAGCCTATTCGGCGGCGGAATTCCGCGGCGATGCCCTGGCGGCGATGGCCGAGATCACCGCGGCCGGGAAGATCCCGCTGCTGGTCGGCGGCACCATGTTGTATTTCAAGGCATTGCTGGAAGGCCTGGCCGACATGCCCAGCGCCGACCCTGCAGTGCGCGCCGAACTGGAAGCCTGGGCCGAGGCCGAAGGCTGGGGTGCCCTGCACGCGGAGCTGGCGCGAGTAGACCCGGAGTCCGCCGCGCGCATCCATCCGAACGACCCGCAACGACTCACCCGGGCGCTGGAGGTGTACCGCGTAAGCGGTATGTCCATGACTGCACATCGCCAGCGCCAGGCGAGTGAAAATGCGGGTTTCGGCGCGCAAGGCGGCGGGCAATTGCCGTATACTGTCGCTCATCTGGCGATTGCGCCTCTGCAACGACAGGTACTGCACGCGCGTATCGCGCAACGTTTTGACCAGATGCTGGAACAGGGCTTCATCGCCGAGGTCGAACGCCTCCGCGCAAGGAATGACTTGCATGCGGGGCTGCCGTCCATACGGGCGGTGGGTTACCGACAGGTATGGGATTACCTCGAGGGCAAACTGTCCTACGCTGAGATGGTGGAGCGAGGCGTCATCGCCACGCGGCAGCTGGCCAAGCGCCAGTTCACCTGGCTGCGTAGCTGGAGCCATCTACACTGGTTGGACAGCCAGGCAAGCGACAATTTGCCGCGTGCCTTGAAATACCTTGAGGCGGTCTCCATATAGGCTCGAGACCTTAATTTCGGCCGTCTATCCTTGGGGTTCAGGACGGCGTTAAGCCAAATTCACTACTACTAAATCAGTTTTTTACCCTTACAAGGAGTGCGGCATATGTCAAAAGGGCATTCGCTACAAGACCCTTACCTCAATACCCTGCGCAAAGAACGCGTCCCGGTTTCCATCTATCTCGTCAACGGCATCAAGCTGCAGGGCCAGATCGAATCCTTCGACCAGTTCGTGATTCTGCTGAAGAACACTGTCAGCCAGATGGTCTACAAACACGCCATCTCCACCGTCGTTCCCAGCCGTCCGGTGCGTCTGCCCAGCGGTGATCAGCCGGCCGAGCCGGGCAACGTTTGACGGGAGTCCGCCTTGTTCTTTGAGCGCCCGGGTGGTGGGGAACGGGCCATTCTGGTCCATCTGGAAGGTCAGGACCCCGAGGCGCGCGAAGACCCGCAGGAGTTCCAGGAGCTGGCACGTTCGGCGGGTGCGGAATCGGTTGCCTTCGTCAACATTTCGCGCCACCAGCCTTCAGCCAAGTACCTGATCGGCAGCGGCAAGGTCGAAGAGTTGCACGACCTCGTCCATGCCGAGAAGGTCGAGCTGATCATCTTCAATCACACCCTCACTCCGAGTCAGGAGCGCAACCTCGAGCGAGCGCTCGAATGCCGCGTGCTCGACCGGACGGGGTTGATCCTCGACATCTTCGCCCAGCGTGCGCGTACCCATGAGGGTAAGTTGCAGGTTGAGCTCGCCCAGCTCGAGCACATGAGCACGCGCCTGGTGCGCGGCTGGACTCACCTTGAGCGCCAGAAGGGCGGTATCGGCCTGCGCGGCCCGGGTGAAACCCAGCTGGAAACCGACCGCCGTCTGCTGCGTGGGCGCATTCGCCAGATCAAGTCGCGCCTGGAGAAGGTTCGCAGCCAGCGCGAGCAGGCCCGTCGCGGCCGCCGCCGCGCGGAGATCCCCGCGGTGTCCCTGGTCGGCTACACCAACGCCGGCAAGTCCACGCTGTTCAACGCACTGACCACCTCCGAGGTCTATGCCGCCAACCAGCTGTTCGCCACCCTCGACCCGACCCTGCGCCGCCTGGAGCTGAATGACGTCGGGCCGATCGTGCTGGCGGACACCGTGGGCTTCATTCGCCACCTGCCACACAAGCTGGTGGAGGCGTTTCGGGCTACCTTGGAAGAGTCGAGCAATGCCGACCTGCTGCTGCACGTGATCGACTCCCACGAGCCGGAGCGTGATGCGCAGATCGAGCAGGTGCTGGCGGTGCTGCAGGAAATCGGCGCCAATGAGCTGCCGATGCTCGAGGTTTACAACAAGATCGATCTGCTGCCGGACATGCAGCCGCAGATTCAGCGCGACGAACTCGGCAAACCTGTCCGGGTCTGGGTGTCGGCGCGTGAATCCCGTGGGCTGGAGTTGGTGGAGCAGGCGATCGCCGAATTGCTGGGGGAGGACATGTTCGTGGGAACGCTCTGCCTTCCGCAGCGACTTGGACGACTTCGTGCTCAGTTCTTCGAGCTGGGTGCGGTACAGTCCGAGGGGCATGACGAGCAAGGACGCGCCGTGTTGCAGGTTCGCCTGCCGCGTGTCGAGTTGAACCGCCTGGTCAGCCGTGAAGGCTGGCAGCCGGCGGAGTTCATTGCGCAACACACTTTGCAATAAAGCCTGGAACGCTGCTTTTGGCAGCGGCGGGGGCATTCGGTAGCATGGGTGGGCGCGCCGTAGGCGCGTTTTCGCGTTATCAGATGGAGAGCGCTATGGCTTGGAACGAGCCGGGTGACAACTCGAACAAGAACGATCAGGACCCTTGGGGTGGACGCCGTGGTGGCGGTCGCCAGGGCCCGCCTGATCTGGATGAAGCCTTCCGCAAGCTGCAGGACAGCCTTAACGGCATCTTCGGCAAGCCCAAGCGTGGCAGTGGTACCGGCGGTGGTGGCGGCAAGGGCGGCAGCCTCGGGCTGTTCGGCATCGGCCTGGGCATCCTCGCCGTGCTGTGGCTGTACAACGCCATCTACGTAGTGGACGAGCAGGAGCAGGCGGTGATCCTGCGCTTTGGCAAGTACTACGAGACCGTAGGCCCCGGCCTGAACATCTACTTCCCGCCGATCGACAAGAAGTTCCAGGAGAACGTCACCCGCGAGCGTGCCTACAGCAAGCAGGGGCAGATGCTCACCGAGGACGAGAACATAGTCGAGGTGCCGCTGACCGTGCAGTACAAGGTCAGCAACCTGCAGGACTTCGTGCTCAACGTCGACCAGCCGGAAGTCAGCCTGCAGCACGCCACCGAAAGCGCGCTGCGTCACGTGGCCGGTTCGACCACCATGGACCAGATCCTCACCGAGGGTCGTGAGCAGATGGCCACCGAGGTGCGTGAGCGTCTGCAGCGCTTCATGGATACCTACAAGACCGGTATCTCCGTGACCCAGGTGAACATCCAGAGCGCCGCCGCGCCGCGCGAGGTGCAGGAAGCGTTTGACGACGTGATCCGTGCTCGCGAAGACGAGCAGCGCGAGAAGAACCAGGCCGAAGCCTACGCCAACGGCGTGGTGCCCGAAGCCCGTGGTCAGGCCCAGCGCATCATCGAGGAAGCCAACGGCTACCGCGATGAAGTGGTGTCCCGCGCCCAGGGTGAGGCGGATCGCTTCACCAAGCTGGCCGGCGAATACCACAAGGCGCCGGAGGTCACTCGCCAGCGTCTGTACCTGGACACCATGCAGGATGTCCTCAGCCAGAGCAGCAAGGTGCTGGTTACTGGCCAGCAGGGTCAGAACAACCTGATCTACCTGCCGCTGGACAAGATGATGGACGGCCGTGGTTCGGCAACCCCGAGCAGCACGCCGAGCACGACCAGCAGCGCGCAAGACATCGGTTCGCGGGTGGCCAACGACCTGCAGCAGCGTGACATGCGTACCAGGGAGAGCCGCTGATGAGTAACAAGTCTCTGATTGCCCTGATCGCTGCCGTCGTTGCCGCGGTTGCGCTGTGGAGCACCGTCTACGTCGTCCAGCAGACCGAGCGCGCCGTGCTGCTGCGCTTCGGTCGTGTGGTTGACGCCGACGTGAAGCCGGGCCTGCACTTCAAGATTCCGTACGTCAACCAGGTGCGCAAGTTCGATGGCCGCCTGCTGACCCTGGACTCGCCGACCCAGCGTTTCCTGACGCTGGAGAAGAAGGCGGTGATGGTCGACGCCTACGCCAAGTGGCGCGTCTCCGATGCCGAGCGCTTCTACACCGCGACTTCCGGCATGAAGCAGATCGCCGACGAGCGTCTGTCCCGCCGCCTGGAGGCCGGCCTGCGCGACCAGTTCGGCAAGCGCACCCTGCACGAAGTGGTTTCCGGTGAGCGTGACGCGCTGATGGGCGACATCACTGCCTCGCTGAACCGCATGGCGCAGAAGGAGCTGGGCATCGAGGTCATCGACGTTCGCGTCAAGGCCATCGACCTGCCGAAGGAAGTGAACCGCAGCGTGTTCGAGCGCATGAGTACCGAGCGTGAGCGGGAAGCCCGCGAGCACCGCGCCAAGGGTCGCGAGCTGGCCGAAGGTATCCGCGCGGATGCCGATCGTCAGCGCCGTGTGCTGCTGGCCGAGGCTTACCGTGAGTCGGAAGAAACCCGCGGTGATGGCGATGCCAAGGCGGCGGCGATCTACGCCAAGGCCTACGCCGCCGATCCGGAGTTCTACGCCTTCACCCGCAGCCTCAAGGCTTATCGCGAAAGCTTCGCGGACAAGAAGGACGTGCTGGTGCTCGACCCCAGCAACGATTTCTTCCGTTACCTCGAAAAAGCTAAACCTTGAGTCAAACTCTCCGGCGGGCGGCAGCGCCCGTCGGAGAAATCGTGTTATCATGGGTCAGCCGGGAAATCCCGGCTTTTTTGCGTCCGCGAGATTCATGTACGAGAGCCATGTGGCAGGAATTCGGCAAAGCGTTCTGTCTGTTGCTGGTGCTGGAAGGCATCCTTCCGTTCCTGTATCCGCGTGGTTGGCGCGACGCCGTGAGCGGGCTCGGTCGTTTGGGCGACCGCAGTCTGAGACTCATCGGGCTGGGCAGCATGCTGCTCGGCACCGTCCTTCTTTACTGCATTCATTGAAGTGCCGCCCGGCTGAAAGGGGAGAGGCGACATGGCAACGGTAGACCGCTGGCTGCTGCCAGATGGGATCGAAGAAGTGCTGCCACCGGAGGCGGCGCGCGTTGAAGCAGCCCGCCGTCAGGTGCTGGATCTGTTCCAGCGCTGGGGTTACGAGTTCGTCGTCACCCCGCATATCGAATACCTGGAATCCCTGCTGACCGGTGCCGGCCAGGATCTGGACCTGCGTACCTTCAAGGTCACCGATCCGGCGTCCGGTCGCCTGATGGGCTTCCGCGCGGACATCACGCCGCAGGTCGCCCGCATGGACGCCCACAGTCTGCGTCGCGAAGGCCCGAACCGCCTGTGCTACGCAGGCAGCGTGCTGCATGCCCGCCCGCGTGCGCTGGCCACTTCGCGCAGTCCGATCCAGTTGGGCGCCGAGCTCTATGGCGACACAGGCTTCGCCGGTGACGTCGAAGTCATCAGCCTGATGCTCGACATGCTGGAGATGGCCCAGGTGCCGGACGTGCACATGGATCTTGGTCACGTCGGCATCTACCGTGGGTTGGCCCAGGCTGCCGGCCTGTCCGGCGAAGTCGAGCAACTGCTGTTCGACGCGCTGCAGCGCAAGGCCGTGGATGAAGTCGCCGCGCTGACCGAAGGTCTGCCGAGCGAGCTGTCCGGCATGCTACGTGCGCTGGCCGAGCTGTGCGGCAGCCGCGAAGTGCTGGATCAGGCGCGTGAAGTGCTTGCCGGTGCTCCGGCTCCGGTGCAGGCCGCGCTGGCTGACCTGACCGCCATCGCCGATTCGCTGGCGGGGCGTTTCCCGCAGCTGCCGCTGTACTTCGACCTCGGCGAGCTGCGCGGCTATCACTATCACACCGGCGTGGTGTTCGCCGCGTTCGTTCCCGGGGTTGGCGAGTCCATCGCCCAGGGCGGCCGTTACGACCACATCGGCGCCGACTTCGGCCGCGCACGTCCGGCGACCGGTTTCTCCACCGACCTCAAGACCCTGGTCACTCTTGGTCGCGCCCAGCTCGATGAGCCGCGCACTGGAGTCTGGGCGCCGGCCGATGGGGCTGGCTTGTGGCAGGCGGTGCAGCAGCTGCGCCGTCAGGGCGTGCGCGTGGTACAGGCGCTGCCCGGGCAGGATGCGGCTTCGGCTACCGAAGCGGGCTGCGACCAGCAACTGCTGGTTCGCGATGGCAATTGGCAGGTGGCGCCGCTCTAAGGTGCGCCACTTCGAGTTTCCGCCGGCCGCGGCCGGCACCGAACATCCACGATGGGGACAAGTGTTATGGGTAAGAATGTCGTAGTCCTGGGCACCCAGTGGGGTGATGAGGGCAAAGGCAAGATCGTCGACCTGCTGACCGACCAGGCTGCTGCCGTGGTGCGTTACCAGGGCGGCCACAACGCCGGTCACACCCTGGTAGTCGCTGGCGAGAAGACTGTTCTGCACCTGATTCCTTCGGGCATCCTGCGCGAAGGCGTGCAATGCCTGATCGGCAACGGCGTGGTGCTGGCGCCCGATGCGCTGATGCGCGAAATCGCCAAGCTGGAAGAGAAAGGTGTGCCGGTGCGCGAGCGCTTGCGCATCAGCCCGTCCTGCCCGCTGATCCTGTCCTTCCATGTGGCCCTGGACCAGGCTCGCGAGAAGGCCCGTGGCGACGCGAAGATCGGCACCACTGGTCGCGGCATCGGCCCGGCCTACGAAGACAAGGTGGCCCGTCGTGGTCTGCGCGTGGGCGACCTGTTCCACCGCGAGCGCTTCGCCGCCAAGCTGGGCGAGCTGCTGGACTACCACAACTTCGTCCTACAGAACTATTACAAGGAGCCGGCCGTCGACTTCCAGAAGACCCTGGATGAGTGCATGGCCTACGCCGAAGAGCTGCGTCCGCTGATGGCCGACGTGACCTCGACCCTGCACGACCTGCGTCGCGGCGGCGAGAACATCATGTTCGAAGGCGCCCAGGGTTCGCTGCTGGACATCGACCACGGCACCTACCCGTTCGTCACCAGCTCCAACACCACCGCCGGCGGTACCGCCACCGGTTCGGGCTTCGGTCCGCTATACCTGGATTACATCCTGGGTATCACCAAGGCCTACACCACTCGCGTGGGTTCCGGTCCGTTCCCGACCGAGCTGTTCGATGATGTCGGCGCGCACCTGGCCAAGGTTGGTCACGAGTTCGGCGCTACCACCGGCCGTGCCCGTCGTTGCGGCTGGTTCGATGCCGTCATCCTGCGTCGCGCCATCGAGATCAACAGCCTGTCCGGCCTGTGCCTGACCAAGCTGGACGTTCTCGACGGCCTGGAAACCGTGCGTATCTGCACCGGCTACAAGAACGCCGCCGGCGAGCTGCTGACCGATGCGCCGACCGACGCCGACAGCTACATCGGCTTGCAGCCCATCTACGAAGACATGCCTGGCTGGAGCGAGTCCACCGTTGGCGTCCAGACGCTGGAAGGTCTGCCGGCTAACGCTCGCGCTTACATCAAGCGCGTCGAGGAGCTGGTCGGTGCGCCCATCGACATCATCTCCACTGGCCCGGACCGCGACGAGACCATCGTCCTGCGTCATCCGTTCGCCTGATTCGCGTGGTGTATCGCAACGGGCCGCTCATGCGGCCCGTTGTCGTTTTCGGGGGTATATGTTTGCGGAGGTCGGGGTTTGGCTCGTTGGTGGTGCGGCGAGGTAATGACGAGTGCGCGGCTTTCGCTTCGAGGGGCTTCTGAATTGCAGAAAGCCGAAAACGAAAAAGCCGAGCAGTGCTCGGCTTTTTCGTTTGAAGATGGTGCCCAGGAGAAGACTCGAACTTCCACGGTGTTGCCACCGCTAGGACCTGAACCTAGTGCGTCTACCAATTCCGCCACCTGGGCATGCTTTTCAGCATGGGTGCGATGATCGCTCATCGTCTTGCGGTGATGCAACTCTTGGTTGCATCGGGCGGTCTATCGTTCGGTTATCAGGGTTCCGAACCCGCCTGATAAAGCCTGTCATCGACTGACTTTATCCTTGAATAAGTGGTGCCCAGGAGAAGACTCGAACTTCCACGGTGTTGCCACCGCTAGGACCTGAACCTAGTGCGTCTACCAATTCCGCCACCTGGGCACTGGATGTGATGATTGCTCATCGCTTCCGTGTTACAACGTCTGTCTGACGCTGTGGGCGCGAACTATACGGAGCCAGGTTTCGCTTGTAAACCCCTGATGCGATAAAAAATTTATTCGTGCCCAAAGCTGACCGACGAGCGGATTTCGCGCTTCAATAAGCAGATGGCGAACCATCCCTATATAGATAAGGTGACCTCACTTTAATGGCCGATTGGCAAAACCTCGATCCCGAGGCCGCCCGCGAGGCGGAAAAATACGACAACCCCATTCCCAGCCGCGAACTGATTCTGGCGCATCTCGCCGAACGCGGCGCGCCCGCCACGCGGGCCCAGTTGCTCGATGAATTCGGTCTCTCCGGCGAGGAGTCGGAAGAAGCACTGCGTCGCCGACTGCGCGCCATGGAGCGCGACGGCCAGCTCATCTATACCCGCCGTGGCGCCTACGCGCCGGTGGACAAGCTCGACCTGATCCTCGGCCGCATCGCCGGCCACCGCGACGGCTTCGGCTTCCTGATCCCCGATGACGGCAGCGACGACCTGTTCCTCAGCCCGACGCAGATGCGCCTGGTATTCGACGGCGACCGTGCCCTGGCACGCGTGTCCGGCTTCGATCGCCGTGGCCGCCGCGAAGGTGCCATCGTGGAGGTGGTCGAACGCGCCCACGAGACCATCGTCGGCCGCTACTTCGACGAGAGCGGCATCGGCACGGTGGTCGCGGACAACCCGAAGATCCAGCAGGAAGTGCTGATCCCGCCGGGCAAGGCTGGCAAGGCCAAGCACAACCAGTTCGTCCAGGTGCGCATCGACGTGTGGCCGAGCGTGCATCGTCAGGCCCAGGGCGAAGTGGTGGAAGTGCTCGGCGACTACATGGCGCCGGGCATGGAAATCGAAGTCGCTCTGCGCAGCTACGACATTCCTCACACCTGGCCCGAGGCGGTGGAGAAGGAAGCGGCCAAGCTCAAGCCCGAAGTGCTGGAGAAGGACAAGGAGAAGCGCGTCGACCTGCGCACCCTGCCTTTCGTCACCATCGACGGCGAGGATGCCCGCGACTTCGACGACGCGGTCTACGCGGAGAAGCGCAAGGGCGGCGGCTGGAAGCTGTTCGTCGCCATCGCCGACGTATCTCATTATGTGAAGGTCGGCTCGGCCCTGGACGACGAGGCCGCCAAGCGGGGCAACTCGGTGTACTTCCCCGAGCGCGTCATCCCGATGCTGCCGGAGATCCTCTCCAACGGCCTGTGCTCCCTGAATCCGCTGGTCGATCGTCTGGCCATGGTCTGCGAGATGAATCTCTCCAAGGCCGGCAAGATGACCGACTACCAGTTCTACGAGGCGGTCATCCATTCCCATGCGCGCCTGACCTACACCAAGGTCAGCCAGTACCTGGAAACCCCCGACAGCCCCGAAGGCCAGCGCCTGAAGGAACAGCTGCCGGCGGTGGTGCCGCACCTGAATACCCTTTATGACCTGTACAAAGTGCTGGTCGGCGCGCGCCACGTGCGCGGGGCGATCGATTTCGAGACCCAGGAAACCCGCATCGTCTTCGGCGCGGACCGCAAGATCTCGGAGATCCGCCCGACCCAGCGCAATGATGCGCACAAGCTGATCGAGGAGTGCATGCTGGCGGCCAACGTCGCCACCGCGAAGTTCCTCGAGAAGCACGCGATCCCGGCGCTGTACCGCGTCCACGACGGTCCGCCGCAGGAGAAGCTGAACAACCTGCGCCAGTTCCTCGGTGAACTGGGCCTGACCCTCTACCGCGGCAAGGGCGACCCGACCCCGGCGGACTACCAGAAGCTGCTGGAGTCCATCCAGGGCCGCCCGGACCTGCAACTGATCCAGACCGTGATGCTGCGCTCCCTGAGCCAGGCGGTGTACAGCCCGGAGAACAACGGCCACTTCGGCCTGAACTACGAGGCCTACACCCACTTCACCTCGCCGATCCGCCGCTACCCGGACCTGCTGACCCACCGCGCCATCCGTGGCCTGATCCGCTCCAGGGCGGCTTCGGAGCACGTGCAGCGCGTCGGCGCCGCCAGCATGCCCAAAGCGCGCATCTATCCGTACGACGAGCCGCGCCTGGCGCAACTGGGCGAGCAGTGCTCGATGACCGAGCGCCGTGCCGACGAGGCGACCCGTGACGTCACCAACTGGCTGAAGTGCGAGTTCATGCGCGAACGCGTGGGCGAGACCTTCCCTGGCGTGATCACTGCGGTGACCGGCTTCGGCATCTTCGTCGAGCTGACCGACATCTATGTCGAAGGCCTGGTGCACGTCACCGCGCTGCCGGGCGATTACTACCACTTCGACGCCGTGCATCACCGCCTCGCGGGCGAGCGTACCGGCCGTAGCTTCCGCCTGGGCGATACCGTGGAAGTCGTGGTGGCGCGTGTCGACCTGGATGAGCGCAAGATCGACTTCGAACTCTCCGACAACGTGCTGAGCGCGCCCATCGGCCGCAAGAAACGTGGTGAGAAGGCCGAGCCGGTCGCCAAGGGCAAAGTGGCCAGGGGCAAGGCACCCAAGGTCGTTGCAGAGAAAGAGAAGCCGGCCAAGGCGCGTCGCCAGGCGGTGGACGATCCGTTCTTCGCGCCTGACGTGGCCGTGGTGCCGTCGCTCCAGCCGCGCAAACGCAAGGTCGGTGTGGTCCAGGCACTGCCGTCGGTGGCCCCGGAGATGCAGGCCAAGGCCGAGGAAATGCTCGGCAATACCGATGTGCGCAAGAGTCGCGAAGTGAAGAAAGCCCTGCTTGAAGAAGCCAAGGTCGGCGGCAACAAGCCGGCGGGCGGCAAGGGCAAGGGCGCGCCCGCTGCGGGCAAGCCGCGCAATCCTTCGAAACAGAAAGCTCGGTCCGCCAAGCCGACCAAGCACCGCAAGGGCTCGTCCGCGCCCAAGGCCGGTGCCACTGGCGGCGCGCCGGCCGGCAAGCGTAAGGCGAAGAAATGAGTCAGTGGGAAAAGGTCTACGGGGTCCATGCCGTAGAAGCGTTGCTGCGCCATCACCCGAAACGGGTCAAGCAGCTGTGGTTGGCCGAAGGCCGGCATGATCCGCGCGTCCAGGCGCTGGTCGAGCTGGCCGGTCAGGTGCGTGTGCCGGTGGGCACGCGCGACCGCAAGGAACTGGACGAGTGGGCCGAAGGCGTGCACCAGGGCGTGGTCGCCGAGGTCAGCCCGAGCCAGGTGTGGGGCGAGAACATGCTGGAGGAGTTGCTGGAACGCTCCAGCGGCCCTGCGCTGCTGCTGGCGCTGGACGGCGTGACCGACCCGCACAACCTCGGCGCCTGCCTGCGCACCGCCGATGCGGCGGGCGCGCTGGCGGTCATCGTGCCCAAGGACAAGTCCGCGACCCTCAACGCCACCGTGCGCAAGGTCGCCTGCGGCGCTGCCGAGGTGATCCCGCTGGTGGCGGTGACCAACCTGGCGCGCACCCTGGAGAAACTCCAGCAGCGCGGCCTGTGGATCGTCGGCACCGCCGGCGAGGCGACCCAGATGCTCTATGAGCTCGACCTCACCGGGCCGACCGTGCTGGTGATGGGCGCCGAGGGCAAGGGCATGCGTCGCCTGACCCGCGAGCACTGCGACTACCTGGCCAAGCTGCCGATGCAGGGCAGCGTCAGCAGCCTGAACGTCTCGGTGGCTACTGGCGTCTGCCTGTTCGAGATTGTCCGTCAGCGCCAGCTCAAGGCCGGTGCCTAAGATCGTTTTTGTAGGAGCGAGCTTGCTCGCGAACCGGGTCGGCACGGTGCTGCTCTCGTTCGCGAGCAAGGACAGGGTGTCCCCTCGCTCCCACAAACATCCGGCCGCAGCAATTGTACAAATAATCGTCAATTGCCTTGCGCCACCTTCCCCCCTTCTCTAGAATGTCGGCCCTTGTCGTCCGGGCAGGCGCTCGCGCGTCCTTCCAAGCGGCAAGGTAAAAATCATTCACTCCTTGTCTGACCGCTTTGTCGGCAGGCTGCAATCCGTAAGGAGCATTTATGCGTCATTACGAAATCGTGTTCCTGGTTCACCCGGACCAGAGCGAACAAGTCGGTGGCATGGTCGAGCGTTACACCAAGGCCATCGAAGAAGACGGCGGCAAAGTCCACCGTCTGGAAGACTGGGGCCGTCGTCAGCTGGCTTACGCCATCAACAACGTGCACAAGGCTCACTACGTTCTGATGAACGTCGAGTGCACCGCCAAGGCCCTGGCAGAGCTGGAAGACAACTTCCGCTACAACGACGCCGTGATCCGTAACATGGTCATCCGTCGCGACGAAGCCGTTACCGGCCAGTCCGAAATGCTGAAGGCCGAAGAGAGCCGCAACGAGCGCCGTGAGCGCCGTGAGCGTCCCGAATCGAACGAGGGCGAGTCCGCTGACGGCGAAGATAGCCGCGACAGCGCTGACGAGTAATCCCGGACCAGTATTGAGGAGCCACACACATGGCACGTTTCTTCCGTCGTCGTAAGTTCTGCCGTTTCACCGCTGAAGGCGTGAAAGAGATCGATTACAAGGATCTCAACACCCTGAAGGCCTACGTTTCCGAAACTGGCAAGATCGTTCCGAGCCGTATCACCGGCACCAAGGCCAAGTACCAGCGTCAGCTGGCCACCGCTATCAAGCGCGCCCGCTACCTGGCCCTGCTTCCCTACACCGACAGCCACGGCCGTTGATCGGGCAGTCGACTGGGATTGATGGATAGATCGCATGCGCGCATTGGCTGAATTTGTCATGCGAGGCCGCATGCAGGCGACCCTGGTGGTCGTCGCAGCCGCGGTACTGCAGCCGTTGTTCTGGCTCGGTGCCGCAGCAGGCAGTCTGGTGCTGTTGCGCCGTGGCGCCGGTGATGCCTTTGGCATCCTGGGCTGGGCGCTGCTTCCGGCACTGGCCTGGTGGTACCTGGGTGACCCCAGCGTGAGTCTGGTTCTGGTGGGTAGTGCCGTGCTGGCGCAGGTTCTGCGCAGCAAGGTGTCCTGGAACCAGGTGATGCTGGCGAGCGTTGTGCTCGGTGCGGTGTTCGTGCTGCTGCTCAGCACGGTGTCGGCCGGGTTGGTCGCTGCTCTTGCCGATGCATTCGGCAAGGCACTGCCGCAGGTTCTGGCCGAAGCCAAGCTTTCGCCGGAACAGATGGCCGCCCTGCAGGCGGAGATGGTTCCGACCATCACCGGCCTGATGGCAGCCTCGCTGCAGACGATCAGCCTGATGTGCCTGATGCTGGCGCGTTATTGGCAGGCAGTGCTGTACAACCCGGAAGGGTTTGGCCGCGAGTTCCGCGCACTGCGCCTGTCGCCGGGCACGGCTATTGCGCTGCTGGTCGGCGTTGTGGCACTGCCCTTCGCAGGTCCCGCGGCCACCATGCTGGCGCCGCTGTGCATGATTCCGCTGCTGTTCGCCGGGATCGCACTGGGCCACGGGCTGGTCGCGCTGAAGAGGCTTCCGGGCTTCTGGCTGGCGCCGTTGTACCTGCTGGTATTCGTACTGGGCAATGTGATCTGTCTTGTCGCCGTGGTCGACAGTCTGTTTGATTTTCGCGGTCGTCTGGCCCGTCGCCAGAAAGCCGCGAACGGTGAAGGTTAAAAGTTAAGAGGTAAGACTCAAATGGAAGTCATCCTGCTGGAAAAGATCGCCAAACTGGGCAACCTGGGCGACAAGCTGAACGTAAAGGGCGGTTACGCCCGTAACTACCTGCTGCCGCAGGGCAAAGCCACCGCTGCCACCGCTGCCAACGTCGCTGCTTTCGAAGAGCGCCGCGCAGAGCTGGAAAAAGCCGCTGCTGAGAAAAAAGCCGCTGCTGAAGCTCGTGCTGCCCAGCTGTCCGAACTGATCGTGACCATCGGCGCCCACGCTGGCGACGAAGGCAAGCTGTTCGGTTCGATCGGCACCCGCGACATCGCCGACGCCGTTTCGGCTGCCGGCTACCCGCTGGAAAAGAGCGAAGTTCGCCTGCCCGACGGTGCCCTGCGCGCTGTAGGCGAATACAACATCGAAGTGCAACTGCACATGGATGTTGATGCAACCCTGCACGTGGTTGTAGTCGCCGAGTAAGCGATCCGTCGCTAGGACGATTCGCACGGCTTGCCTGTGCGAAGCTGTCCGCTAACAATGGGCACGGTTCCGATTCTCGGTCCGTGCCCTTTGTTTTTTCCGCCGTTTCACTCAACACGAAGAGCCCATGAACGACATCACCGTCCCCGAGCAATACGACCTGCAGACCGCTTCCCTCAAGGTGCCGCCGCACTCGATCGAAGCCGAACAGGCAGTGCTGGGTGGCCTGATGCTCGATAACAATGCGTGGGAGCGGGTGTCGGACGCCGTGTCCGATGGCGACTTCTACCGCCATGACCATCGCCTGATCTTTCGTGCCGTCTACAAGCTCGCCGAAGGCAACCAGCCGATCGACGTGGTGACCCTCTCCGAGATGCTCGAACGCGAGGGCCAGCTGTCCCAGGTGGGCGGCCTCGCCTACCTCGCCGAACTGGCGAAGAACACTCCTTCGGTGGCCAACATCAAGGCGTACGCGAACATCATTCGCGAACGCGCCACGCTGCGGCAGTTGATCGGCATCAGCAGCGACATCGCCGACAGCGCCTTCAACCCGGAAGGGCGCAGCGCCAACGAAGTGCTCGACGAAGCCGAGCGCAAGATCTTCGAGATCGCCGAAGCGCGCCCGAAGACCGGCGGCCCGGTGGGGATCAGCGACATCCTGGTCAAGACCATCGATCGCATCGACTACCTGTTCAACACAAGCGAGGCGCTGACCGGGATTTCCACTGGCTTCACCGACCTGGACGAGAAGACCAGCGGCCTGCAGCCGGCCGACCTGGTGATCGTCGCCGGCCGTCCGTCCATGGGTAAGACCACCTTCGCCATGAACCTGGTGGAGAATGCCCTGATGCGCACCGACAAGGCGATCCTGGTGTACTCCCTGGAAATGCCCTCCGACTCCATCGTGATGCGTATGCTCGCCTCGCTCGGCCGTATCGACCAGACCAAGGTGCGTGCGGGCAAGCTGGACGACGAGGATTGGCCGCGCCTGACTTCGGCGGTGAACCTGCTCAACGACCGCAAGCTGTTCATCGACGACACCGCCGGTATCTCGCCCTCGGAAATGCGTGCGCGTACCCGCCGCCTGTCCCGCGAGCACGGCGAAATCGGCCTGATCATGGTGGACTACCTGCAGCTGATGCAGATTCCCGGTTCCGCCGGCGACAACCGGACCAACGAGATTTCCGAGATTTCCCGTTCGCTCAAGGCGCTGGCGAAGGAATTCAACTGCCCGGTGGTGGCGCTCTCCCAGCTCAACCGCTCGCTGGAACAGCGTCCCAACAAGCGCCCGGTGAACTCCGACCTGCGTGAATCCGGAGCGATCGAGCAGGATGCCGACGTGATCATGTTCGTCTACCGCGACGAGGTGTATCACCCGGAGACCGAGTTCAAGGGCGTGGCCGAGATCATCATCGGCAAGCAGCGTAACGGCCCCATCGGCACCGTGCGCGTGGCCTTCCTCGGTCGCTACAGCCGCTTCGAGAACCTCGCGCCCGGCATGTACAACTTCGAAGACGAGTGACGCAGCCGCATTTCGCGTGACCGACGGGCGCCTTAAAATGGGCGCCCGTTTCGTTTCAGGACCCGCAGCCATGCGTCCGCTCGTCGCCGTCGTCGATCTCTCCGCCATCCGCCACAACTATGCCGTGGCCAAGCGCTGCGCGCCGGGCCGCCAGGCGTTCGCGGTGGTCAAGGCGAATGCCTATGGGCATGGCGCGCGGGAAGTGGTCAGCAGCCTGCACGACGAGGCCGACGGTTTCGCGGTGGCCTGCCTGGAGGAGGCCGCGGAGGTGCGCGCGCTGCACGCCGATGCCCGCATCCTGCTGCTGGAAGGTTGCTTCGAACCCAGCGAGTACCTGATCGCCGCACAGTTGCGCCTGGACGTGGCCGTGCAGGGGCCGGAGCAGGCCCAGGCGCTGCTCGCCGCGCAGTTGCCGAGCGCGTTGAACGTCTGGATGAAGCTGGATTCCGGCATGCACCGCCTGGGCTTCTCGCCAGAGGCCCTGCGCGACTGGCATCCGCGCCTGCGTCAGGCCGCGCAGGTGGCCGAGCTGAACCTGATGAGCCACTTCGCCAACGCCGATCTGCGCGGCGACGAGCTGACCGAAGATCAGGTGGCCTGCTTCCTCAGTGTGCTCGACCTGGACTTCGACCTGCGCTCCCTGGCCAATTCCGCCGCCGTGCTGACCATTCCCGCGGCCCACATGGACTGGATTCGCCCCGGCATCATGCTCTACGGCGCCACGCCCTTCGCCGACATCGGCGCCGTCGAGCTGGGCCTGCGCCCGGCCATGAGCCTGGAGGCGCAGTTGATCGCAGTACGCGAGGTGCCGGTCGGGGAAAGCGTCGGTTATGGCGCGACCTGGGTGGCGCAGCGTCCGTCGCGCATCGGTACGGTGAGCTGCGGCTATGCCGACGGCTATCCACGCCATGCGCCGAGCGGAACGCCGGTGCTGGTGGGCGGACGGCGGGTGCCGCTGGCGGGCCGGGTGTCTATGGACATGCTTGCCGTCGACCTCACCGATCTGCCCCATGCCGCGGTGGGCGATCCGGTCGAGCTGTGGGGCGCGAACCTTGCGGTGGACGAGGTGGCGCACCACGCCGGGACCATCGGCTACGAGCTGCTGACCAAGGTCACCGCCCGCGTACCGCGTCGCTACAGAAACTGATCAGGTACTGCCTTCCGGGGCTTTGCTGCTGTCCTGCCAGAGTTCGCTGCCTTCGCTGCCGCTCTCGTTGGCGATGGCGTAGCTCGCCCGGCCGTTGCCCTTCACGTCGTACAGCGCCTGGTCGGCGGCCTTGTACAGCTTACTGAACTGCATCGCGTGGCTGGGGTAGATGGCCACGCCGATGCTGGGGGTGATGCGCAGTTCGAGCGCGTCGAACTGCACCGGGCGCGACAGCTCGTTGAGCAGGCGCGTGGCGATCTCGCGGGCATGGCCTTCGGCGTCCGGGCCGGCGATCAGCGCGGCGAACTCGTCGCCGCCCAGCCGTGCCACGCAATCGCTGGCGCGCACGCACTGGCGCAGGCGATGACCGACGTTCTGCAGCATGAAGTCGCCGGCATCGTGGCCGTGGGTGTCGTTGATCGGTTTGAAGTGGTCGAGGTCGATCAGCATCAGCGCCAGGGTTTCGCCGTTCTGCTGGGCGCGCTCCAGCGCCTGTTCGGCGTGTTCGACCAGGAAGCGGCGGTTCGGCAGGCTGGTCAGCGGATCGTAGTGCGCCGCGTGCTGCAGCTGGGCCTCGCGCTCGCGCAGCAACTGGTTGCTCTGGGTCAGCTCGGCAGTGCGTTCGGCGACGGCCTTGGCCAGGTCCTGTTGCGCGTTGTGCATCATGGAGAGGCGCGCGTTCTTTTCGCGGTTGGCCTGTTCCACGGCCTGCGCACGCTCGCGCTTGAGGCTGCGGATGCGCGAGGTGAGGGCGAAGGAGAAGAGCACCGACTCGATGGCGACGGCGATCGGAAAGATGTAGGTGGTCAACGGCTGTGGCTGCACCACGGCCAGGGCGCGCATCACCGAGATGCTCACGCTGCCGAGCACCAGGCCGAAACCGAGCAGGTACAGGAAGGCAGGGAGCGAGCCCTGGCGCCAGCGCGTCACCGCCGCGCCCAAGGCTGCCGGTACGCCGATGAGGGTAACCGCCACCAGCATCCAGCTGGCGACGCCGCGCAGCTGCAGCGCGCCGAGGAGGATGGTGAGCAGGTACAGCCCGCAGTTCAGGTTCAGCAGGTGGTGCGCCCAGCGCACGTGCCGGCGGGTCTGCAGCAGGGTGAGGGTGAAGCGGTGCACGCAGAGCCCCCAGAGCGAGGGCAGGGTGATGCGGTCCAGCCACCAGGGCACCGCGTGCTCGGGCCAGAGGTACTTGAAGCCGTGGCCGGTCATGCCGAGGCTGAACAGCAGCGCCGCCGCGGTGGTCAGCACGTACCAGAGATAGGCCCGGTCGTGCAGGGTCAGCAGGATGAACAGGTTGTACAGCAGCAGGGCGGCGATCAGGCCATAGACCACGCCAAGGAACAGGTTGGTGTCCGCGCGGTGGTCCTGCAGGTCGTCCAGTGACCAGACGCGCAGCGGGAAGGAGTTACCGGCGGGATCATAGGTGCGCAGGTAGAGCCGCAGCGGCCCGACGCCCTCGGGCAGGTGGAACACCGGGCGGCGATAGCCACGGTCGCGGCCGGCGGAGAAGGGCATCGCCTCGCCGGAGAGGCGTTCGACGTAGCGCCCCTGCCCATCGGGCAAGTACAGGCGCAGGTCCATGAGGTTGACCGCGTCCACTTCCAGCCACCAGCCGCCGGGCGGCGTCTGCCGGCGGTCGAGGTCCAGGCGCAGCCACCAGGCGCTGGAGCTCTGGCCGACGCTGGTGCGGCCATTGGCCGGAACGAAGTCGCGGCTGCGCTGCACCTCGTCGAACGGCATCCCCCCGCTGCGATCCTCGAGCAGTTCCAGGCTGCCATTGAGCCAGGCGCCACTGGCGCTTGAGTCCAGCTCGACTGCGGCGGCCTGGCCGACCAGCAGTGCGAGCATCAGCACGAAAACATAACGCACGACACGCACTCCCTGTGCCTGGCGGGTACTCCGGCACCTACTGCGAATAGTGGCTGGAGTATAGCCAGATGATGGCACTGGCGGACGACCAGGCACCGGTTAAATCTGAGTTCACTGGTCGGATTTGTACACTTTTTGTGCTATATTCCGCGCCCGCGTTTTTCCGCGATACCTATTTCGAGATACCCCGGTGCCCGTGATGCAAGCCGCCAAACCGCTGTTCGACTATCCCAAGTTCTGGGCCGAATGTTTCGGCCCGGCGCCATTCCTGCCCATGAGCAAGGAAGAGATGGATCAGCTGGGCTGGGATTCCTGCGACATCATCATCGTCACCGGGGATGCCTACGTTGACCATCCGTCGTTCGGCATGGCCATCATCGGCCGCCTGCTGGAAGCCCAGGGCTTCCGCGTCGGGATCATTGCCCAGCCGGACTGGCAGTCGAAAGACGACTTCATGAAGCTGGGCAAGCCGAACCTGTTCTTCGGCGTCGCCGCCGGCAACATGGACTCGATGATCAACCGCTACACCGCCGACCGGAAGATCCGCTCCGACGACGCCTACACCCCCGGCGGCAACGCCGGCAAGCGCCCGGATCGCGCCAGCATGGTCTACAGCCAGCGCTGCCGCGAGGCGTACAAGGGCGTGCCGATCATCCTCGGCGGCATCGAGGCCTCGCTGCGCCGCATCGCGCACTACGACTACTGGCAGGACAAGGTCCGCCACTCGATCCTGATGGACGCCAAGGCCGACATCCTGCTGTTCGGCAACGCCGAGCGCGCCGTGGTGGAAGTGGCCCAGCGCCTGGCCGCCGGCGAGTCCATCGAGTCGATCACCGACGTGCGCGGCACCGCCTTCGTGCGCCGCGACACCCCCGAGGGCTGGTTCGAGCTGGACTCCACCCGCATCGACCGTCCGGGCAAGATCGACAAGATCATCAACCCCTACGTGAACACCCAGGACACCGCCGCCTGCGCCATCGAGCAGGAGAAGGGCGAGCAGGACGACCCGAACCAAGCCAAGGTCGTCGAGCTGCTGCCGCACCCGCGCCTGGAGCGCGAGCGCACGGTGATCCGCCTGCCGTCCTACGAGAAGGTCAAGAGCGACCCGGTGCTCTACGCCCACGCCAACCGCGTGCTGCACCTGGAGACCAACCCGGGCAACGCCCGTGCCATGGTCCAGCGCCACGGCGAGACCGACGTGTGGTTCAACCCGCCGCCCATCCCGCTGACCACCGAGGAGATGGACTACGTCTTCGGCCTGCAGTACGCCCGCGTGCCGCACCCCGAATACGGCGGCGCGAAGATCCCGGCCTACGAGATGATCCGCTTCTCGGTGAACATCATGCGTGGCTGCTTCGGCGGCTGCACCTTCTGCTCCATCACCGAGCACGAAGGCCGCATCATCCAGAGCCGCTCGGAAGACTCGATCATCCGCGAGATCGAGGAAATCCGTGACCGCGTACCGGGCTTCACCGGCGTCATCTCCGACCTCGGCGGGCCGACCGCGAACATGTACCGCATCGCCTGCAAGGACCCGGAGATCGAGCGTCACTGCCGCAAGCCGTCCTGCGTGTGGCCGGGCATCTGCGAGAACCTCAACACCGACCATTCCTCGCTGATCCAGTTGTACCGCCGCGCCCGCGACCTGCCGGGGGTGAAGAAGATCCTCATCGCCTCGGGCCTGCGCTACGACCTGGCCGTGGAGTCCCCGGAGTACGTCAAGGAGCTGGTGACGCACCACGTCGGCGGCTACCTGAAGATCGCTCCGGAGCACACCGAGGAAGGCCCGCTGTCGAAGATGATGAAGCCGGGCATCGGCACCTACGACGCCTTCAAGCGGATGTTCGAGAAGTTCTCCAAGGAGGCGGGCAAGGAGCAGTACCTGATCCCGTACTTCATCGCCGCGCACCCGGGCACCAGCGACGAGGACATGATGAACCTCGCCCTGTGGCTCAAGCGCAACGGTTTCCGCGCCGACCAGGTGCAGGCGTTCTACCCGTCGCCCATGGCCACCGCCACGGCCATGTACCACTCGGGCAAGAACCCGCTGCGCAAGGTCACCTACAAGAGCGATGGCGTGGAAATCGTCAAGGGCGAGCGTCGTCGCCGCCTGCACAAGGCCTTCCTGCGCTACCACGACCCGAACAACTGGCCGATGCTGCGCGAGGCCCTGAAGGAAATGGGCCGCGCCGACCTGATTGGCAACGGCAAGCACCAGCTCATCCCGACGCACCAGCCGGCCGGCGATGGCGGCTACCAGAGCGCGCGCCGCAAGAACTCCACCCCGGTGGGCAGCAAGAAGACCGGCAAGCCGCTGCTGACCCAGCACACCGGCCTGCCGCCGCGCGCCAGCGACGGCTCCAAGCCCTGGAACAAGGCCGAGGAAGGCAAGGCGACCGGCTACGCCAAGGGCAAGAAGCGCAGTACCAAGCGCCAGCCGAACATCCCGCGCTGATCCTGAGTTTCGCCCCGTGATCCGGACAGGCCCCGCAATTGCGGGGCCTGTCTATTTCAGGGACGGCCAACCGGTCATGCCGCTGTAGCCCACGAATGACGCCGGTTTCTGTTCTCAGGGGGCTATCCATGAAATTTACTTGGCACTATAGTTCCAGAATCATAAGAACAAGACTGGAGTGCCCTGCCATGCGTCTCGCTTGCTTGTCCCTGATCGCCGTCTCCGTCGCCCTGGCCGCCTGCGGCGAAGGGGAGAAAACCGCCGCCGTCAGCACTGACTTTCAGAAGGACCTGCAGGCACGCCTGATCAAGGCCAAGGCCGGCGACGTCATCGACATCCCGGCGGGGACCTACCACCTCGACCGCAGCCTGAGCCTGAAGGTGGACGGCGTGACCATCCGTGGCGCCGGCATGGACAAGACCATCCTGAACTTCAAGAACCAGAAGGCCGGCGCCGAAGGGCTGTTCGTCGACGCCTCGGACTTCACCCTGGAGAATCTCGCCATCGAGGACACCAAGGGCGACGGGCTGAAGGTCATCGGCGGCAAGAACATTGTTATCCGCAACATCCGCACCGAGTGGACCAACGGCGCGTCCACCGACAACGGCGGCTATGGCATCTACCCGGTGCAGACCGAGAACACCCTGCTCGAAGGCAACGTCGCCATCGGCGCCTCGGACTCGGGCATCTACGTCGGCCAGTCGCGCAACGTGGTGGTGCGCAACAACCGCGCCGAGCGCAACGTCGCCGGCATCGAGATCGAGAACACCATCGGCGCCGACGTCTATAACAACGTCGCCACCGACAACACCGGTGGCATCCTCGTCTTCAACATGCCCAACCTGCAGCAGCCGGGACGTGGCACCCGGGTCTTCGCCAATGACGTGCAGGGCAACAACCACGATAACTTCGGCCACAAGGGCACTCCGGTGGCCAGCGTGCCGGCCGGCTCTGGCGTGGTGGTGAACTCCAACGATGACGTGGAGATCTTCGACAACAAGATCGGCAACCACAAAACCGCCAACATCATCATCAGCAGCTACTTCAGCACCAACTATTCGGACAAGGCCACCCAGCCGAACTTCGACCCCTACCCCGAAGGCATCTACATCCATGGCAATACCTTCGGCCCCGGCGGCGACAGCCCCGACCACATGGAGCTCAAGGCGCTGAAGGTCGCCAAGTTCGGCCTCAACGGGCGCCTGCCGGACATCCTCTGGGACGGCTACTTCAACCAGAAGAAACTGGTCGACGGCAAGCTGCCCGAGGCGCTGTCGATCTGCATCGACAATGGTGACGCCGGCATCGTCAATGTCGACGGCCCCAACGGCTACAAGAACATCAGCACCGACATGAGCGTGCACCAGTGCAAGCTCAAGCCGTTGCCGAAAATCGAGCAGGCCGGCCTGGGCGAGAAGGGCGGCAAGGCATGATCAAACACGCTTCGTTCCTGTTGTCGCTCGCCCTGGCCGTGGGGTTGGCCGGGTGCGGGCAGGAGAGCAAGCCGCGCTATCAGCCCGAGGGCGACGATTACCCGGACAAGCTCAGCGGCTGGGGCATGCTGCACCTGGCGGACGGCCACCTGGCGCCGGCCGCCGACGTCTTGCCCTATGACCTGAACACGCCGCTGTTCACCGACTACGCGCACAAGCTGCGCACCGTGTGGATGCCGGAAGGGCAGGCCGCGCAGTACGCCGAGGATCGCTTCGACTACCCCGTCGGCACTGTGCTGACCAAGACCTTCTATTACCCCAAGGATGCCCAGGGCAACTTGCTGCAGAACAGCCAGGACGACCGCGATCCCAAGGCCGGGCTCGAACTGGACAAGGTCCGCCTGGTGGAAACCCGCGTGCTGGTGCGGCAGAAGGACGGATGGGCGGCGCTGCCCTACGTGTGGGACGCGGACCAGCGCGAGGCGCGCCTGGAACTGGCCGGCGACACGCAATCGCTGGAGCTGACCGGCGAAGGCAAGCAGAAGGTCGCCTTCAGCTACATGGTCCCCGACGCCAACCAGTGCTCCGAATGCCACGCCGAGCAGAAGGGCGCCGGCATCGCACCGCTGGGGCCGAAGGCGCGCCACCTGAACAAGGACTTCGCCTACGCCGAAGGCAGCGACAACCAGCTGCAGCACTGGCAGGCGCGGGGCTTCCTCAAGGGCCTGCCGGCGCTGGCACAGGTGCCGCAGAATGCGCTGTGGGGCCAGCCGCGCGCTGGCGAGGATCTGGAAAAGCAGGCACGCAGCTACCTCGACGCCAACTGCTCGCACTGCCACAACCCGAAAGGCGCGGCGCGTACCTCCGGGCTGTACCTCGATCCGCACACGCCGGTCTCCATCGCCTACGGTGTCTGCAAACCGCCGGTGGCGGCGGGGGGCGGAACCGGCGGCCGGCTGGAAGACATCCACCCCGGCAGCCCGGAGAAATCGGTACTCAGCTACCGCGTCGGCAGCGACAAACCCGGCGACATGATGCCCGAGCTGGGCCGTGGCCTCGTGCATCGCGAGGGGCTGGAAATGCTCAACCGCTGGATCAGCGCCATGCCCGGCGACTGCTGACGAGGAATGCTCCGGAGCCCGCCAGGGCTCTGGGCTGCGCGCTGCGGCGAGCAAAGCGCTGGGGCCGTGCTAGCTTTCATCAGGTCCCTTTCTCTCGCAGGTGCGCTTCCATGGAAGAAACGAACATCATCAGTGTCGGTACGGAGAAGATCAACGCGCTGTGGGCGACGGTTTCGCAGTACGCGCTCGCATTCGGTGTGAAGATCATCGTCGCCATCCTCTTCTGGGTGCTCGGCCGCTGGCTGATCGGCTTCGCCGTCGGCCTGGTGGAAAAGGCCCTGGCTCGGCAAAGCGTCGATCCCACCGTTCTCCGTTACGTCGGCTCCTTCATCACCGTCACGCTGAACATCCTCCTGGTAGTCGGCATCCTCGGTTACTTCGGCGTGCAGACCACCAGTCTTGCGGCGCTGATCGCGGCCATCGGCCTGGCCATCGGCATGGCCTGGTCCGGCTTGCTGGCCAACCTCGCCGCCGGTGGTTTCATCATCGTGCTGCGTCCGTTCAAGGTGGGCGACTTCGTCTCCGCCGGCGGCGTGACCGGCACCGTGAAGGAGATCGGCCTGTTCGCCACCGCCATCAACACCCCGGACAACGTGCTGACCCTGGTGGGCAACAACAAGATCTTCAGCGACACCATTCAGAACTACAGCCAGAACGCCTTCCGCCGCGTGGACCTCAAGGCCCAGCTGTCCGGTGCGGCGGACTACCAGGCCGCCGTCGCCGTACTCAAGCAGCGCATCGCGGCGGTTCCCAACGTGCTGAGCGAGCCGGCGGTGGACGTGGAAATCCTCGAGTTCAACCTGGTGGGCCCGGTGCTGGCGGTGCGTCCGTACTGCCACAACGACAACTACTGGCAGGTCTACTTCGACACCAATCGCACCATCAAGGAAGCCCTGGGCACCGACTTCCCGGCACCGATGCCGGCGCAGACCGTGATCGTGCAGCAGACGCCGTAAGCACCGCGAATCCCGTTCCAACCCGATCCCTTGTACTGCCGCCCCCCTGGGGCGGCTTTTTTATGTGCCCGTCTGCCTCGGTCCGACCGTTTCGTTCAGCGATGTGAGCGTTACGGACACAGACCTTTCGCATCGATCCTTCCGTTGGCGGAGATTTGCTTTTCACTCCACACGGACGAATCGCCCCCGAACGCCATCCCTGTCTGACTGACCCGAGTTGCTTCGCGGTCGCAGGCTATGCGCATCCGGTGATCGCCATTTCACCCCATGTGCGAGGGACTGCCATGAAGTACGCGCTCGGCTTCAGCCTGATCGAGGTGTTGGTGGCGGTCGTGCTGACCTGCATCGGGCTGCTGGGAATGGTCGCCCTGCAGGGGCGGGCGTTGCAGTACATCCAGGATTCGGCGCAGCGTAATACGGCGGCCACGCTGGCCAATGACCTGGTGGAGATGATTCGCCTGCGCAGTGGCGGCCAGGCGGTTCCGGCGGGCTATCTGAAGACGGCTGGCGCGAGCTTCCCCAGCACTCCCTCCTCGTGCGCGAACACACCCAGCGCTGCTGACCAGCAACTGGCGTGCTGGGCCCTGCGGGCGAGCGCATTGCTGCCGGGCGCCCGGGAATTGCTGGTCGATGAGTTCCATATCTGTCGCTCCGCTGGGGAAAATCGCTGCGCCGCAGCGGGAGAGCTTCTGGAGATTCAACTGGCCTGGAAGGTCAGGCCGGGGGAGTGTCTGGATGCGCGTGCCGCCGACTCGGCGGAGCCGATCTGTCGCTATCGGTTGCGTACCCGAATCTAGGAGGCGAGCCATGGAAGGCCGGCACCATCAGCGGGGATTGTCCCTGGTTGAATTGATGATCGCCCTCGCGTTGAGCAGCTTCCTGATTCTGGGGATCACCCAGGTCTACCTGGATAACCAGCGCACCTATCTCTTCCAGCAAGGGCAGTTGCAGAACCAGGAGAACCGGCGCTTCGTGTCGTTGTTCCTGCAACAGGAGCTGGGCAAGGTGGGGTATCGGAGAAACCCGCTGGCGCAGGATATGGAGGCGGCCTTCAGCGGGGCCTCCGGCGGCATCGTCAAAGGGTGCAGTTTTGCGCCGGGGCAGGCCGTGCAGTACCTGGGCCGGTCGGCGCTGTGCATTCGCTATCAGCCACGCGACAGGTCGGATCGCGACTGCCTGGGCAACCGGGCGCCCAACCTTGCGGAGCTTGCCGAACCCTATGTCAGCACCCAGGTTGCAGTTGTCGAAAAGATCTACCTGGGCAGCGCCGGTGATCTGCGTTGCGCCAGTGCCCAGGGGGATGAGGCGCTGGTGGATGGGCTGGTCGATCTGGTCTTCCAGGTGGCAGTCGCCAGCGTGGCGCAACCGAGGGAGCTGGCGCGGTACGTCAGCGGCGCTCCAGAGGAGGGGCAGCCCGTGGTCGGGGTGGGCTACAAGGTGTTGCTGCGCAGTAGCGGCAGGAACCTTCGGGATGCCGTCGGCAAGGCGACGGCCGTCGCCGACTGGAAGCTGTTGAGCGGAGCGGAGGCCAGTGCGGTGTCCGGCGACGCCGGCCAGTTGTACCAGGTCAGCCAGGGGACCGTCATGCTGAGGAATCTCATGCCATGAGGCGGCTGTGCGATCGGTATTCCCAGCGCGGGGCTTCGTTGTTCGTCGCGCTGATTTTCCTGCTGATCATGACGATGCTGGCGTTGTCGGGTGTCAGAAGCGCCGTGATCGAGTCGCGTATCGCCGGTCACTCGGCCATGCAGCAGCGCTTGTTCAATGACGCCGAGGCGGGATTGCGGATTGCCGAGGCGCGCGTGGGTTCCTACTCCGCTGCATCGCTCAATGCGCTGGCCACGAGCTGTACCCAGCAGATGTGCATGCCCTACCTCGATGCCGCCCACAGCGGCGGCCATAACGCTCCGCGCTTTGCGCAAGGCGACGAGGTTGCCACTGAGAGGGCGCTCTCCAACGGCTCGTCAGAATCGGAGGGCCGGTCCGTCAAATGGTATGTGGCGCTGATCGGTGGCGGGGCCGACTGCGTCAGCACGGAGTGCACGGCGGGAGGCAAGGGCGGGATCTACTTCTACGAGGTCAACAGTTGCGCGGGCGACTGTGCGGGCAATGCCAGCCAGAAGCTGCGCTCGGTGTATGCCAAGCACCATGAGGATTGAGCAGGGAGGCTGCCGATGAACCCTTATCGATACGGACTCCTGCTGCTGGCCGCGTTGCTGGGCCATGGCGTGGCGGGAGCTCGCGCAGCAGTGGAGACGATTCCAGCGACGGGAACGGCGCCTGCCCAGACGCCGCTGTTCGTCAGTCCCTCCATGCCGCCGTTGAACCTCCTGGTGGTGGGGGTGGATCAGAAGTTGTTTCTGCCCGCCTACGATGACGCCAGCGATACCAGCGCGGATGGCCTTGCGGCCCCGCACTACGATCCGGCAACCGCCCATTACGGCTATTTCGACTCCGGGAAGTGCTATCGGTATGCGAGCGATGGGCAGGTATTCGTACCGGTCGCGTTCACCGAGAACAAGGTTTGCAGAGACAGCGCCGGGCGCTGGAGCGGGGACTTTCTCAACTACCTCACCACCTCGCGGGCTGATGCGCTGCGCAAGATTCTCTATGGCGGTTATCGCTCGACGGATAGCGAAGACGAGACGGTACTGGAGCGTTCGTTCATTCCCCGGGGTGCCCTTGCCTGGACCAAGGAGTATGCCGGTACGACGGACGCCGGATTCGATCTGGCGGACTACACACCCTTCTCTGCGCCCCGTGGGAAGAATCGCACGCTGTTCGCCAATGGCCGCGCCCAGGTCAATGGCGCTGGCTACCTGAGCGTCCTGCCCGACGTGGCCAATCTGCATGCGTGGGACTGGCAAGGGGGCGGAGCGGCCTTGTGGGCGCAGGTGCAGAACATCACTCCGATCGATTTCGCCGTGAGAGTCAGGGTGTGTGTGCCGGGGCTGTTGGAAGGCAATTGCAGGCAGTACCCGAGCAAGCACTACAAGCCGACGGGATTGCTGCAGGAGTATGGCGAAGACGACCAGATGTACTTCGGTTTGATGATGGGCTCGGGCGTGCGTGATCTGCCGGGTGGCGTATTGCGCAAGGCCATCGGTTCCTTCGCGGGCGAGGTCGACGCAGGGACGGGGATCTTCGGTGTGAAGGGGAAGGGCGGGGCACACGCCAAGCAGGCGATCATCGCCAGCCTCGATGCTTTGTCAGTTCCGATCCCCCCACAGTGCGGCACGGCGGGCGGCAGCGCTTGCCCGGACGGGGCGAACCCGTTGGGCGGGATCATGCTCGATGCGATGCGCTACTTGAGTGGTGCCGCAAGCCCCGCGCGCGCCTACCTCTCCGCGCAGGAGGACACCGGCTGGAGCGACCCCTACCGCTCGGATCTTGCCCACCGCTGTTCGCCGGCCTTGCTCACGGTCGTCAGCGATGCGAGCCCCAGTCACGACTCGCAGCTGCCGGGCAGCCCCTTTGGCTCGCTCGGCCAGGCCAGTGGCTCTCTGGCGCAACTGGATGTTGCCGCTTTGGGCAAGACCATCTGGGATCACGAGACGGGAGGCGGCACGCGGCGGGTCGTCATCGGAGACGTCAGCAGCAGCGCCACCGATGCCGCCCCGACCGCCAAGTCGGCGAGCAGCTTCGGCAACCTCCGCGGATTACCCGAGGCGCCGACCAGGGAAGGAACTTACAACGCCGCCAGTGTCGCGTACTACGGCAACCTGCATCCCATCACCACGACCGGCCTGCCGGTCGCGACATTCGCCATCGCCCTGTCTTCACCCATGCCCAGTGTCCGGATACCGGTGGGCGATGGCGCGGTCACCCTGACGCCTTTCGGCACGCGCGTATCGCCAGGCAGGCCCTCCGGGCCGGCGCAGGTGAGCGCCTTCTTCGTGCCGTCGATGCACAACCTGCCGGGGCAGAAACTGTCCGCACAGGTGAATGGCGGGCGCCCCGAGGTCGTGTTCCGTGTGGCGTTCGAGGATGACGCCGTCGTGCTCTACAGCGCCCGGGTCAATGCGGACAACACGCTGAGTGTCGCTTTGAGCACGGTTCATGGTGGCGCTGACCGGGCCTTGCACCTGGGGTACACGATGGCCGGGACTTCGCGGGACGGCATCTATCTCGAGGTGTCAGGCGGCGACACGCTCCACGATCCGCTCGACACGCCCTCCGGGCGCTGGGCGGGCGAGTGCCGGTCGCTCGGTAACGCCTGCCCGGCACTGGCGGCCACCGGTCCGACCCGGCTGTTCAGTCCGGAGAGGCAGAACCAGGTCATCCCTCTGCAGAACCCACTGTGGTACGCGGCCAAGTGGGGTGGATTCGATGCAAGGCGTTCGCCCGTGCCGATCGAGGGCGAGTGGGACTCGCGCAGGCCCGGTACTCCGGACAGCTACTTCCAGGTGGCCGACGCGGCTCACCTGAAGGCGCGGCTGTCCCGCGCGTTCAGCCCGACCCTGCAAAGCCACGCCGCCCTCACCGCGCCCATTGTCGTCCAGCAGGAAACCAGCGGGGACGGTTTCGAGCTGTACAGCACGCAACTGGAAGTCGGCACCTGGGGCGGTGATCTGCTCAAGCGTGCCGTACCCGGAGCGGGCAGCTCCGAGGCCCCGAGACTGGAGTGGAAGGCCAGCGAGCGACTGCCACGGTGGAGCGAACGAAAAATCCTGATGGCGAATGCCGCCGGGACGGGACTGCAGGATTTCACCTTCGAGCATCTCGCCGGTCGCAGCTTTGCCGGAGTTGCACTGCAGGAGTACCTGGATGCCTCCCTCGTGAACTTCCTCAAGGGCGATACCCGCCATGAAGCCCATTATCGCCCGCGTACGAGCCTGATTGGCGACATCGTCAATTCGTCCCCCGTCCTGGGCAGCAAGGCAGGCCTGCTGGTCGGCGTTGCCGAGCGGCTGGACGGCGGCAGCGGAAGTTACCGGGCCTTCGCTGCGGCACAGTCGCACCGGGATGATCAGGTCTACGTTGGCGCCAACGACGGCATGCTGCACGCCTTCAATGCGAAGTCCGGAGTGGAGACTTTCGCCTACATCCCGACCCCGGTCATCCCCAACCTACATCGGCTCGGCGATCGCCAATACGCCAGCGAGGCGGGGCAACACCGCTATTACGTGGATGGCTCGCCAGCTGTGTCCGATGTGTATTTCAACGGTGCCTGGCACCGGGTGCTGGTCGGTACGCTGGGCGCGGGTGGGCGCGGAGTCTTTGCGCTGGACATTACCGATCCCGACGCCGTTTCGCTGCTGTGGGAGTTCACGGCGCAGGATGATCCCGAGCTGGGCTACATGCTCTTCGCGCCGGTGATCGCCCGCCTGCACAGCGGCCAGTGGGCGGTTCTGCTGGGCAATGGCTACGGCGGTAGCGACGGGAATGCCAGCCTGCTTCTGCTCGATGTCGCCGACGGACGCGTGCTGACCAGGCTGACAACGTCGGAAAGCGGAGCCAATGGCCTTTCCGCAGTCAACGCAGCGGACGTGAATGGTGACGGGATTGCCGACTATGCCTACGCGGGCGATCTGCGGGGCAACCTGTGGCGGTTCGACCTGATTGATGCGGGCGCCGACGATCCCTTGAGCCCGATGTCGTCGGTGAGTGCCGCCCGCTTCGCCGTTTCCTTCGGCAACCGGCCGCTGTATCACGCGACCATCAGTGCCTCGGACCCGACCGCCCAACCGATCACCTCGGCACCCGCGTTCATGAAGCACCCGTCCGGCAAGGGCCTGATGGTCTACTTCGGCACGGGCCGCTATTTCACTACCCGCGACAAGTCGTCCAGCACGCTGCAATCGGTCTACGGCATCTGGGACCGGCAGGCGGATGGCAGTGCGGCCAGGGCAACGCCGCGCCTGAGCCGCGAGGATCTGCTCGCGCAGACCCTTGATAGCGAGAGCCCGACAGGAAGCCGCAGGGTGAGCCGGACGCCCATCGACTGGGCGCGCGACTCGGGCTGGGCGCTGGACCTTCAGGTCGGTGGCCGCTTGCGCGGCGAGCGGATCATCGCGGCCCCCAAGGTGCGTGGGAATCTGCTCCAGGTCGTGACCGTGACGCCCAACGTCGATCCCTGCTCGCCCGGCCTGGAGGGCAATGCCCTTGTGCTTGGCGCGGGTACTGGAGGGGCGACGCTCTTCCCGGTGTTCGACCTGAATGGCGACGGCAAGGTGGATGAGCAGGACCGGGTGGCTGGCGCGGTTCCCAGCAGCGTTCCGATGGCCGCGGGAGGCGTGACCTTCAGCGGCGATTCGCTGTTCGACGCCAGTGGCAAGCAGCACAAGCTCGCCCTTGGCGAACTCAACGGTCGGCAGACCTGGACGCAGATGCCGGAGGCGGTGAAATGAAAAACATCACGGAAGCGGGTGTCACCCTCATCGAACTCATGATGGTGGTGGCCATCGTGGCCATTCTGGCGACGATCACTTATCCCAATTATCGGCAGTATGTCCTGCGCGCCAATCGCACCGAAGGGCAGGCGCTGTTGCTCGATGCAGCGGCACGGGAGGAGCGCTACTTCGCCCAGAACAGCCGCTACGTCGTGGCTACCCGCGACCTCGCGTTGCTGGGGTTGCCGCGCGTGACGGCAAAGGGGGCGGACTCCACCAATGGCCGGTATCTGCTCAGCGTCGAACCGGGAGCGGAGGAGGAGGGCGGCTACCGGCTCACCGCCACGCCGCAAGGCGCCCAGACGCAGGATCTGAGTTGCGGTGCGTTGAGCCTGAATACCCTGGGGGCGCAGCGATCGGCGGCGGGCGATGCCGCCGACTGCTGGCGCTGAGTGCCGGCTCAGGTGGGGTTGCGATCCACCCACTTGGGCGCCGCCGAAGGCGTCCAGGCCTGCAGGGCGTCGACCAACTCGGCCGGCGAGCTGGCGCGCTGGAGCATCTCGCGGTGCTGCGGGCGGACGAAGCGCTCCTGCACCAGATGGTCGAGGAAGGTCAGCAGCGGCTCATAGAAACCGTTCACTTCCAGCAGGCCCAGCGGCTTGCCGTGGTAGCCGAGCTGGCCCCAGGTCCAGACCTCGAACAGCTCCTCCAGCGTGCCCAGGCCGCCCGGCAGCGCGATGAAGGCGTCGCTCAGTTCGGCCATGCGCGCCTTGCGCGCGTGCATGCCGTCCACCACTTCCAGGCGTGTCAGGCCCTTGTGGCCGATTTCCGCCTCTTTCAGGCTTTGCGGAATGATGCCGATGACTTCTCCGCCCGCCGCCAGCGCGGCGTCGGCCACCATCCCCATCAGGCCGACCGCGCCGCCGCCGTAGACCAGGCGGATGCCACGTTCGGCCAGGTGGCGGCCGAGGGCTTCGGCGGCTTCCTGGTAGATCGGAGTGGCGCCGGGGCTGGCGCCGCAGAATACGCAGATGGAACGCAAGGACATGGAGAGCTCCCGGACTGATCAAGGGCGTCAGGGTAGCGGTTGGCGCGGGGGCGACCAAGCCTTGCGTGGCAGACTTCAGTCGTGTTGACCGCCACCGCCGGAAGCGGCGAGTGCATAGCTGGCAAGCAGGGTTTGTAACAAGGGGTGAAGTTTCACGGCGCAGACTCCTGTGGTGCCGGGGTGCGGGGTCTATGCTAGACGGGGTGCGCTGATCTGCCTCGTTGAAGATCTGGATGAGGTTGATAGACATTTCAAGGCTTGCGCCGTGGTCAAGCGACCACACGTTGTTGACCTGGATCAGGGGAGCTCGACCGCTCATCGGGCAGTCTCCCCTGAAGGTTTCTCCGCCCAACCTGCCTAGGAGGCTTGTATGTTCCGTAAACTCGCTGCTGTATCCCTGCTCGGCCTGTTCAGTGCTCCGCTGCTGGCCGCCGAATGCTCCGTGGACATCCAGGGCAACGACCAGATGCAGTTCAGCACCAATGCCATCAGCGTCGACAAGAGCTGCAAGACCTTCACCGTCAACCTGTCCCACCCCGGCAGCCTGCCGAAAAACGTCATGGGCCATAACTGGGTACTCACCACCGCCGCCGACATGCAGGGCGTGGTGACCGACGGCATGGCCGCCGGCCTGGACAAGAACTACATCAAGGATGGCGATACCCGCGTGATCGCCCACACCAAGATCATCGGTTCCGGCGAGAAGGACTCGGTGACCTTCGATGTGTCCAAGCTCAAGGCGGGCGACGCGTACGCCTTCTTCTGCTCCTTCCCGGGCCACTCGGCCATGATGAAGGGCACCCTGACCCTCAAGTGATCCCGGCCTCGTAGTCATACGAAAAACCGACGATACGAAAAGCCCGACACAAGGTCGGGCTTTTTATTTCGTGCAACGAAGATAGTTTGTCTATGGTCGAATCCGCAGCGGGGGGAAGCCATGTACCACGGTGAACGCTTCAATGCCTGGACCCATCTGATCGGCGCCGTGGCGGCGCTGGTCGGCGGTATCAGCCTGCTGGTCGCCACCAGCCTGCTCGGCGAGCCGCTGCGCATCGTCAGCGTGGCGGTGTATGGCACTACGTTGACGATGCTCTACAGCATCTCAACGCTCTACCACAGCGTGCGCGGACGGGCGAAGGTCCTCCTGCGCAAGCTCGACCACCTGTCCATCTACCTGCTGATCGCCGGCAGCTACACGCCGTTCTGCCTGGTCACCCTCAAGGGCGCCTGGGGCTGGACCCTGTTCGGCATCGTCTGGAGCATGGCGGTGATTGGCATGCTCCAGGAGATCAAGCCACGCTCCGAGGCGCGGGTGCTGTCGATCATCATCTACGCGGTGATGGGCTGGATCGTGCTGATTGCCGTCGGCCCGCTGTACCGGGCGCTGGGTGGCGCCGGGTTCGCCTGGCTGGTGGGTGGCGGCGCCTTCTACACCATCGGCATCATCTTCTTCGCCTACGACAGCCGCTTCCGCCACTGGCACGGCATCTGGCACCTGTTCGTGATCGCCGGCAGCCTGCTGCACTTCATCGCCATCTGGCGCTACGTCATCCCGGCGCGTTAGAGGCCGGCGCGGGAGAGTCGACTCCCGCGCAGTTGTCCGATTACGGTGTGGCCGGCAGTGCGCGCTTGTGGCGGGTTTTCTCGAAGGTGCGGACGATGATGTCGAAGGCTTCCTGGCTGACTTCCTGGCCATGCAGGAAGGCGTCGATTTCCTTGTAGGTCACGCCGTGGGAGTGCTCGTCCGGCTTGCCGGGGGCGAGGTCTTCGAGGTCGGCGGTGGGCACTTTCTCCACCAGGTTTTCCGGCGCGCCAAGGGTGCGGGCGATGGTGCGTACCTGGTTCTTCACCAGCCCGGTGAGCGGGGCGAGGTCGCAGGCGCCGTCGCCGAACTTGGTGAAGAAGCCCATCACCGCCTCGGCGGCATGATCGGTGCCGACGACGAGCCCCTGGCGGGCATTGGCGATGGTGTACTGGGCGACCATGCGGACGCGCGCCTTGGTGTTGCCCAGGGCGAAGTCGCGGGTGCCTGCGGGCAGACCCTCCAGCGCCAGAGTCTGGGCGGCCAGCGCCTGGACCGAGGGGCCGATGTTCACGGTATGGCGCTCGTCCGGGGCGATGACGTCCACCGACGCCTGGGCGTCGTGCTCGTCACCCTGCACGTTGTACGGCAGGCGCACCGCGAGGAAGCGGTAGCCCTGGTCGCCCGTCTCGGTGCGCAGGCCTTCCACGGCACGCTGGCAGAGCATGCCGGCGGTGAGCGAGTCGACGCCGCCGCTGATGCCCAGCACCAGGGTCTTCATCCCCGAGCCTTTCAGGCAATCCTGAATGAAGCGCACGCGGCGCTGGATTTCCGCCTGGACGTCGTCCGGGCCCTTGAACGGCGGCTGGACATTCAGTTCGGTCGCGATGGCTTGCTGGGTGGCTTTCATGGATGTACCTCGATCCGGACGGTGACAGGCCGATGCCTGTTGGAATGCAGGAAAAATACCAGCGACTGCGGCGCTGGGTCGATGGTCAATTGCGCCAATCAGGGCGCCTCCAGGCGGGCCTGTATCCATTCCACGAAGGCCCGCACCTTGGGCACCGCCGCCGCGTGCTCGGGATAGGCCAGGTAATACCCGCTGCGGCTGGCCAGGCCGTGCTCCCAGGCGATCACCAGCTTGCCCTCGTCCAGCTCTTCCGCCACCAGGAAGCGCGGCAGCAATGCCACGCCGCAGCCGGCCTGCGCGGCGCGGATGCACATGTAGAAGGTGTCGAAGCGCGGGCCGTGGTAGCTGTGCTCGCTGTGCTTGCCCAGGCTCAGGAACCACTCGTGCCAGGCTTCCTGGCGGGTGGCGTTCTGCAGCAGGACCAGTTCGGCCAGCTGGGTCGGGTCGCTCAGGGGCTTTTCCGGCAGGATCGCCGGCGAGCACACCGGGACCATTTCCTCGCCGAACAGTGGCACGCATTCCGCGCCGGGCAGGGGGCCGGCGCCGAAGAAGAAGGCGATGTCACAGCGCGATTGCAGCAGGTCGCTGGGCTCCAGCTCCTGGCGCAGGTCGAGGTGAATGTTCGGGTGACGATGGCGCCAGCCGTTGAGGCGCGGGATCAGCCAGCGCGCGCCGAAGGTGGGCGGCGTCGCCACGCGCAGCACTTCGGTCTCGCCGCCGTAGGACAGCAGGTAGTGGGTGGATATCTCCACCTGGGTGAGGATCTTGCGCACTTCCACCAGGTACAGGTCGCCCGCCGGCGTCAGTTGCAGGCGGCGGCGCACGCGGCGGAACAGCAGGTGCTGGAGCATTTCCTCCAGTTGCGCGACCTGCTTGCTGACCGCGCTCTGGGTCAGGTTCAGCTCTTCGGAGGCTCGGGTGAAACTCAGGTGCCGCGCTACCGCTTCGAAGCATTGCAGGGCGGTCATGGACGGCAGGTGGCGTTTGCTCAGCATGGCGGGCAGTTCATGAATTTACGGAATGATGTGCATAGGAAACGTCGTTTGTTGTGCCTAGGCAAGCCAGTTATTACTTCCGGCATTCCATAAGGTCATCCGAAACAAACAGGAGCCCGCATGATTTCCGCACTGCTCGAATCCCTCGGCGTCGACGCCCGCCTGGTTACCGGTGGCGACCAGGTCATCCACACCCCCATCGACGGCAGCCGCCTGGGCGCTGTGCGCCTGGAAAGCGCCGCCGAGGTGGAGCAGAAGATCGGCCGCGCCGCCCATGCCTTCGAGGCCTGGCGCAAGGTGCCGGCGCCGCGTCGCGGCGAGCTGGTGCGCCTGTTCGGCGAGGAGCTGCGGGCGAACAAGGCGGCCCTCGGTGAACTGGTGTCCTGGGAGGCCGGCAAGATCACCCAGGAAGGCCTGGGCGAAGTGCAGGAGATGATCGACATCTGCGACTTCGCCGTCGGCCTGTCGCGCCAGCTCTACGGCCTCACCATCGCCTCCGAGCGTCCCGGTCACCACATGCGCGAAGCCTGGCACCCACTGGGTGTGGTCGGCGTGATCAGCGCCTTCAACTTCCCGGTCGCCGTATGGTCGTGGAACACCGCGCTGGCGCTGGTCTGCGGCAACTCGGTGGTGTGGAAACCCTCGGAGAAGACCCCGCTCACCGCGCTGGCCTGCCAGGCGCTGTTCGAGCGAGCGCTGAAGAAATTCGGTGACGCCCCGGATTATTTGAGCCAAGTGGTGATCGGTGATCGCAGTGCTGGCGAAGCGCTGGTGGACGACGCGCGCGTCGCCCTGGTCAGCGCCACCGGCAGCACCCGCATGGGCCGCGAAGTGGGCCCGCGCGTGGCGGCACGCTTCGGCCGCAGCATTCTCGAACTGGGCGGCAACAACGCCATGATCCTGGCTCCCAGCGCCGATCTGGACATGGCCGTGCGCGCCATCCTGTTCAGCGCCGTCGGCACCGCCGGGCAGCGCTGCACCACCCTGCGCCGGCTGATCGCCCACAAGTCGGTGAAGGATGAGATCGTCAGCCGCCTGAAGGCTGCCTATTCCAAGGTGCGCATCGGCCATCCGCTGGAGGGCAACCTGGTTGGTCCGCTGATCGACGAGCGCAGCTTCCTGGCCATGCAGGGCGCGCTGGAGCAGGCGCGCGGCGAGGGCGGCGTGGTGTTCGGCGGCGAGCGCCAACTGGCCGATCGCTACCCGAACGCCTACTACGTGTCACCGGCCATTGCCGAGATGCCGGAGCAGAGCGACGTGGTGCGCCACGAGACCTTCGCGCCGATCCTCTACGTGGTGCCGTACGAAAACTTCGACGAGGCCGTGGCGCTGAACAATGCCGTGCCCCAGGGCCTGTCGTCCTGCATCTTCACCACCGACCTGCGCGAGGCCGAGGCCTTCCTCTCCGCGGTGGGCAGCGACTGCGGCATCGCCAACGTCAACATCGGCCCGAGCGGCGCGGAGATCGGCGGTGCCTTCGGTGGCGAGAAGGAAACCGGCGGCGGCCGTGAGTCCGGCTCCGACGCCTGGAAGGCTTACATGCGCCGGCAGACCAACACCGTGAACTATTCGCGGGAACTGCCGCTGGCTCAGGGCATAGTCTTCGACTGATGTCCGATGCGCCGGCGCCCGTGAGGGGTGCCGGCGCCGCACCACGCTTTGCCATTCACAAGATTCACCGATAAGGATCGCTGGATGTCGCTTCGCCAAGAGTGCCTGTGGGAATACCTGACCCCCGAACGTCCGGAAGCCCCGACGTTGCGCGGGGATCGCAAGGTCGATGTGTGTGTCATCGGCGCCGGGATCACCGGCCTGTCCGCCGCGCTGCATCTGCTGGAGAAGGACCAGACCGTCTGCGTGCTGGAGGCCCACGCCACCGGGCATGGTGGCTCCGGGCGCAACGTCGGGCTGGTCAACGCCGGCCTGTGGATTCCGCCGGACGAGATCGAAGCAGGTCTTGGTGCGGAGGTCGGCGAGCGAGTCAACCGCATGCTCGGCAACGCCCCCTCCCTGGTGTTCTCGCTGATCGACAAATACGCCATCGCCTGCCAGGCGCGCCGCGAAGGCACTCTGCACATGGCGCACAACGCCCGGGGCCTGGCGGACCTGCGCAGTCGCTGCGAGCAGTGGGGACGTCGCGGAGCGCCCGTCGAACTGCTGACCGGCGCCGAGTGCGAGCAGGCCTGCGGCACCGACAGGATCGCCGGAGCGCTGCTCGACCGCCGCGCTGGCACCCTCAACCCGATGGCCTACGTCAGCGGCCTGGCCCGCGCGGTGGTTGGTCTGGGCGGCGAGTTGTACCACCATTCCCCGGTGGTCGGGCTGGTGCGCGTGGGCAATGCCTGGAACGTGATCACCCAGGGCGGCGTGGTGACCGCCGAACAGGTGGTGATCGCCTCCAGCGCCTACACCGAAGGCGAGTGGACGCAGCTGCGCCG
Source organism: Pseudomonas sp. NY15181 (assembly GCF_048068055.1). NCBI lineage: Bacteria > Pseudomonadati > Pseudomonadota > Gammaproteobacteria > Pseudomonadales > Pseudomonadaceae > Pseudomonas > Pseudomonas sp. NY15181. Next base: position 288,016 of record NZ_JBLUPT010000004.1, on the reverse strand, counting down.
CACCTTCTTCCCCGGTTACTACTACCAGGTCGCCTCGCGTCCGCTGGAGGGCGCGGAAGCTGCGCGCATCCTGCCGGGCGGGCAGGGCTCCTGGGACACCCGCCAGGTGCTCAGCAGCATTCGCCGCGACGCCGACGGACGCCTGCTGCTCGGCAGCCTTGGCAAGGGCACCGGCAAACCGGAGTGGTTCCTGAAAAGCTGGGCCGACCGCATTCAGCAGCACTACTTCCCGAAGCTGGGCAAGGTGGAATGGGAGTTCACCTGGACCGGCTGCATCGACTTCACCCCCGACCACCTCATGCGCCTGTTCGAGCCGGCGCCGGGGTTGGTCGCCATGAGTGGCTACAACGGCCGTGGCGTCACTACCGGCACGGTGGTGGGCAAGGCCTTCGCCGACTTCCTGTTGGGCGGTGACGCCAGTGTCCTGCCGATGCCGCTACGGCCGATGGAGGAGATTTCCGCCGCTGGCCTGCGTAGCCGTCTGTACGAAGCGGGCTTCTCGCTCTACCACGCCGGGCAGTGCCTGCGGGTGGTGATCTGAGCCTGGCGATTCGCGGGCGGGGGCCTCCTGCCGCGTCTGCCCCAACGTTCGCTGCACTTTGGTCTAGCCTCTTATGGTGCGTTACCCCGACGGGTCTGCACCGCGGATGTGCAGTTCGGTGACAGCGATGGTTACGGATGGGGTTGCGCCTGTGGTGGCTGGATGTGTCAGCCCACGGGAAGGAGGGTTGCGCCTTTTCGATTGCGTGGTTGCACCTTCGGTTTATGGTGGGTTGCACGTGTCTAGCACTGATGCCTGCCAGCTCTGGCTGTTTTTGCTGTAGGACTTGGTTAATAACAAAAACGAATGGCACGCGGCTTGCTGGCGATAACTCTTGTAATCAAAAGAATCGCCAACATTAGTTCGTGCGCCATTACAAAAACCCTCAGGAGCAAAACTCCATGTCGCAGAAGATTTTCAGAAAAGGCTTTCTGGCCCTTGCGGTAACCACCGCGCTGGGCATGTCTTCCTTTGTAGAGGCTGATGTCGTTATCGGGGTCGCAGGGCCGCATACCGGGGCGAACGCCTCGTTCGGCGAACAGTATTGGCGGGGAGCCAATGCCGCAGCCGACGCGATCAACGCCGCCGGCGGTGTGAACGGGGAGAAGATCAAGCTGGTGAAGGCGGACGATGCCTGCGAGCCCAAGCAGGCCGTAGCGGTCGCCAACCGACTGGTCGACCAGGACAAGGCCATCGCCGTGGTCGGCCACTTCTGCTCGTCCAACACCATTCCCGCCTCCGAGGTGTATGACGAGGCCGGCATCATCACCATCACCCCCGGCTCGACCAACCCGAAGGTGACCGAGCGCGGCCTGACCGGCATGTTCCGCATGTGCGGTCGTGACGACCAGCAAGGCATCGTCGCCGGCAACTACATCGTCAACGTGCTGAAGGCCAAGAAGGTCGCGGTGATCCACGACAAGGACACCTACGGCCAGGGCCTGGCCGATGCGACCAAGGCGCAGCTGAACAAGCTGGGCGTCAAGGAAGTCCTCTACGAGGGCCTGACCCGCGGCGAGAAGGACTTCAACGCCCTGGTCACCAAGATCCGTGCCTCGGGCGCGGAAGTGGTGTTCTTCGGCGGCCTGCACCCGGAAGCCGGCCCGCTGGTACGCCAGATGCGCGAGCAGGGCCTGAGCACCGTGTTCTTCTCCGACGACGGCATCGTCACCGACGAACTGGTCACCACCGCTGGCGGTCCGCAGTACACCAAGGACGTGCTGATGACCTTCGGCGCCGACCCGCGCCTGATCCCGGACGGCAAAGCCGTAGTGGACAAGTTCCGCGCCGGCGGCTTCGAGCCCGAAGGCTACACCCTCTATGCCTACGCCTCGGTCCAGGCGCTCGCCGCAGCCTTCAACGGCGCCGGCAAGAACGATCCCCAGGCGGCCAGCAAGTGGCTGCACACCAATCCGGTGCAAACCGTGATGGGCAAGAAAGAGTGGGACCAGAAGGGCGACCTGAAGGTCTCCGACTATGTCGTCTATAAGTGGGACGACAAGGGCAAATACCACCAGCTGGAGAAGCAGAAGTAAGAGTCCGGAGGCTGCCTGGGGTTCGCAATGCCCCGGCCTGGCCCCTCGCGGGCCGGCCGGAGGCGCGCACTCCGGCAGCTGCCGAGCACCCGCTCCGATCTGCCGGCGCCGCCACGAGCGGTGCCGGCATCCCCGCAGGTCGGCGCTCGCCCGGCGACGGTCACGAGCCGTTCAGCCCGCTTGCCGCCCGCCTTCCCTGCCCTGTCTGTGTGAGTACCCAATCGTGGACGGTATCTTTCTCCAGCAAATGATCAACGGGCTGACCCTGGGGTCGGTCTACGGCCTGATCGCCATCGGCTACACGATGGTTTACGGCATCATCGGCATGATCAACTTCGCCCACGGCGAGGTGTACATGATCTCCGCCTACCTCTCGGCGATCGCCCTGGCGCTGCTGACCTTCTTCGGTCTCGAGTCCTTCCCGCTGCTGATCCTCGGCACCCTGGTCTTCACCATCTGCATCACCGGCCTGTATGGCTGGGTGATCGAACGCATCGCCTACAAACCGCTGCGCAACTCCACGCGCCTGGCGCCGCTGATCTCCGCCATCGGCATGTCGCTGATCTTGCAGAACTACGTGCAGCTGTCCCAGGGCCCGCGCCAGCAAGGTGTGCCGACCCTGCTCGACGGCGCGCTGAAGTTCCACATCGGCGAAGGCTTCGTGCAGCTGACCTACACCAAGGTGTTCATCCTGATCGCCGCCTTCGTCGGCATGGCCGTGCTGACCTACGTGATCCAGTACACCAAGCTCGGGCGCATGTGCCGCGCCACCCAGCAGGACCGCAAGATGGCCTCGATCCTGGGGATCAACACCGACCGGGTGATCTCCTACGTGTTCGTCATCGGCGCCGCCATGGCCGCGCTGGCCGGCGTGCTGATCACCATGAACTACGGCACCTTCGACTTCTATGCCGGCTTCATCATCGGCATCAAGGCATTCACCGCCGCGGTGCTCGGCGGTATCGGCTCGCTGCCCGGCGCCATGCTCGGCGGCCTGATCCTCGGCGTGGCCGAGGCGCAGTTCTCCGGGATGATCAATACCGACTTCAAGGATGTGTTCGCCTTCGGCCTGCTGGTGACCATCCTGATCTTCCGACCGCAAGGGCTCCTGGGGCGTCCCCAGGTATCGAAGGTGTGAGCATGATGGCCGCTACCCAGACCACCGCCGCGCCGAAGACCGCGCGCATCGATATCAAGAAGAGCCTCGTCGACACCGTGCTCGCCGGGCTGATCGCACTGATCGTGTTCGGCCCTATCGTCGGCGTGGTGCTCGATGGCTACAGCTTCAACCTCGAACCGGTTCGCCTGGCCTGGATGGTCGGCGCGGTGATGATCGGCCGCCTGCTGTTGAGCCTGTATCTGCAGAGCCCGGCCGGCGCGCGCGTGATGGAGCGCTTCGAAACCTCCGACTCGGGCATCACCGTGCTGCAGCCGGGCTACAAGACCCGCCTGCGCTGGATCGTCCCGCTGCTGATCGTCGCCGCGGTGATCTTCCCGTTCTTCGCCAGCAAGTACCTGCTCACCGTGATCATCCTCGGCCTGATCTACGTGCTGCTGGGCCTGGGGCTGAACATCGTGGTCGGCCTCGCCGGGCTGCTCGACCTCGGCTATGTGGCCTTCTATGCCATCGGCGCCTACGGCCTGGCGCTGGGTTACCACTACCTCGGCCTGGGCTTTTGGACGGTGCTGCCGCTGGCGGCGCTTACTGCCGCACTGGCCGGTGCGTTGCTGGGCTTCCCGGTGCTGAGGATGCACGGCGACTACCTGGCCATCGTGACCCTCGGGTTCGGCGAGATCATTCGCCTGATCCTCAACAACTGGCTGTCCTTCACCGGCGGCCCGAACGGCATGCCGGTGCCCTCGCCGACCATCTTCGGCCTGGAGTTCGGCCGCCGGGCGAAGGAGGGCGGTACGCCGATCCACGAGTTCCTCGGCATCGACTACAACCAGAACCTCAAGTTCGTGTTCATCTACGCGGTGCTGTTCCTGGTGGTGCTGCTGGTGCTCTACATCAAGCACCGGCTGACCCGCATGCCGGTGGGCCGCGCCTGGGAAGCGCTGCGCGAAGACGAGATCGCCTGCCGCGCCATGGGCCTGAACCACGTGCTGGTGAAGCTCTCGGCGTTCATGCTCGGCGCCTCCACCGCGGGTCTGGCCGGGGTGTTCTTTGCCAGCTACCAGGGCTTCGTCAACCCGTCGTCCTTCACCTTCTTCGAGTCGGCGCTGATTCTTGCCATCGTGGTGCTCGGCGGCATGGGTTCCACCGTGGGCGTGGTGATCGCCGCCTTCGTCCTCACCGTGGCCCCGGAACTGCTGCGCAGCTTCGCCGACTACCGCGTGCTGCTGTTCGGCATTCTCATGGTGTTGATGATGATCTGGCGTCCGCGCGGGCTGATCCGCATCAGCCGCTCGGGCTTCGCCGTACGCAAGGGGGTGGCGCCATGAGCGGTGACAAGATCCTCAGCGTCGAGCACCTGATGATGCACTTCGGCGGCATCAAGGCGCTCAACGACGTCAACCTCGATGTGGAGCGCGGTTCGATCACCGCGCTGATCGGCCCCAACGGCGCCGGCAAGACCACGGTGTTCAACTGCCTGACCGGCTTCTACAAGGCCACCGGCGGCAACATCCTGCTCAACACCCAGGGTTCGCCCACCGATGTGATCAAGGTGCTCGGGCAGCCGTTCCAGGTCGCCGATTTTGCCAACCCGGCGCAGTTCGGCAGCCGCCTGTACTACAAGATGTTCGGCGGCACCCACCTGGTGAACCGCGCAGGGCTCGCGCGCACCTTCCAGAACATCCGGCTGTTCCGCGAGATGTCGGTGGTGGAGAACCTGCTGGTGGCCCAGCACATGTTCGTCAACCGCAACCTCATCGCCGGCATCCTCAACACCCCCGGCTACCGCCGCGCGGAAAGCGAGGCGCTGGACCACGCCTTCTACTGGCTGGAGGTGGTGGACCTGGTGGACTGCGCCAACCGCCTGGCCGGCGAGATGTCCTACGGCCAGCAGCGCCGCCTGGAGATCGCCCGCGCCATGTGCACGCGCCCGGAGCTGATCTGCCTGGACGAACCGGCCGCCGGCCTGAACCCCGCCGAGACCCAGGCGCTGTCGCGGATCATCCGCTTCCTGCGCGATCACCACGGCATCACCGTGCTGCTGATCGAACACGACATGGGCATGGTGATGAACATCTCCGACCATATCATCGTGCTCGACCACGGTGACGTGATCGCCCGCGGTGGTCCTGCGGATATCCGCCACAACGACAAGGTAATCGCCGCCTATCTCGGCGCGGACGAAGAGGAGCTGGCATGACGGCGCCGATGTTGGAATTCCGTGATGTGGATGTGTTCTACGGGCCGATCCAGGCGCTGAAGAAAGTCTCGCTGACCGTCAACGAAGGGGAAACCGTGGCGCTGATCGGCGCCAACGGCGCGGGCAAGTCAACGTTGCTGATGTCGATCTTCGGCCAGCCGCGTGCGGCGTCCGGCTCGATCGTCTACAAGGGCCAGGATATTCACCACAAATCCGCGCACTACGTGGCCTCCAATGGCATCGCGCAGTCGCCGGAAGGGCGCCGGGTGTTCCCCGACATGACAGTGGAGGAGAACCTGCTGATGGGTACCATCCCCATCGGCATGGACCACGCCCAGGAGGACATGGAGCGCATGTTCGACCTGTTCCCGCGCCTGAAGGAGCGGCGCAACCAGCGCGCCATGACCATGTCCGGCGGCGAGCAGCAGATGCTCGCCATCGCCCGCGCGCTGATGAGCCGGCCCAAGCTGCTGCTGCTCGACGAACCCTCGCTGGGCCTTGCACCCATCGTGGTCAAGCAGATCTTCCAGACCCTGCGCGAGCTGGCGCAGAGCGGGATGACCCTGTTCCTCGTCGAGCAGAACGCCAACCACGCGCTGAAGCTTTCCGACCGTGGCTACGTGATGGTCAACGGGGAGATCCGCCTGAGCGGGACCGGGGCGGAGCTGCTGGGCAACCAGGAAGTTCGCAACGCGTATCTGGGCGGGCACTGACGCCCGTTGCTCTTTGTAGGAGCGAGCTTGCTCGCGAACAAACCCCGCTGCGGAGCTGTTCGCGAGCAAGCTCGCTCCTACAGGTCATTCACCGCTCTGCTGAAGAGGCGTTTTCATGCAAGACCTCCGCTTCCTCACCAACGCCGACGTTGCCGAACGCCTGAGTTATCCCCAGCTGATCGAAGCCCTGCGCATCGGCCTCGCCGGTGAGTGCGAAGCCCCGGTGCGCGGCTGCCATGCCCTGCCGGACAACGCCTCGCTGCTGACCATGCCCGTCTGGCGGCCGGGGCGGGACATCGGCGTGAAACTGGTCACCGTGTTTCCCGGCAACGGCGCGAAGAACCTGCCGGCGGTGGCCGCGCTGTTCTGCCTGTTCGACGGCCAGACCGGCCGCCCGCTGGCGATGCTCGAAGCCTCCGAGCTGACCGCCCGGCGCACCGCCTGCACCTCGGCGCTGGCCGCCGACTACCTGGTTCGCCGCGATGCACGCCGGCTGCTGATCGTTGGCAACGGCACCCTTGCGCCGCACATGGTCCGCGCCCACTGCTCGGTGCGCGAGTACGAGGACATCGCGATCTGGGGCCGCCAGGCCGACAAGGTCGAGGCGCTGGTGAAGCGCCTGCAGGACGAAGGCTACCCGGCGCACGCCTGCGCCGACCTGCGCGGCGCCGTCGCGGCGGCGGACTGCATCAGCTGTGTCACCACGTCCCGCGAGCCTATCGTGCAGGGCGAATGGCTGCGCTCGGGCTGCCACCTCGATCTGGTCGGCGCCTTCCTGCCGTCCATGCGCGAGACCGACAGCGAAGCCGTACGTCGCGCGCGCATCGTGGTCGATACCCGCGAAGGCGCCCTGGAGGAGGCGGGTGACCTGCTGATTCCCATGGGCGAAGGCGTAATCGACGCAAGCGCCATCGACAGCCAGCTTGCCGATCTGCTGCAAGGGCGTGGAGCACGCTGCGACGACAGCGAGATCACTCTGTTCAAATCCGTGGGTTATGCACTGGAAGACCTGATTGCGGCGCGTCTTCTCGTGCAGTGAGGTTGTCCAGAAAATCTGTGGGCCGGCCTGTGGATAAGGTTTGGGCGAATCCTTGCAGGCCCCATGCACAGGGGCTTCGTGGAGGCCGGCTGATTTCTGCTCGATCGCCCTGAAACCCTGTATGGATGGACAGTTCCGGCTTTCCGGAAAAGTTCCCGGAAGCGCCTGGTTGTCCACGCCAGCCGTTGAAAGAACTGTGGATAACCTTGGGAAGAACTTCTCCGGCGCAGGGCTGGCGCGGCTTCCGGCGAGGCGTTCGAAATTCGTCCAGCGAAAATGCGCCGCCGCGCTTGCCCACAGAATCCGTGGAGCAGCCTGTGGACAAGGTGGGTGCAAGTGCGAGCGGCCCTGTAGTGGCGGGGCTTTCGGCCAGCTGTGCGGGTTTTATCCAGCGCCGCTGTAGCGCAACGGCGTGTGGCCGGACTGTTATCCTGCGAAAGACCGACAAGAACGCGCCCACCGTGATACGCCGGCATCGATCGGCGGGACGAGGGCCAACCATGAGGAACACGCGATGACTTCCACCCTGTTCATTACCGGCGCCACCTCCGGCTTTGGCGAGGCCTGCGCGCGCCGCTTCGCCCGCGATGGCTGGTCGCTGGTGATCACCGGCCGTCGCGAGGAGCGCCTGAACGCGCTGGCGCAGGAGCTCTCGGCGCAGACCGAGGTGCTGCCGCTGGTACTCGACGTGCGTGACCGAGCGGCGATGACTGCGGCGGTGGACAGCCTGCCGGAGAAGTTCGCCAGGCTGCGCGGCCTGATCAACAACGCCGGCCTCGCCCTGGGCACTGACCCCGCGCAGGACTGCGCCCTGGATGACTGGGACACCATGGTGGATACCAACATCAAGGGCCTGATGTACGCCACCCGCCTGCTGCTGCCGCGTCTTATCGCCTATGGCCGGGGCGCGAGCATCCTCAACCTCGGCTCGGTGGCCGGCCGCTGGCCCTATCCGGGCGGCCATGTATATGGCGCCACCAAGGCCTTCGTCGAACAGTTCTCCTTGAACCTGCGCTGCGACCTGCAGGGCACCGGCGTGCGCGTCACCAACCTGGAGCCGGGCATGTGCGAGAGCGAGTTCTCCCTGGTGCGCTTCGGTGGCGACCAGGCGAAGTACGACAAGACCTACGCCGGCGCCGAACCGATCCAGTCCGAGGACATCGCCGAGACCATCCACTGGATCATGAACCAGCCGCCGCACATCAACATCAACACCCTGGAACTCATGCCGGTGAGCCAGGCGTGGGCGGGGTTCGCGGTGCATCGCAAGGGCTGAGGCTCCAGCTCATCGGTCCGGGAGGTTTCCGCTTTTGGGGTGGCCCTCACCCCAGCCCTCTCCCTGAGGGAGAGGGGGCAGATTGTGCGGGCTGACGCCATGGTTTCATCCTGTGCCGGACGGTCCCCTCTCCCCTGGGGAGAGGGTTAGGGTGAGGGGTTCACCTGCCGCTGATACCGCTACCGATAACGCGCGGGCTTGTTTTTGTAGGAGCGAGCTTGCTCGCGAACCGCATGGCACTGCTGCCATGCAGGAATCCGTTCGCAAGCAGGCTCGCTCCTACGAAGAGCAGGAAGATCAAGGCCGCGAACCGATCCCGGTCCAGTGCTTGGCGCCGATCATGATGAAGCGCAACTGCTGGGTGACCTTGGCCTCGGGCGACAGGTGCGTCGGCAGCGAGTCGGCCGGCGGGTCGATCAGCTCGGGGAGGGTGGCGAACACCGTCTTCACCACCAGGTCGGCGATCACGTCCAGGTCCTGCACCTGCAGGTGCGGCAGCTTGTTCAGCAGCGCGAGGTCGGCGGCGAGGTCGTCGGTGATGCGCTGGCGCAGGGCGCCCACGGCCTGGCGGATCGGCAGCGAGCCGCCGTACTGCTCGCGGGCGAGGAAGAGGAACTGGGTGCGGTTGGCGCTGACCGCGTCGAGGAAGATGCGCACCGAGGCCTCGATCACTCCGCCCAACTCGAACTCGTTGCGCCGCACCACCCGCAGGGTCTGGCGGAAGGTTTCGTCGACATCGGCGACCAGCGCAAGGCCAAGCTGGTCCATGTCCGCGAAGTGCCGGTAGAAGCCCGCCGGCACGATTCCCGCCGTCTTCGCCACTTCCCGCAGGCTCAGGCTGCCAAAGCCGCGACCGCTGTCCATCAGGCTCCGGGCGGCATCCATCAGGGCCTGGCGGGTCTGTTGTTTCTGTTCGGCGCGGGGAATGGACATACGGCGATGCGATCCAGGGCGAAGGCAAGTGCGAGGGCGCAGGCACTCTAGCAAATGCCGGTAGGCGCCGGGAAAGTTCCTGCGCAACACAGTGAACACATGTTGACTGAAAGTCGGCGTGCATGAGATTTTAGTGAACACATGTTTACTGTCTGGTGCCGTTCATGTCGTTCCTCCCCTTCTCCGGCCTGCGCCTGATCCGGCCGCTGCTCGTGCCGTTGCGTGCCCTGGTGCGTGGCCAGTGGCTGCGCGAGTCGGATGTCGATGCCGTGTTGCGCGCGTTCAATCGCGGCTGGGCGCTCGACCGGGTCCATGCGCGGGTCGAGGCGCGGCAATGGGTGGCGGACGACATGCTCGAACTGCGACTGCGCCCCAACGCCCACTGGCGTGGCGCCCGTCCTGGCCAGCACCTGCAGTTGTACGTCGAGCGCGATGGCGTGCGTTGCAGCCGCAGCTACAGCCTGACCCGTATCGCCGAGGACGGCTGCCTGGAGTTCGCTGTGAAGCTGCAGCCGGGCGGCCGCGTGTCCTCCTATCTGCTGCACCGGTTGGGTGTGGGCGAGGTGCTGGAGCTGGGCCTGCCGGCCGGCGAGCTGAGTTGGCCGCAAGACGGGCAGGGCGTGCTGCTTCTGGCGGCGGGCAGCGGCCTGACGCCCCTGCTCGGCCTGCTGCGCGAAGCGCTGGCGCGAGGCTACAACGGGCCGGTGACGCTGCTGCATTACGTCCGCGAGCGCGGCCAGAAGGCTTTCGTCGACGGGCTGGGGGCATTGGCGCGGCAGTATCCGAACCTCGAACTGCGCTGGGCCCTGAGCGGCGATGCGCCAGCGGCCGGCGAGTTGCGCGGGCGTTTCCAGCCTGAGCATGTGCAAGGGCTGGGTGATCGCCATGTGCTGGCCTGCGGTCCCGGCGGCTTCGTCGAGAGTGTGCGTCAGACGCTCGGTGCGAACAGCCGCAGCCTTCAGGTGGAAAGCTTCAGTCCGCCGAGCTGGGACGAGGGCGAGTTGGCCAGGCCGGTGAACCTGCGCTTCGCTCGCAGCGCGCTGGAAGTCGCCGGCGACAGCCGCCGCAGCCTGCTGGAGCAGGCCGAGGCCAGCGGTCTGCGCCCGGCCCACGGCTGCCGGCAGGGTGTCTGCGCCAGCTGCACCTGCACCCTGGTCAGCGGCTGCGTACGCGACCTGCGCAGCGGCGAGCTGTTCAGCGAGCCGGGCCAGCCCATCCGCATTTGCGTCAGCGCGCCCCAGGGCGACCTGACCGTCGACCTTTGATCCAGGCCCGGGAAAAATACCCATGCGCGACGACCGCGACCTCTCCGCCGCCGAGCTGGCGGCCTTCGGTGCCGAGCTGGACGCCCTGCGCCAGCGCACCCTGCACGACCTGGGCGAGAGCGACGCCCGCTACATCCGTCGTATTCGCGCGGCGGTGCGTTTCTCCTGCTGGAGCGGCCGCGTGCTGCTGATGGCCGGCTGGTTCCCGCCCACCTGGCTGCTCGGCACCCTGTTGCTCGGGCTGGGCAAGATCCTGGAGAACATGGAGCTGGGCCATAACGTCATGCATGGCCAGTACGACTGGATGAACGATCCGGAATTCGCCGGGCGCAGCTACGAATGGGACATCGTCGGCCCTGCGGATTTCTGGCGGCATACGCACAACCACATCCACCACACCTACACCAACGTGCTGGGCAAGGACGACGATGTCGGCTACGGCGTGGTGCGCCTGTTCCCCGAGCAGAAGTGGAAGCCCTTCTACCGCTGGCAGCCGCTGTGGGTGACGATCCAGGCGCTGCTGTTCCAGTACGCCGTGGCGATCCAGCACCTGCGCCTGGACAAGTACCTGAAGGGGCGCATGGGCAAGGACGAGCTGCGGCCGCTGCTGCGCCAGTTCAACGCCAAGGTGCTGCGCCAGTGGATCAAGGATTACGCGGTGTTCCCGCTGCTGGGCCTGTTCACCGGTGCCTTCGGTGCGGTGCTGCTGGGCAACGTGATCGCCAACCTGATGCGCAACCTGTGGACCTTCACCGTGATCTTCTGCGGCCATTTCACCGAGAAGGCCGCGGTGTTCCCGCCGCAGGTGCTGGAGAACGAGACGCGCGGCCACTGGTACCTGCGCCAGTTGCGCGGGTCGAGCAACCTGGAGGGCGGGCGGCTGTTCCATATCCTCACCGGCAACCTCAGCCACCAGATCGAACACCACCTGTTCCCCGACCTGCCGGCACGCCGTTACGCCGGGCTGTCGCGCCAGGTGCGCGAGATCGCCGCGCGCTACGGGCAGACCTACAACAGCGGCAGGCTGTCCGCGCAATTCGCCACGGTCGTCAGGAGGATCTGGATCTATCGCCTGCCCAACGCTGTCGCGAATGCCTGAAGCGGATCAGGCGCGCCGGCTCAGCGGCGCGTTGATCTCCTCACGCAGGGCGCGCAGATCGGTGGCGTCCTGGTTGAGGTGGTGGATGGCTTTGAGCAACTTCTGCCGCAGCAGGTCGTCCTGGACCTGATCGACGGCCCGCATGATTTCCAGCGCCGTGGCTTCGTTGTTGCTGGCAACGGCGTCGAGGGTTTTTCGCAGGCTGCGAGTAGCGTGGTGCACGGGAGATCTCCTTCAAACTGCGTGCACCCTACGACAGGAATATTTCCAATAAATTTCAGCACTTAGCTATTGGATGGGTGGTCACTTCGTCGCATGGCGCGGTGTCAGTACAGCAGGCACAGGGCGATCAGCGGCACCAGGTTCAACAGCAGCACGCCGATCTTGTAGACCGTCATGCCGCCGTAATGCAGGGCGTCGAAACGCTCGACGGAAATCCCGAACCAGCGTGAGTGCAGGCGATGCAGCCGGTCGTGGGCGAGGCTGAAGGCGGCGAACCAGATCAGCAGGACCCCGTAGTTGATCAGGGTGCAGTAGAGCAGCAAGGGCTTGAGGTCGGCGGGTGTCATGGCGAATCTCCAGGCGCTTTCCCATTTGGAGAGGATCGGGCGACCGATGGTTTCACCGCGATGGCGGCGGCGCCGGCCGATGGTGATAATGCCCGGGGCCTCCGCGATGTGATCTTTGCCGCGCCGGAGCTGTCCGATATCGGGCGCTTGCCGGCTCCGCCAGCGGCGCCTTGCTAACCTACACCCATCCTCGAATCGCCTGCCGGACTCGCCATGTTCAGCCCGCTCGTCACCTTTCCCGCGCTCTATACCGCCACGCTGCTGATGCTAGCCGGCTCCGGCCTGTTCACCACCTACATGGGCCTGCGCCTGACCCAGGAAGGGGTGAGCGACCTGTGGGTCGGTGGCCTGATGGCCGCCTACTACTTCGGCCTGGTCTGCGGCGGCAAGTTCGGCCACAAGCTGATCGCCGGCTTCGGCCACATCCGTTCCTACGTCGCTTGTGCAGGCCTGGCGACGGTGATCGTGCTGATCCACGCGCTGGTCTCGCAGTTGGAGGTGTGGGTGCTGCTGCGCTTCGTGATGGGCGCGGTGATGATGAACCAGTACATGGTGATCGAAAGCTGGCTCAACGAGCAGGCCGAGTCGCGTCAGCGCGGCAAGGTGTTCGCCGGCTACATGGTGGCGGTGGACGCCGGCCTGGTGGTCGGCCAGGGCCTGCTGGCGCTGAGCCCGGCGCTGGACTACAAGCCGCTGCTGCTGGTCGCCATCTGCTTCTCCTCCTGCCTGATCCCGCTGGCGCTGACCCGCCGGGTGCACCCGGCCAAGCTGGTGGCGGCGCCGCTGGAGATCGGCTTCTTCTGGAAGCGCGTGCCGCAGTCCCTGGGCACCATCTTCGTCGCCGGCCTGATGATCGGCGCCTTCTACGGCCTGGCGCCGGTGTATGCGGCGCGCAACGGCCTGGATACCTCGCAGTCGAGCCTGTTCGTCGGTGTCTGCATCATCGCCGGCTTCTGCGCGCAGTGGCCGCTGGGCTGGCTGTCGGACCGGATGAACCGCAGCTGGCTGATCCGCGGCAATGCGCTGCTGCTGTGCGTCGCTGCCGTGCCGATGTGGGGGCTGGTGCAGTTGCCGTATCAGCTGCTGCTGGCCAACGGCTTCGTCACCGGCATGCTGCTGTTCACCCTCTATCCGCTGGCGGTGGCGCTGGCCAATGACCACGTCGAACAGCCGCGCCGCGTGGCGCTCTCGGCGATGCTGCTGACCACCTACGGCGTCGGCGCCTGCATCGGCCCGCTGTTCGCCGGCGCGATGATGCGGCACTTCGGGCCGGGCATGTTCTACATGCTGGTGTCGGCCTATGCGGTACTGCTGATCTTCTGGGTCCAGCCGCGTCGTGTCACCGACATGCACCGCGTCGACGAGGCGCCTCTGCACCACGTGGCGATGCCCGATACCGTCAGCCCGATGGCCGCGGCCCTCGACCCGCGCGTCGAGGAAGTACCGGAGGAACTGGTGGTGGAAGCGCCGCCGACCATCGGCCGCTCCGACGGCGCACCGGACGGCCCTGAAAGCAGGCGCTGACGAGCTGCCTGCTCCGTTACTCCTCCCTCCTGTGGCGCCGCTCCGATGCGGGCGGCACAAATAAGAAAGCCCGGCATAAGCCGGGCTTTTCTGTCGCCTTGCGGCGTAGATCAGACTTTCAGGTGAGCGTCGAAGACGGTATCGCCACCGGACTCGGCAACCATGTTGCCGTGCAGGCGATCGATGCTGTGCTCCGAGCCATTCTCGGCAACGCGCGCTTCGTCACCCATCTGCTTGTGCAGACGGTCGATGGTGCGCTCGGAGCCGTTGGCGGCTACACGGGCTTCGTCACCCATCTGCTTGTGCAGACGGTCGATGGTGCGGTCGGAGCCGTTCTCGGCAACGCGGGCTTCGTCACCCATCTGCTTGTGCAGACGATCGATGCTGTGCTCGGAGCCGTTGGCGGCAACGTGGGCTTCACCGCTTTTCTGCTGCAGCTGGTGTTCGTGCTGGTGGGTGGCGCGCGGGCCGTTGTTCAGGATGGCCGGGGCGGCGAAGGTGGCGCTGGCGGTCATCAGGGAAGCGAGTGCAAGGCTAAGGGTGATCTGACGTTTCATTTTAAGTGGCTCCGAAGGGGGAGGAAGTTCTTGGCTACGGGTTCATTTTCCCTTCGGATTAATCGATTTAAAAACGATGCCTCTCAATAGAGTGGATCAACGCCATCGATTATTTAGCCGGCTAATTTCTACTATCGCTGCCGCTGATATAACGACGAAAAGCGCTCTGGAACGGCGCTTTCAGGTGATTGACGTGGTGGGTTGGGCAGGAGGTCGTTACAACGCTGAATTGCCCTGCATTGATATCGCTGCTGCTGCTGATATCGGAAGGGCATAAGAAAGCCCGGCGGGGCCGGGCTTTTCTCGCGCCTTGCGGCGTGGATCAGGCTTTCAGGTGGGCGTCGAAGACGGTATCGCCACCGGCCTCGGCGACCATGTTGCCGTGCAGACGGTCGACGGTCTGGTTGGAGCCGTTCTCGGCAAAGCTCATTTCCTCGTGCAGGCGATCAACCGACTGGCTCGAACCATTCTCGGCGACGCCCAGTTCCTTGTGCAGACGGTCGACGGTCTGGTTGGAGCCGTTCTCGGCAACGCTCATTTCCTCGTGCAGGCGATCAACCGACTGGCTCGAACCGTTCTCGGCGACGCCCAGTTCCTTGTGCAGACGGTCGACGGTCTGCTTGGAGCCGTTCTCGGCAACGCTCATTTCCTGGTGCAGGCGATCAACCGACTGGCTCGAACCGTTCTCCGCGACGCCCAGTTCCTTGTGCAGACGGTCGACGGTCTGCTTGGAGCCGTTCTCGGCAACGCTCATTTCCTGGTGCAGGCGATCAACCGACTGGCTCGAACCATTCTCGGCGACGCCCAACTCCTTGTGCAGACGGTCGACGGTCTGCTTGGAGCCGTTTTCGGCAACGCTCATTTCCTCGTGCAGACGATCAACCGACTGGCTCGAACCGTTCTCGGCAACGCCCAGTTGCTTGTGCAGGCGCTCGATCGATTGGCTGGAACCGTTTTCGGCGATGCGGGCCTTGGCCGCGTCCAGTTGCTTCTGCTGTTGATCCAGCGAGCGCTCGGCGCCGTCCTGGACCAGCATTTGAACCTGACTGGCATTCAGGACAGGGGATTCCTGCTGGGTGCCGGCGAAAGCGGCATTGGCGGCAAGTACGGAAAGGGCAAGGCCAAGTACGAGATTGCGTTTCATGATTCGGCTCCAGAAAGAGTGGGGAGTTGTTTGGACACGGGCTCAGTATCTGTTCTGGATTATCGATTGGAAAACGATGTTGGGAGATAGTCTGTATCGATGCCGGTGATTGTTTATTTAGTTGTTAAAAAACAGATAGTTAATAAATATATATGGCTTGTATCGATGACCTTGATGGAGGTTATCTGTGTAATTGTTAATATCTGTTTAATAGATATATTGGTGAAAATGGTTTCCGATAAGCGCTCTGGAGCGCCACTTTCGTGGCTTCAGCGAGGGGTGGCAGGGCGAGCCCGAGCGCGGCGCCCGCCGGGTCTTATCCTCGAGGGGAGGTTCAGTCCGCCCAGCTCCGGGCTTTGCGTGATCGATTGCGGGAGATTTACTCCGCCAACGGTGGTCCAAATTCACGGACCAAGGGAGAATGCCGGCGCGGCGGGCTCCGGCGGCCGTGCTTTCATCGCAATCCACGCAGCGGGCCTGGCACCGGGATGCCAGGCCTTTCACCGACGCGGCAACCAGGGAGTTCATGTATGACGCGCGGCCAGCGAATCTGCCTCTGGACCTTCACCGGCATCGTTGCCCTCGTCGCGGCAGCGCTGGTGTTCATCGCCACCTTCGACTGGAACCGGGCGAGGCCGATGATCAACGAGAAGGTGACCGCCGAACTGGGGCGTCCCTTCGCCATCAACGGCGACCTGCAGGTGCTCTGGCGTACCGAACCGGAGGAGGGCGGCTGGCGCGCCCTGGTGCCCTGGCCGCATTTCAGCGCCGCCGACATCACCCTGGGCAATCCCGACTGGGCCACCGGCAAGAACCAGTTCGCCCGCCTGGAAAAGGTGGAGTTCCGCCTGGCGCCCTTGCCGTTGCTCTGGCGGACGGTGAGCATCCCGCAGATCATCCTCACCCGCCCCAGCGCGGACCTGCTGCGTCTGGCCGATGGTCGCGCCACCTGGACCTTCGAGCTGCCGAAGAAGGATGAGCAGGCCAGTCCCGAGCCGTCGCCCTGGACGCTGGACATCGGCGAGATCGGCTTCGACAGGGGGCGCATCACCCTCGATGACCAGAGCCTCAAGACCCGCCTGGAACTGCTGGTGGACCCGCTCGGCAAGCCGGTGCCCTTCGGCCAGCTGGCCGGTAAGGCGCTGGCCGGAGCGGACGCGGCGCAGACCCAGGACTATGTGTTCGGCTGGAAGCTCAAGGGCGAGTACAAGGGGCTGCCGCTGAGCGGTTCCGGCAAGGTGGGCGGCATGTTGGCCCTGCAGGACGCCGCCAAGCCTTTCCCGGTGCAGGCGGACATCACCGCCGGCAGCACCCGTGCCAGCGTGGTCGGCAGGTTGACCGACCCGCTGAACCTGGGGGCGCTCGACCTGCGCCTGAAGCTGGCCGGCAGCAGCATGGCCAACCTGTTCCCGCTCACCGGCGTGACGCTGCCCGACACCCCGGCCTACGAGACCGACGGCCGCCTCACGGCGCAGCTGAAGGCCCCCGGCGGCGCGACCTTCCACTACGACGACTTCAACGGCAAGGTCGGCGGCAGCGATCTTCATGGCAGCCTGGTGTTCGTCAATCGCCAGCCGCGCCCGAAGCTCTCCGGCAAGCTGCGCTCCGAGCAGCTGCGGATGGTCGACCTCGGCCCGCTGATCGGTGCCGACTCGAACAAGGACAAGCAGGCGCGCGGCCAGGCCACACGCCAGCCGGCGGACAAGGTGCTGCCGGTGGAAGAGTTCCGCACCGATCGCTGGCGCGCGATGGACGCCGACGTGGAGTTCACCGGCAAGCGCATCGTGCACAGTGACAAGCTGCCGCTCAGCGATCTCTACACCCACCTGGTGCTCGACAACGGCCTGCTCACCCTGGAGCCGCTGCGCTTCGGCATGGCCGGTGGCACCCTGGATTCGCAGATCCGCCTGGACGGCGGCAAGACGCCCATGCAGAGCCGCGTCGAGCTCAAGGCGCGGAGCTTCAAGCTCAAGCAGCTGTTCCCCGGCTTCGCGCCGATGCAGACCAGTTTCGGCGAGCTCAATGGCGACGCCGCGCTCAGCGGTACCGGCAATTCCGTGGCGAGCATCCTCGGCGGCGCCAGTGGGCAGATGAAGCTGCTGATGAATGACGGGCGGATCAGCAAGGGTCTGATGGAAATCGCCGGCCTCAACGTTGGCAACTACGTGGTGGCCAAGCTGTTCGGCGACGACGAGGTGAAGATCAACTGCGCCGCTGCCGACGTCGGCATCACCAAGGGCCTGGCGGAGCCGCGGGTGTTCGTGTTCGACACCGAGAACGCCATCATCAACGTGCAGGGCACCGCCAACTTCGCCACCGAGCAACTGGACCTGGACGTGATCCCCGAGAGCAAGGGCCTGCGCATCTTCTCGTTGCGCTCGCCGCTCTATGTCCAGGGCACCTTCAAGAATCCCCGCGCCGGGGTGCATAGCGGCCCGCTGGTGCTGCGCGGCGCGGGCATGGTCGCGCTGGGCGTGGCCTTCGCGCCGGCGGCCGCGCTGCTGGCACTGGTGGCGCCCAGCCAGAAGGACGACAACCAGTGCGGGCCGCTGCTGCAGCAGATGCAGCAGCCGGCGAAGGCGCCGGCGCCCGGCAAGCGTCAGTAGATCGGAATGTACAGGTCGGTTTCCGAGGCCGGGTTCTCCGGGCCGAGGAAGCGCTCGGTGTAGCGTTCCAGGTCGATGCCTTTGCGCGGTTCGAGGCCCAGGCGGGCGAGCAGGCTGGAGTAGATGGCCTGGAAGCTGTCGGCGATCCCCTGCACCGGACCGATGTGGGTGAATACGGCGTACTTCTGCGCCGGCACCTCGAACTTCAGCATGCCTTCGGGCACATCGGCGTCGGCTTTCACCGGCAGCGCCGCGATGTAGTGGAACTCGCCGCCTGGCAGTTGGGCGCAGACGCCATAGGCGTTGTTGTCCTGTGGGTTGGCACTGATCTCGTGCTCGCGCGGCAGGAAGCGCTGCCAGAGCTCGCCGATGCTGTCGCCGGGGGCGCTGCCCCGATAGTCCATGCCCACCACGGTGAAGGCGGGCAACTCGATGATCCTGTGTTTCATGGTGTGCGGCTCCTTGCTGAGTGTTCGCATGATAGACGGCGGCGCATCGGAGTGAATATTTCCGCGCAGGGCCGGGTCTCTTTCGGTAGACCTTCGAGCAAGGAGAATGTCATGCCGCCTGGAGGTGCGCGTCTGTAAGGCGCCAGCCGGGAACGCAAGGCCGCGTGGATCGAGGCCCTGCGCAGAGCGGAGTCACCTGGCGGGGAGCTAGTTGCTTTCGCGGCGCTCCAGTTCGGAACAGGTCAGGAAGCCTGAACCGTCGACCTTGCCGCTGCTGTCGAAGCTGACGTAGTAGACCTGCTGCTGCCCATCCTTGTTGAGGATGTAGCTGTTGCAGCTGCCCAGGCCCTTCGCGCGTTTCTGCGTGGACGAGGGCGCGCCACCGATGCGCAGCACCTGTTCCTTGCTCATGCCTTTTTCGACGTCGTGTACCAGAGGCGCGTCGCGGAAGGTGACGTAGTTGACCGGGTTCTGCACCTTGGTGTTGGCGCTGCAGCCCGCCAACGTCGCCAGTACGAGCAAGGCCAGCAGTGATCGCTTGTTCATGGAGCTCTCCTTGGTTTTAAGCAGCGTGGATAGAGCATCGCACTTGCCCAGCCTGGAGTGGCTGCGTCGGCGGGAGTTTGAGAAAACTGTCCTACTGCGCGTCTTTCAGGGCCTCGTCCAGGCGTTGCTGCTCCTGCACGTTGGCCTGGTCGACCTGTTGCTTGATCTGCTGCATCTGCTGCTGGGCCTGTTGCGCCTGCTGGGCCTGCAGGGTGGCGACGGTGGTGGCGGTGGCGGCCGTTTCGCCCAGGCCGCAGGCGGTGAGCGTGCAGGACAGGCTGATGAGGGTGGCGAGGCGAAGGCGTGACATGGCGGCTTCCAGCGTGAGGTGATAATCCTCAACGCTAGCGCAAGGTGGGGCTGGCGTCAGTGCGCTCTGGCGCAATCCGCGCTTGTCGATGGCCCCTGCCCGTGGTGGGCGAGGGGCCGTGGGGGCGCACTCAGCCGTAGCGCTTCATCGCCTCGATGGCCAGGCCGCTGCCGATGCCGCCGAAGCGGTCGCCGTCGACGTGGCGGGCGTTGGGCAGCATGGCCGCCACGCTCTGGCGCAGCGCCGGCACGCCGGACGAACCGCCGGTGAAGAACACGGTGTCGACCCGCGCCGGATCGACGTCGGCGGAGCCCAGCAGCTCGGTGATGCTGCCGCGCACGCGCTCCAGCAGCGGACCGATGGCGCCTTCGAACAGCTCGCGGCTGAGCTCCGCGACCAGGCCCGGCTCGATGCGCGCAAGGTCAATGTCGCGCTGCTGGCTGTCGGAGAGCTCGATCTTGCTGGCTTCCACCTGCATGGCCAGCCAGTGGCCGGCGCGTTGCTCGATCAGTTTGAACAGGCGGTCGATGCCGGTGGCGTCGACGATGTCGTAGCGCATGTTCTGCAGGGCCAGTTGGGACTTCTGCGCGTACACCGCGTTGATGGTGTGCCAGGTGGCGAGGTTCAGGTGGTAGCTGGTGGGCATGAAGGCGTCGCTCTTCATCCGGCTGCCGTAGCCGAACAGCGGCATCACGCCCTGGATGCTGAGTTGCTTGTCGAAATCGGTGCCGCCGATGTGCACGCCGCCGGTGGCGAGGATGTCGCCGTGGCGGTCGGCCACTTCGCGGCGCTCCGGCGCCAGGCGTACCAGGGAGAAGTCGGAGGTACCGCCGCCGATGTCGACGATCAGCACCAGCTCCTCGCGCTGGATGCTGCGCTCGTAGTCGAAGGCCGCGGCCAGCGGTTCGTACTGGAAGGAGACGTCCTTGAAGCCGAGCTTCTGCGCCACGGCCACCAGGGTGTCCTGGGCTTCCTGGTCGGCCTTGGGGTCGTCATCGACGAAGAACACCGGGCGGCCCAGTACCACGGAGTCGAACTCGCGCTCGGCCACACTTTCGGCGCGCTTCTTCAACTCGCCGATAAACAGCCCGAGCAGGTCCTTGAACGGCATTGCGCTGCCCAGCACGGTGGTCTCGCTTTTGAGCAGCGAGGAGCCCAGCAGGCTTTTCAGCGAGCGCATCAGGCGGCCTTCGTAGCCTTCCAGGTACTCGTGCAGGGCCAGGCGGCCGTACACCGGGCGGCGCTCCTCGACGTTGAAGAAGATCACCGAGGGCAGGGTGATCTTGTCGTCTTCCAGGGCGATCAGCGGTTCGGTGTCCGCGCGCCACCAGCCGACGGTGGAGTTGGAAGTGCCGAAGTCGATGCCCAGGGCGCGGGCCGCAGTGGTCTGGAACATGGTGCGCGGGTGTCCGGAGAAAAAACGGCCGCGCAGTTTACGCGAGCAGGCTGGGAAAGCCAGGGTATCTGTCGGGAAACAATGGTGACCAAGGGGCTTGGGGAGTAGCTTGTAGTTTTGCTACATTGTGTTCCTGTAGTTTTCCTACAAGAGTTGTTGCCCACTGATTTTTCTTTCCCACCCCGTATAAGCCGTTGGACCCCACCATGCACAGAGCCTCCTTCCACGAATTGCGCAAGGAATTCCGCGCCTTACTGACATCCTCCTCCTGCTACCACACCGCTTCGGTGTTCGATCCGATGTCGGCGCGCATCGCCGCGGATCTGGGGTTCGAGGTAGGCATCCTGGGCGGTTCTGTAGCTTCACTACAAGTTCTGGCGGCGCCGGACTTCGCCTTGATCACCCTCAGCGAGTTCGTCGAGCAGGCCACTCGCATTGGCCGTGTTGCCCGCCTGCCGGTGATCGCCGATGCCGACCACGGCTACGGCAACGCGCTGAACACCATGCGCACCGTGGTTGAGCTGGAGCGCGCCGGCGTGGCCGCGCTGACCATCGAGGACACCCTGCTGCCGGCTCAATTCGGCCGCAAGTCCACCGACCTGATCACGGTGGAAGAGGGCGTGGGCAAGATCCGCGCGGCCATCGAGGCGCGCATCGACGAAGACATGGCGATCATCGCCCGCACTAACGCCGAAGTGCTGGAAGTGGACGACGTGATCCGCCGCACCCTGGCCTACCAGGCCGCCGGCGCCGACGGCATCTGCATGGTCGGTATCCGCGACTTCGACCACCTGGAGGCGATCGCCCGCCACCTCTCCGTGCCGCTGATGCTGGTGTCCTACGGCAACCCGGCGCTGCGCGACGACCAGCGCCTGGCGCGCCTGGGCGTGCGTATCGTGGTGGACGGCCACGCCGCCTACTTCGCGGCGATCAAGGCCACCTACGACTGCCTGCGCGAGCAGCGCGGCGTCGACGCCTCCGACCTGACCGCGTCGGAACTGGCGAAGAAGTACACCCTGCCCGAGGAGTACCAGATCTGGGCGCGGGAATACATGGAAGTGAAAGAGTAAGCCGCCGGGCGCGCGGCATCGCTGCGCCCTTGCAATCCGTGGCCGTGGCCGGCATACCTAGCGGTATGACGCATGAACAACGGAGGTCGCCATGGCCAGCGGCTGGGCAAACGACGGAGCGGTTCAGGAACAGATCGACAGCACCATCGAGGACGCCATCGCACGGGCGCGCAGCCAGATGCCCAAGGGCGAGAGCCTGACCCATTGCGAAGAGTGCGCCGCGCCCATTCCCGAGGCGCGGCGCAAGGCGATTCCCGGCGTGCACCTGTGCGTGAACTGTCAGACCGAGCACGACAAGGAGCAGGCGGCCTTCGCTGGTTACAACCGGCGGGGAAGCAAGGACAGTCAGTTGCGCTGATCTTTCGTGGCCACTCTTCGCCGGTGCGCCACGTATTTCAATTATCAGCCAGTGACGCGTCTCGTCCGCTCAGACCAATGCGGAGGCTCGAATAGTTCTGGCGAGCCTACTTCAGGGAAGACGCGGGACACGGTTATCGATGTACATGCATTCCTTGATCTCTGCGATTCCCGCTTGCTCCCCTACCTGCGAGAGATTCGAACTGACTGAGGTGGCAAGTGCGGACTTGGTAGGGAAGAACATCATGCCGCCACCAAGGCGCAGGTAGTACACCTCGCCATTCTTCACGTTAAGCGTGCCGTTCGCATTGAGTGGGAAAAGATCGATCGCCCATTTCGTGGCAATCTTGTGACTGCCTTCTGGGAGATAGAAATAGGTGAAGCTGGTGTTCTTGATCTCGCTGACTTCCTGATCATCGATATAGAGCGTCGGGCTTCGCCAGAACGGCGGTATTCCCTTTCGATAGACATAGACCAATGCGGCGTCGCTTCTGGGGCTTACCTGTTCCTTGAACGATTCGCCGCTGTGTAGCGTGGTACAGGCCGCCTGCAGGAACATGGCAAGTAGCAGGATTATTCGGGCGATGGGCATCTCAGCAATCCGTTGCAAGTGGGAGGGCGGAGCCTAATGGTATCCCCCGACTAGTTAAAGGCGAATTTTCTGCTGCAAACGCGTTTATCTCGGGTTGAGATATTTCGCTGGATCATTGCCCATAGGCCCGCTGGCTCGTCCCTGAGTCCTTGGCCGGTCGCTGCGCGCCAGCAATCACGGCGCGCTTCGCGCATCGAGGGCCAACTGCATGAACGTCAGGTCCAGCCAGCGCCCGAACTTCTGGCCTACCTGCGGCATCTGCCCGGTGGTGACGAAGCCGATGCGTTCGTGCAGGCGGATCGATGCCGCGTTGCCGCTCTCGATCGCCGCGACCATCACGTGCAGCCCCTGGCCCCGGGCGCGCTCCACCAGTGCCTCCAGCAGTTGCACGCCCAGTCCCTTGCCGCGCTGGTCGGCGCGCACGTAGACCGAGTGCTCCACCGTTTCGCGGAAGCCATCGAAGGCCCGCCAGGGGCCGTAGCTGGCGTAGCCCACTACTTCGCCGCCGTCTTCGGCGACCAGCACCGGGAAGCCTTGCTGGTTGCGATGCTCCAGCCAGGCGCGGCGGTTTTCCAGGTCGATGGCGACCTCGTTCCAGATGGCGGTGGTGTTGAGCACGGCGTCGTTGTAGATGTCGCGCAGACTGCCGAGGTCGGCTTGGCTGGCGTCGCGGATGAGCATGGGGCGGGTCCTTCAGGGTAGGGGGTCGGCTGGCACAGGATGGATGCCTGTCACGGAGCAATAGCCGTGCCGGACGCTCCGGGATAGTGCGCGTTGGCCGTAGAGGCTGCGCTGGCGGCGGCTACGCGATGCCGGGCGTGTCCGGTCGGGGGGCGTCCATGCGGGCGCTGCACCTGTCTGGTGCGTGGTCAGTCCAGATCCTTGCGCATGTACACCCGGTGGAAACCGTTCTCCAGACGCCGCGCGTACTCGCGGTAGCCGTTCTTTGCGTAGAGCTCGATGTTCTGCAGCATTCGCTCATTGGTGTAGAGGTACAGCGAGCGGTAGCCCAGTTGCGCGGCCTCCTCCTCGGCGCGGAGCATCAGGCGGCGGCCGATACCCTGGCCGGCGCACTCGGGCAGCACGGCGATATTATCGAGGAGAAAGCCTTCGGTGGTTTCGCGGGTCACCAGCAGCCCGACGGGATTGCCGTCCTGCTCGGCGATCAGCACCCGGGCCTCGGCGATGATCTGGTGGTAGTCGTCCAGCATCGGCCCTGGCTTGCGGCCGATCAGCGGAATCCACTGGGCATAGGCAGCGGCTACGCAGACTGCGGCGAAGCCGGCATCGTCGGCGACGGCGGGGCGCAGAGTGAGGGGCATGGCGAACTCCAGCGGGGCGAACGAGTCCGGCAGCTTGCCACTCCCGGCCGCAGCTCACCAGTGACAGGTCGTCTCGCCCGCGCCCCTCTGGGGGAAGGTCATTGCGGAATGAAGTAGCCGCGCACGCCGGTCATGATGATTTGTGCCGCCAGGGCGCAGACGAACAGCCCCATCAGCCGGCTGACGATCTGCAGGCCCTGCTCGCCGAGGATCTTTTCGATCTTGTCGGAGAGGTAGAGCGTAATGCCCAGCGTCAGGCAGGCGAGGAAGATCGCCGCGATCGCCAGCAGCTTGTTCTCCCATTCCTGGTTCACCCCCATGACCAGCAGGGCGCCGATGGTGCCAGGGCCGACGGTGATCGGAATGGTCAGCGGGACGATGGTGACGTCCTGCTGCACGTTGTCGCTTTGCACTGTCGAGCGGCCCTGGGCCATGCCCAGCGCGGAGATGAACAGCACGCTGCCGGCGCCGATGCGGAAGGCGTCGGCGGTGATGCCGAACAGGGTGAAGATGTAGCGTCCGAACAGGTACAGCAGCACGCTGGCGATCAATGCCGCCAGGGCTACGCGCCAGGCCATCTGCTTGCGGTCGCGCGGACCGAAACCACGGCTCAGGCTGATGAAGCAGGACAGCACGAAGAAGGGGCTGTAGAGCACCAGCATCTTCAGGTACACGCTGGACAACACATGCATGGGGGAAACTCGTCCGGGTTGAGAGGTCTCACGCGCCAGGGCGTGGCTGGGCACAGCATAGCGGGTGGGGCGGTGCGGGAGAAATGCTCGGGTTACGGAGAGTACCCGTAGGAGCGAGCTTGCTCGCGAACCAGCCCCCGCAGCGGAGTCTGTTCGCGAGCAAGGACTGGGCGTCCCCGCGGTCCTACGAAAAGCCGAAAGGCGGGGTTCAGGACGGCAGCGCGTCGCTCTGCTGGCGCAGCCGGCGATCACGCTCGCCGACCCAGTAGGCCACCAGCTCGCGCAGCTGCGACAGCTCCACCGGCTTGGCCATGTGGCCGTCCATGCCGACCAGCCGCGCGCGTTCCTTGTGCTCGCTGAGGATGTGCGCGGTGAGCGCCACCACCGGGGTGTGCGGGCGCTGCTCGGTGGCTTCCCAGGCGCGCAGGCGTTCGGTGGCGGAGAAGCCGTCGAGCACCGGCATCTCGCAGTCCATCAGCACCAGGTCGTACTGCTTGGCTTTCATCGCGGCCAGGGCTTCCTCGCCGTTGCTGGCGGTGTCCGGCTGCAGGTTGAGCTTGCTCAGCATGCCGCGGATGACCTTGGTGGAGATGCTGTTGTCCTCGGCCACCAGGATGCGGAAGTCGCTCGGCGGCGTCGCGGGCGCAGGCTCGGTGCTGGCCTGCAGGTAGTTGCTCACGCCGCTGGGACCACGTTGCCCGAGTTCCTCGGCGAGGGTCGCCTTGAGGGTGTAGCCCGCCACCGGCTTGGCGAGGATGCGCTTGATCCCGGCGTTGCGGGCGATGATCTTGCTCGGCGCATTGCTGATGCCGGTGAGCATGATCAGCAGGATGTCGTGGTTGAGGTTGGGGTCTTCCTGGATCTTGGTCGCCAGCTGCATGCCGGTCATGCCGGGCATGTCGTGGTCCAGCAGGACCACGTCGAAGTACTCGCGCAGGTGAGCCTTGGTGCGCAGCTGCGCCAGCGCTTCCTTGCCGGAGGATACGGCGCTGACGTTCATGCCCCAGGCGCTGCACTGTTGCACCACCACCTTGCGGCAGGTCTGGTTGTCGTCCACCACCAGCAGGCGCGCGCCCTGCAGCGGGCTGTCGAGGTCGGCGTTGGGCTGCTGCAGCTGCTGCGGGTCCAGCGGCAGGCTAAGCCAGAGCAGGTTTCCGGCGCCTTCGCTGCCGTCGCCGCTCTCTATTCCGCTTTCAATTCCAAAGTCGCCGGACATCAGGCGGATCAGCTGGCGCGCGATGATCAGCCCGAGGCGGCTGCTCAGGCGGGTGGCGGAGAGGAAGTCGCGGCTGTGCAGCTCTGCGGTGAGCAGGGCCTGGCGATCCTCGCTGTCCAGCGGGCGGCCGCTGTCCTGCACGGCGATGCGCAGGCGCGGGCGATCCGGCGGGCCGTCGAGCGCGACCACCAGCAGGATCTCGCCTTCGTCGGTCTGCTTGAAGGCATTGTCCAGCAGGCTGAGCACGGCCTGGCGCAGGCGCGTGGGGTCGCCGCTGACGATGCGCGGCACCTTCGGCTGGGTGAAGCTGATCAGCTCGACCCGCTGCTGTTCGGCCTTGGCGCGGAAGATCGCCAGGCAGTCCTCGATCAGCGCGCCGAGGTCGAACTGCACTTCGTCCAGCTCGATCTGCCCGGACTCCAGCTTGGAGATATCGAGGATCTCGTTGATCAGCGCCAGCAGCTCGTTGCCGGCGCTGTGGATGGTCTGTACGTAGTCACGCTGCTTGGCCGACAGCGGGGTGCCGAGCAGCAGCTCGGTCATGCCCAGCACGCCGTTCATGGGGGTGCGGATCTCGTGGCTGATCTTCGCCAGGAAGTCGCCCTTGGCCTTGAGTTCGGCAACGCTGGCGGCGCGCTGGCGGCTGGCGGCGAACTGCTCGTTCTGCAGTTTCCGCTGGCGCTCGGCAAGGGCGATGCTGAGCAGGAAGCCAACCAGTGCACTGAGCCCGAGCAGGCCGCTGCCCAGCCATTCGGCGCGGGTCGGCAGGTAGCCCAGCAGCGAGGGCAGGCTCAGGCACCAGATCAGGACGAAGAGGCCCATGCCCACGGCGAACAGGCGGGCGGGCTGGTAGGAATGGGTCCAGTAGTAGAGCGCCACCGAAAGCATGCCCAGGGTGACCAGGGTGATCAGGCCGTAGACCAGGTCGCTGATGGGGAAGGCGAGCAGGAGGTGGAGCGCGGCGCCCAGCACCAGCAGCCCGGCGGTGCCGCCCAGCAGCAACCGCTTGAGCGGCAGGCGCGGGGTGAGGTCGCGGAAGAAGCTGGCGGTATAGCCCAGGGCGCAGAACAGCGTCAGCACCAGGCTGAGCTGGGCGGTCAACGGCTGCCAGGATTGGTGCGCGCCGTACCAGGGACTGAGCAGGCCGAACAGGGTGAGGCAGGCCAGCAGCAGGCTGGCGTGCACGCCGGCGAGCCACAGGCCGCTGGCGACGCGGGTGTAGGCGAAGCGCACGAGGTTGTAGACCAGCAGCATGGCGAGACAGCCGATGAGGATGCCGAAATGCAGCGGGCGTTGTTCGTTACTCGGTTGGCTGGCGTCTTCGATGCTGATGTTTGGCCGCAGCGGCTGGCTGGAGGCCAGGCGCAGGTATAGGTCGATAGGTTCGGCGGCATTGCGTAGCGGCAGGACGATGTCGCTGTTCAGCAGGGGGCGCTGCAGTGGCGAAAGGTTGCCGGCGCTCTTCTGCTCCAGCACCTGCTGGCCGTGGACGATGAAGAGTTCGAGGCTGTCCAGGCTGGGGGCGAAAAGGCGCAGCTGCTGGGGCGATTCGCTGACGGGCAGGCGGTAGTGCAGCCAGGTGGCGCCGGGGCCGGCGGGGGCGTGCAGGTCGTTGATGTCGAGCGGGCTGAAGAGGGTGCTGTAGCGCGGGGAGAGGATGTCCTGCAACTGCAGGCGGGCGTCGCTGTCGTGGAGTTGTGACCAGCCGGGGTCCTGGCTTGCCGCAATGGCTGGAACACAGACCAGAGCGGCCAGCAGCAAGCTGACGAGGAGTCCTGTGGCAGTCCAGAGCCGGCGCACGGCGAAGTCCCTTCGGTAGTGAGTGGCCCGATTATAGCCAAGTGCGCAAAAGGCCGTAATCCACACGGGCACGCGGGGATGGGTGGCCGGAGGCGTCGCGATGGAACGCCTCCGGCAACGGGGCATCAGCCCTCGCCACGCTCGCGGGCGATGGCGCGGTAGCCGATGTCCTTGCGGTAGAAGCAGCCGTTCCAGCGGATCTTTTCCGCCAGGCGGTAGGCCTGCTCCTGGGCCGAAGACACGCTCGGGCCGATGGCGGTGGCGCACAGCACGCGGCCGCCGCTGGTGACGACCTGGCCGTCCTTCAGCGTGGTACCGGCGTGGAACACCTTGCCGTCGAGCTTGGCGGCTTCGTCCAGACCCTCGATGACGTCACCCTTGGCGTAGTCGCCCGGGTAGCCGCCTGCGGCCAGTACGACGCCTACGGTGGGGCGCGGGTCCCAGGTGGCTTCGACCTTGTCCAGCGCCTTGGCCAGGGCGGCCTCGACCAGCAGGACCAGGGACGATTCCAGGCGGACCATGATCGGCTGGGTTTCCGGGTCGCCGAAGCGGCAGTTGAACTCGATGACCTTCGGCGCGCCGCTCTTGTCGATCATCAGGCCGGCATAGAGGAAGCCGGTGTAGACGTTGCCTTCCTCGGCCATGCCGCGCACGGTCGGGTAGATCACTTCGTCCATCACCCGCTTGTGCACGTCGGCAGTTACGACCGGAGCCGGGGAGTAAGCGCCCATGCCGCCGGTGTTCGGGCCGGTATCGGCGTCGCCGACGCGCTTGTGGTCCTGGCTGGTGGCCATGGGCAGCACGTTCTGGCCGTCGACCATGACGATGAAGCTGGCTTCCTCGCCGTCGAGGAACTCCTCGATCACCACGCGCGAACCAGCGTCACCGAAGGCGTTGCCGGCGAGCATGTCGCGCACGGCGTCTTCGGCTTCGGCCAGGGTCATGGCGACGATCACGCCCTTGCCCGCGGCCAGGCCGTCGGCCTTGATCACGATGGGCGCGCCTTTCTCTTTCAGGTAGGCCAGCGCCGGCTCGACTTCGGTGAAGTTCTGGTAGTCGGCGGTGGGGATCTTGTGGCGCGCGAGGAAGTCCTTGGTGAAGGCCTTGGAACCTTCCAGCTGGGCGGCCCCGGCGGTGGGGCCGAAGATGTCCAGGCCGCGGGAGCGGAACAGGTCGACTACGCCTTTGACCAGCGGGGCTTCGGGGCCGACGATGGTCAGCTGCACGTTCTTCGCGGCGAAATCGGCCAGTTCTTCCAGGGCCAGCACGTCGATGGCGACGTTTTCGCACTTGGCTTCGGTGGCAGTGCCGGCGTTGCCCGGCGCGACGAAGACCTTCTGCACGCGCGAATCCTGCGCGACCTTCCAGGCCAGCGCGTGCTCGCGACCGCCGCTGCCGATGATGAGTACGTTCATTGGAGATCTCCTGAACAGTTCCGGACCTGCCGGATTCCCGGGTATCGCTTCGCTCGCGGAGCGCCGCCCGACCCAGGCTACGAATTCTCACGATCAGTCCGCTCTTCACGAACCAATCTCAAGGGGCGCAATCGGGCCTGCAGATGCAAGGCGCCCGGTCCTTCACCCAGCGGAGTTGCCTTCTGGCAATGAGCATGGGGGAAGGGCCGGGCAACGCCGCAGATGCGGGGCCGAGTGCGCCCTAACCGCTTAGTGGCGGAAGTGACGCATGCCGGTGAACACCATCGCGATTCCAGCTTCGTCGGCGGCCGCGATGACTTCGTTGTCGCGCATCGAACCACCCGGCTGGATCACCGCGGTGATACCGGCCTTGGCGGCGTTGTCGATGCCGTCGCGGAACGGGAAGAAGGCGTCGGAAGCCATGACTGCACCCTTCACTTCCAGGCCTGCGTGCTCGGCCTTGATGGCGGCGATGCGGGCGGAGTTCACGCGGCTCATCTGGCCGGCGCCGACACCGACGGTCTGGCGGTTCTTGGCGTAGACGATGGCGTTGGACTTGACGAACTTGGCGACTTTCCAGGCGAAGATCAGGTCGTGGATTTCCTGCTCGCTCGGGGCGCGCTGGGTGACGATCTTCAGGTCATCGGCGGTGATCATGCCGATGTCGCGGCTCTGTACCAGCAGGCCGCCGTTGACGCGCTTGAAGTCCCAGCCAGCGGGACGCTCGGCCGGCCACTCGCCGCATTCCAGCAGGCGTACGTTGGCCTTGGCGGCGACCACGGCACGGGCGGCGTCGGAGACTTTCGGGGCGATGATGACTTCGACGAACTGGCGCTCGACGATGGCCTGGGCGGTCTCGCCGTCCAGCTCGCGGTTGAAGGCGATGATGCCGCCGAAGGCCGATTCGGTGTCGGTGGCGTAGGCCAGGTCATAGGCCTTGCGGATGCCGCCTTCGTTTTCCGGAACCACGGCCACGCCGCACGGGTTGGCGTGCTTGACGATGACGCAGGCCGGCTTGACGAAGCTCTTCACGCACTCCAGCGCGGCGTCGGTGTCGGCCACGTTGTTGAACGACAGTTCCTTGCCCTGCAGCTGGATGGCGGTGGAGACGCTGGCCTCGCCGCCCTCGACATAGAACGCCGCGCTCTGGTGCGGGTTCTCGCCGTAGCGCATGTCCTGGGCCTTGATGAACTGGCTGTTGAAGGTGCGCGGGAACTGCAGGCGGTTCTCGGTGGACAGCGTCTCGGCGTCCTGGTCGATGGTGCCCAGGTAGTTGGCGATCATGCCGTCGTAGGCGGAGGTGTGCTCGAACGCCTTGAGGGCCAGGTTGAAGCGCTGGGCGTAGGTCAGGCCGCCGTCCTTCAGGGCCGCGATGACGCCTTCGTAGTCGGTGGAGTTGACCACGATGGCGACGTCCTTGTGGTTCTTCGCCGCGCTGCGGACCATGGTCGGGCCGCCGATGTCGATGTTCTCGATGGCGTCCGGCAGGGTGCAGCCGGGCTTGGCCACGGTGGCGGCGAAGGGGTAGAGGTTGACCGCAACCAGGTCGATCGGCTTGATGCCGTGCTCTTCCATCACTGCGCCGTCGATGTCGCGACGGCCGAGGATGCCGCCGTGGACTTTCGGGTGCAGGGTCTTCACGCGGCCGTCCATCATTTCCGGGAAGCCGGTGTAGTCGGCCACTTCCACGGCGGCGATGCCGTTGTCCTTGAGCAGCTTGTAGGTGCCGCCGGTGGAAAGGATCTCCACGCCAAGGGCTACCAGCTCACGGGCGAAATCGACGACGCCGGTCTTGTCGGAAACGCTGATCAGCGCACGGCGGACGGGCAGGCGGGTGGTTTGGTCGGTCATAACGGCTTCCACAAAGGCTTCGGGCTTTTCGCGTGTCAGGCGAGGGCCCGGCAGACCTTGCGGTCGCGGGCTCGCGCCTGCCACCTGTCAGAGAAGATCGTACTGCTTGAGTTTCTTGCGCAGGGTCCCGCGGTTCAGCCCCAGCAGTTCGGAGGCTTTGGTCTGGTTACCCTTCACGTAGTTCATGACGGTTTCCAGCAGCGGCGCTTCGACTTCGCAAAGCACCATGTTGTACACGTCCGTGACCGGCTGCCCTTCGAGATGGGCGAAATAGTTGTGCAGTGCCTTCTCCACGCTGTCGCGGAGGGTCTGGCCCTCCTGCGTCGGAGTGGTCAGGTGCTGCTTAAGGTTGGTGTTGTCGCTCACGGGTGTCATTCCACTCACTAATGTCTCGGTCATCGTTGTCATGCGGCCACCCCTTCTCCGTTATTGTGGCGCTCGGCGAAGAACTGCCTGACGCTGGCGCTTTGTGCATCCGTGTCCTGCAAACGATTGAACTGGGTGCGGAACTCCGCCGCGCCCGGCAGGGTGGCGAGGTACCAACCCACGTGCTTGCGGGCAATTCGCACACCCATGTCTTCCCCATAAAACGCATGCAATGCAGCGAGGTGTTCGAGCAGGATGCTCTCCACCTCGTGCAGACTCGGCGCCGGCAATGTCTCGCCGGTGCCCAGGTAATGATCGATCTCGCGGAAGATCCAGGGCCTGCCCTGGGCGGCGCGGCCGATCAGCAGGGCGTCCACCCCGGTCAGCTCGAGCACCTGCCGTGCCTTCTGCGGCGAATCGATATCACCGTTGGCGAAGACCGGAATGGAAACCGCCTGCTTGATTGCAGCGATGGTTTCGTACTCCGCTTCGCCGGTGTAGAGGTCGGCGCGGGTCCTGCCGTGCACCGCCAGCGCCTGGATCCCCGACTGTTCGGCGATCCGTGCCACCGTCACGCCGTTCTTGTTCGACCGGTCCCAACCGGTGCGAATCTTCAGGGTGACGGGAACCTCTACTGCCGCGACCACCGCCTCGAGGATGTCGGCCACCAGCCGTTCATCCTTCATCAGCGCGGAGCCCGCGGCCTTGTTGCACACCTTCTTTGCCGGGCAGCCCATGTTGATGTCGATGATCTGGGCGCCGAGCTCCACGTTGCACCGGGCGGCTTCCGCGAGCATCTGCGGGTCGCCGCCGGCGATCTGCACCGAACGCGGCTGATCTTCATTGTCGTGCTGCAGGCGCAGGCGCGACTTGCGGCTATTCCACAGGCGGACGTCGCTGGTGACCATTTCCGAGACCACCATGCCGGCGCCGAGGCGGCGGCACAGTTGGCGGAACGGACGATCGGTGACGCCGGCCATCGGGGCCAGGATCAGTCTGTTGGGCAGTGTGTAGGAGCCGATGCGTACCACCGACCTGAGTTCCATGGTTAATGGGGCGGGAACACCTCAGGCGCCGCGCGCTGTAAAACTCGCGGGTGCGTTTCGGGGCCTGCCACCGGTGCTAGCAAAAAAGGGAGGGCATGATACCCGCTCTCGGTGACCGGATAAAGGCGAATTTGGATAAATTCTGAACAGCTCGAGGCTTATCACCCAGGGTAGGAAGACGAGCGGAACTGGCGCCGGACGGCCTTCTGGGCTACTCGCCGGATTATTCCGGCGAGTGGAAGCTCAGACTGTAGTTCACTGCCTTCGGACCCGGGTCGAGGATGTCCAGGGAAATGTGGATCGGCGTCTGCGGCGGCATTTCGCTCTGCCCGGCCAGCTCGCCCGAGAGGTATTCGCTGGGCTTGAAGCGGCGGCTGGCGATCAGTTGGCCGTTCAGGTCGGCGAAGCGCATTTCCAGCAGCGGGAAAGGCTGCGAGAAGCTGGCGCGGTTGTAGATGATCGCGTCGACCACCAGGGCGCCGCTGAAGTCCGGATGGCTGCGCACCACCAGGTTGCTGCTGCGGATTTGCTCCACGTCCACCTTGGAGGGCAGGGTGCAGCCCAGTTCCGGGCAGGCCTGGGCGAACCAGGGACGGTACTGGTCCTGGCGGGCCAGTTCCTCGAAATGGTAGGCGATGTACTGCCCGGCCAGGCCGATCAGGGCGAGCAGGATCAGCAGCAGCCAGAACAGGCGGCGACCCCAGCGGCGCTTGGGTTTCTGCCAGTCCAGTTGCAGCGGCTCGTCGCTCAGGTCCTGCAGGCCGTCGCCGCGCAGTTCGGGTTCGGCGCGGCCGCCGTCGGCACGCGGGTCGGTGGCGGGTTCGTCGTCGCAGTCTTCCTCGGCGTCCTCGGGCTCGTCGTCGTCGCGGCGGGCGCTGAAGGCGGGCAGACTTTCCTCGTCGTCCACGGCGCTGAGTGGCGCCGGGGTGATCCGGGGTTCTTCGTCGAGTTCTTCTTCGGGCGCTTCCTCGGGCTCCTGGTCGGCCACGAGGCGAGCGCTGGGCGCGGGTTCTTCCGGTTCCTCGGTCGGCAACTGGCCGAGGCTGGGCTCCTGGCGGGCGGCGCGATTGCCGTTGGGTTGTTCCGCCTGCAGCAGGACCTCGGCCCAGCGTTCGTCGTGCGGGTCGCGCTGCTCTTCCTGCTGGACCTGCAGGGCCTCGCTGGGGGCGGGAGCGCGATCGATGCTGAGGAATTCCTGGGACAGCTCGAACTCGTCCAGCTTGGCCAGCTCTTCATCGAGGTTGAGGCTGTCCAGGTCCAGGTCGTCATGAATCCACAGTGTTTCTTCTTTCTTCGCGGCGGCCTTGGCTGGCTCATCGGGGGCTGGCGCCGGCGTTGCCGCTACCGGGGTGGCGACTGCTGCAGGTGCCGGCTCGGGCTCCGGCAGGATGGCCGGTTTGGCTTCCACCTTGGGCTCGGGGATGGCGGGCTTTTCCGCGACATCACTGGAGTGCCGTGCGGCATGAGGTGCCAGCGGCCAACCGAGGGTTGCCGTGCCGGGGGCGGGCGATGGTTGCGGCTTTCCCGGAACGACAGCGGCAGGCGCGGGGGCCGGGGGCGCCGGCTCTACCATGGGCTTGGGTGCCGGCACGGGCTCTGGCTCGGGCTTCGGCGCAGCGACGGGGGGCGGAACCACGGTCGTCAGGGTCGGAGCCGATGCCGGCTCGTCCAGCATGTTCTGCGGGGCGTTGAACACCTTCAGGCAGGTTCCGCAGCGCACAGCACCGCTGGCCGCGCCCAGTTGCGCCGAGTTGACGCGGAAGCGGGTCTGGCAATGGGGGCACTGTGTGATGAAGCTGTCGCTCATGCGGCGGTCCGGCGGAAAAACAAACGGTTAGTCTAACCCAAGCCCCTTGCGGCGGGCAGTCAGCGGCGGCGACCCGTGATGCGGATCCAGCCTTCCTGCTCGGCGGTGGGGTCGAGTTCGAAGGCTCCGGCATAGGCCGCGCGCACTTCCTCGGCCTGTTCGGCGAGGATGCCCGAGAGGGCCAGCCGGCCACCGGATCTGACCAGTCCGGTGAGCTGCTCTGCCAATGTGACCAGCGGACCGGCCAGAATGTTCGCCACCAGCACGTCCGCCGGCTCCTTTGGCAGATCAGCGGGCAGGTAGACGGGGAACCTGGCCGGGTCGATGCCGTTGCGCGAGGCGTTGTCGCGCGAGGCTTCCAGCGCCTGCGGGTCGATGTCGGTGCCGGCGGCGCGTTCGGCGCCCAGCAGCAGTGCGGCGATGGCGAGGATGCCCGAGCCGCAGCCGAAGTCCAGCACGTACTGGCCGGCCAGCTCCTGGCCATCCAGCCACTGCAGGCAGAGCGAGGTGGTCGGGTGGGTGCCGGTGCCGAAGGCCAGGCCCGGGTCAAGCAGCAGGTTCACCGCGTCCGGCTCCGGTGCGTCGTGCCAGCTGGGGACGATCCACAGGCGGCGGCCGAAGCGCATCGGCTTGAAGTTGTCCATCCAGCTGCGTTCCCAGTCCTGGTCCTCGATGCGCTCGATCTGGTACTGCGGCAGCTCGCCGCCGGTCAGCAGGGACAGGTGTGCGATGAGCGCGGTCTCGTCGGTGTCGGCCTCGAACAGGGCGAGCAGGTGGGTGTGGCTCCAGAGCGGGGTGGTGCCCAGGTCCGGCTCGAAGATCGGCTGGTCTTCGGCGTCCATGAAGGTCACCGAGACGGCGCCGACTTCCAGCAGCGCGTCCTCATAGGTTTCCGCCTGTTCCGGGGTGATGGCGAGTCGAACTTGAAGCCAGGGCATGGGCGGTACCTCGATGGTGCTGGACGTTGCTGCTCGAAAGAAAACGGGCCGCTTGGACGGCCCGCAGATAAAGGCGGCAAGCTTACTGCACGGCACCTTGCCATGCCAGCGTGCGGGGGCCGCAAAGCACAAGGGCCGCCCGGAGGCAGCCCTTGTGGTGGAGCGAGAAAGGCAGACTTTCGACAAGCGTTTAGTGCTTGTCCATGCCCAGCTTCTTCTCCAGGTAGTGGATGTTCACGCCACCCTTGCAGAACTCTTTGTCGCGGACCAGATCCTTGTGCAGCTCGGTATTGGTCTTGATGCCATCGACGATCAGCTCGTCCAGGGCATTGCGCATGCGCGCCAGAGCTTCATCGCGGTCCTTGCCGTAGGCGATGACCTTGCCCACCAGCGAGTCGTAGTTCGGCGGTACGGCGTAGCCGCTGTACAGGTGCGAATCCACACGCACGCCGTTGCCGCCCGGCGCATGGAAGTGCTTCACCTTGCCGGGGCTCGGCATGAAGGTCTTCGGGTCTTCGGCGTTGATCCGGCATTCCAGCGCATGGCCACGGATGACCACGTCTTCCTGGCGGATCGACAGCTTGTTGCCCGAGGCGATGCTGAGCATCTCCTTGACGATGTCGATACCGGTGACCATCTCCGACACCGGATGCTCCACCTGCACGCGGGTGTTCATCTCGATGAAGTAGAAGCGGCCGTTCTCGTAGAGGAACTCGAAGGTGCCGGCGCCACGGTAGCCGATTTCCACGCAGGCCTGGACGCAGCGGGCCAGCACTTCGGCGCGGGCCTTCTCGTCGATGCCCGGGGCTGGGGCTTCTTCCAGCACCTTCTGGTGACGGCGCTGCAGGGAGCAGTCGCGGTCGCCCAGGTGGATGGCGTTGCCCTGGCCGTCGGAGAGAACCTGGACTTCCACGTGACGCGGGTTGGTCAGGAACTTCTCCAGGTAGACCATCGAGTTGCCGAAGGCCGCGCCCGCTTCGGTGCGGGTCAGCTTGGCGGACTTGATCAGGTCTTCCTCGTTGTGCACGACGCGCATGCCGCGACCACCACCGCCGCCGGCGGCCTTGATGATCACCGGGTAGCCAACCTCGCGGGCGATCGCCAGCGCGGTCTCTTCGTCTTCCGGCAGCGGGCCGTCGGAGCCCGGTACGGTCGGAACGCCGGCTTTCTTCATGGCGTCCTTGGCGGACACCTTGTCGCCCATCAGGCGGATGACATCGGCGCTCGGGCCGATGAAGGTGAAGCCCGAGCGCTCGACCTGCTCGGCGAAGTCAGCGTTTTCGGCGAGGAAACCGTAGCCGGGGTGGATACCCACGGCGCCGGTGACCTCGGCCGCGGCGATGATCGCCGGGATGTGCAGGTAGGACTGCGCAGCCGGGGCCGGACCGATGCAGACCGCTTCGTCGGCCAGCGACAGGTGCATCAGCTCGCGGTCGGCGGTCGAGTGCACGGCCACTGTCTTGATGCCCAGCTCCTTGCACGCACGCAGGATGCGCAGCGCGATTTCGCCGCGGTTGGCGATCAGTACTTTTTCCAACATCGCAGGTTCCCCGCGGCTTAGACGATGGTGAACAGGGGCTGGTCGAACTCGACCGGCTGGCCGTTCTCCACGAGGATCTGACTGATCACGCCGCTGGTCTCAGCCTCGATGTGGTTCATCATCTTCATGGCTTCGACGATGCACAGGATGTCGCCTTTCTTCACACTCTGGCCGACTTCGACGAAGTTGGCGGAAGTCGGCGAGGCTGCGCGGTAGAAGGTGCCGACCATCGGCGAGCGCACGGCGTTGCCGTTGAGCGCCTGAGCAGCCGGAGCGGCTTCGGCAGCCGGAGCGGGAGCTACGGCAGCGGCCGGAGCGGCTGCGGCAGGGGCCGGAGCGTAGGCCGGGGCGGCGGCGTAGATCGGCTGCGCAGCGCTCTTGCTGTGGCGGCTGATGCGTACGGACTCTTCGCCCTCTTTGATTTCCAGCTCGTCGATACCGGATTCTTCGAGCAGTTCGATCAGTTTCTTGACTTTACGGATGTCCATCAGTGTTCGCACTCCCAGGTGAGGTCACGGGCGTTCAAGTTGTTCAAGGGCGGACTCCAGGGCCAGGCGATAGCCTGTGGCTCCCAGGCCGCAGATCACCCCTACCGCCACGTCGGAGAAGTAGGAGTGATGCCGGAAAGGTTCGCGTTTGTGCACGTTGGAAAGGTGCACTTCGATGAATGGGATGCTCACTGCGAGCAATGCGTCACGTAGGGCGACACTTGTATGCGTGAACGCGGCCGGATTGATGAGGATGAAGTCCACGCCTTCGTTGCGCGCGGCGTGGATCCGGTCGATCAATTCGTACTCGGCGTTGCTCTGCAGGTGCATCAGGTGGTGGCCGGCCTCGCGGGCGCGGCGCTCCAGGTCCTGGTTGATCTGCTCGAGGGTGACGGAGCCGTACTTGTCGGGCTCGCGGGTGCCCAGCAGGTTGAGGTTGGGCCCGTGCAGTACCAGTAAGGTCGCCATCTGGATGCTCTTGTCCTTCTCTTAGGCGGAAAAAGATAGGGCGGGACTATGCCGGAAAGCCTGCGTGACTGTCCAGTCATGCAGGTTTTGCCGTAGATGTCGGCATGTTGCCAGCCGATTACGGCAAAACTATTGCAGTGCGAGGGGCTGGATCACTCAGCTGCGCGAAGTGGCCTGGCGCAAGCGTTCGGCGAGGGTGGCCGCGTCCGTCTCGCCGATGATGCGCAGATCGCTCCATTCGTCGCCTTTTGCCGAGAAGAACAGCATGGCCGGCGGGCCGAACAGGTTGAAGCGGTCGAGCAGGGCGCGCTGTTCCTCGGTGCTGGCGGTCATGTCGAAGCGCAGCAGGACGAATCCGGCCAGTTGCGACTGGACCTCCGGGGTCGGCAGTACCTGGCGCTCGATGATCTTGCAGCTGATGCACCAGTCGGCGTACCAGTCCAGCAGCACCGGCCGTCCGGCAGCCTGGGCGCCGGCCAGGGCGGCGTTGAGCTGGGCCGGCGTGGTGATGTTCTGCCAGTCGCCGGGCGTCGAGGTCGGCGGGCCGGCGTGCAGGCCCGGTGTGCTGCGGCCCAGTGGGTGCATCGGGTCGGACTCGCCGCGCAGGGCGCCAGTCCAGGCGACCACCGCATAGACCAGCAACATCAGACCGAGCAGTTGGCCGGCGCGTTGCAGCGGCTTCTTCGGTCCCAGTTCGAGGGTGCCCATGGCGATGGCGACGCCGCCGGCCAGGGTGCCCCAGAGGGTCAGCGCCACCGGGCCGGAAACCAGGCGTTCAAGCATCCAGACGGCCACCGCCAGCAGCATCACGCCGAAGACGTTGCGCACGCCGTTCATCCAGGCGCCGCTCTTGGGCAGCAATGCGCCGCCGCCGACGGCGAAGATCACCAGCGGCGTGCCCATGCCCAAGCCCAGGGAGAACAGCAGCAGGCCGCCTCCCACCGCATCGCCGGTGCTGCTGATATAGAGCAGCAGGCCGGCCAGCGGGGCGGTGACACAGGGCGACACCAGCAGGCTGGAAAGCACGCCCAGGGTCGCCGCGCCGGCGATGGAGCCGCCGCGGGTGTTGTTGGCCATGTTGTCCAGGCGTTCGCGCAGGAAACCCGGCAGGCGCAGTTCGAAGACGCCGAACATGGCAATGGCGAAGACCACAAAGAAGGCCGCGAAAGGCACCAGCACCCAGGGCGATTGCAGCATCGCCTGCAGGTTGAGCTTGGCGCCGAACAGGCCCATCAGGGTGCCGAGCACCGCGTAGCAGGCGGCCATCGGCAGCACGTAGGCCAGCGACAGCGCCAGGCCGCGAGCACCACCGGGGCGGCCGCGCAGGACCACGCCGGAAAGGATCGGCAGCATCGGCAGCACGCAGGGGGTGAAGGTCAGCGCCAGGCCCAGTAGGAAGAAGATCACCAGGGCGCGGCCCAGTTTCTTGATCTTGCCCGGCTCGTGGTCGCCCAGCAGGCTGGCCAGCGGGTTGTCGCCGCTCGCGGCTTTGGCAGCGCTGCCGCTGGCGGACGTTGCGGCAGCGGCGGTGATCACGCTGGCGGCGTGGCCGTCGGCGATCCGCAGGCGGGTGGTTTCCGGCGCGTAGCACAGGCCCTTGTCGGCGCAGCCCTGGTAGCTCACGACCAGGGTGAAGGGTTTGTGCTGCGGGTTGTTCAGCGGCACGTCGAGGTCGGTGATGGCGTAGTAGACGACGGTGTCGCCGAAGTAGTCGTCATGGTGCTGCTTGCCCGGCGGCAGCTTCACCTCGCCCACGGTTACGCCGCTGTCGGCCGGTTCGACCTTGAAACTGAAGCGGTGCTGGTAGAGGTAATAGCCGTCGGCATTGATGAAACGCAGCTTCACCTGCTGGCTGTCGCTGTCCTCGACGCTCAGGCGGAAGGCCTCGGCCACCGGCAAGAAATCGCCCTTGGCGGGTTGCCCGACGGCGAAGCCGCCCTTGTCGGCGGGTTTGTCGAACAGGCCGGCGGAAGCGGGCAGGGCGACGAGGAACAGGAGCAGGGTGAGCAGGCGGCGCATGGACATCTCGCGGACTACGGAATGGCGGGCATGATAGCGGAAAGCTCCCGGCGCGGCCCATGGCACTGCCGGAGGAGCTGTGACAAGAGATGAGCGGACGGTTCGGAACCTGCCGCAGGGTCCGGGTTCCCGTTTATCGGCTGCGTCCATCAGACGCGGGCCGGCCGAAAGCCGCCAGCAGGTCGCTGGCGAAGGCCTGCTCGGCATCGCCGGGGTGGCGGCCACGGTGGCGGGTCAGGCTGAAGGCCACGTCGAAGCCCAGCTCGTCGGGCAACAGCTCGCGCAGCCGGCCGCGCTCCAGCCAGGGCGTGGCGATGTGTCGGGGCAGGTAGCCGAGGTGCGCGCCGGAGAGGATGAAGGCCAGGCTGCCGTCCACCTGCTCGCAGCGCGCGCTGCTGCGGCGGGTCTGCAGCGGTTCGTCGGCGGCGATGAAACGATAGGGGTGGTGCACCTCGTCGGCATCGGCCAGGGACTCGCGGCTGACCGCCGGATCATCGAAGGCCGGGTGGCCGACTCCGCAATACAGGCCCTGGGGCTCGCTGAACAGCGGTACGTGCTCCAGCGCCGCCTGGGTGCCGGCGAAGTAGCCGATGGCCAGGTGCAGGCGGTCCTGCAGCAGCAGGCGTTCCAGCTCGGCGGGCGTGGTGGTCACCAGTTCCAGCGTGACCGCCTCGTTGCGCCGGCGGAAGCGCCGCACTGCCTCGGACAGCTGCGCCAGCACCCGCTCGTCGAGGGCTTCGGACAGGCCGATGCGCACCTCGCCCAGCAGCTTGTCGGCGACCCCATGGGCCTCGTTTCGAAAACCTTCGATGGCGATGAACAGCCGGCGGGTCGCCTGCAGCAGGTGTTCGCCCTTGGGCGTCAGGCGGAAACCGCCCTTGCCGCGTTCGCACAGGCGGTAGCCCAGGCGCGTCTCCAGCTTGGCCATCTGGATGCTGATGCTCGGCTGGCTCAGCCCCAGTTCGCCTTGCGCCGCGCTGAAGCCGCCGCATTCGACCACGGTGACGAACAGGCGCAGCAGTTGCAGGTCGAGGTCGCGCAGTTGGCTGAGCATCGGACATTCCAAATCATTGTCGATGGATAATGCCAAAGTAATTAACTTTGTATTTTTACAAAGTAAAGCCCACGGCATGCTCGCCCCATAACCACAACAATCCCGAGGCGATGATCATGCGTGCGTTCTTCTGGGCCCTTCTGGCGACCCTGGCCTTGCCCCTGCAGGCGCAGGAGCGGGTGCTCAACCTGTACAACTGGGCGGACTATGTCGGCGCCGATGCGCTCAAGCGCTTCCAGGCCGAGACCGGCATCCGCGTGAAGTACGACACCTTCGACAGCGCCGAGGTCCTCGACAGCAAGCTGATGACCGGCGCCAGCGGCTACGACGTGGTGTTCCCCGCCAGCAGCGGCCTGGCCCGGGCGATCCAGGCGAAAGCCGTGCAGCCGGTGGACGACGCGCAGCTGAAGAACTTCGCCAACCTCGACCCGGAGCTGCTGGCCAAGCTCGCGGCCATCGATCCGGGCAACCGTTTCGGCGTGCCTTACACCTGGGGCACCGTCGGGCTGGCCATCAACAAGGACGCGGTGCTCAAGCGCATTCCCGGCGCTCCGCTGGACAGCCTCGACCTGCTGTTCAAGCCCGAGTACGCCAGCCGCCTGGCCGATTGCGGCATCTCGCTGATCGACTCGCCGCAGGAAGTCATCAGCGTCGCGCTGAACTACCTGGGCAAGCCGCCCTACAGCACCGACCCGGCCGACCTCGCCCAGGTCCGCGAGCTGCTGGCCAAGCTGCAGCCCAACGTGCGCTACGTCGCCAGCGGTAAGCACATCAACGACCTGGCCAACGGCACCCTCTGCGTGGCCCTGACCTATACCGGCGACGCCCTGATGGGTGCCGCGCAAGCGAAGCAGGCGAACAAGCCGTTCGAGGTGATCTACCGGATTCCCAAGGAAGGCACGCTGATCTGGTTCGACACCATGGCCATCCCGGCGGATGCGCCGCACCCGCAGGAAGCCCGTGCCTTCATCGACTTCATGCTGCGCCCCGAATCCATCGCCGAGCTGACCAACACCCTGTACTTCGCCAACGCCAACCTCAAGGCCACGCCGCTGCTCACCGCCGAGGTGGCGGGCGATCCGGACATCTACCCGCCGGTGGCCATGCGCCAGAAATTGTTCGGCGAGCAGTTGCTGACCTTGAAGCAGCAGCGCGAGCGGACGCGGCTGTGGTCGGCGTTCCGCACGCGTACCTGACGAGCATTGCGATACGTGCGCTTTCGTAGGGCGCATAACGCGCCAGCGTTATCCGCCGCCCAGAGGCCGGCGGATAACCTGTTCCAGGTTATGCGCCCTACGGAAGTGACCGTCCGGAACATTCGTGATCAACCGATAACACCGATGAGGAAGCCATGGATCAAGCCCACGACAACGACCAGGCCATCACCCGCGACAGCCTTTATGGCACCGCTGCCGAATCCACCTACGCCGGCATCACCAGCTTCATGCGCCGCCGCTACAGCCGCGACCTGCGCGGCGTCGACCTGGTGGTGAGCGGGGTACCCTTCGACACCGCCACCACCAACCGTCCCGGCAGCCGCTTCGGACCGCGCGCCATTCGCGCCGCCTCGGTGCAGATGGCCTGGGCCCGGCACTTCCCCTGGGAGTTCGATCCCTTCGACCACCTGGCGGTGATCGACTATGGCGACTGCTCCTTCGACCACGGCGTGCCGCAGGAAACGCCGGAACTCATCGAGGCCCATGCCGCGCGCATCCTCGACGCCGGCTGCGCGCTGCTGACCCTGGGCGGCGATCACTTCATCAGTTACCCGCTGCTCAAGGCCCACGCGAAGAAACACGGCCCGCTGTCGCTGATCCACTTCGACGCCCACAGCGACACCTGGCCGGACGAGGACTGCCAGCGCATCGACCACGGCACTATGTTCTACCACGCGGCCCGCGAGGGGCTGGTCGCCCCGTCGCGCTCGGTGCAGGTCGGTCTGCGCACCACCAACGACGACGTGATGGGCTTCCAGGTGCTGGACGCCCGCGAGGTGCATCGCAATACGCCGCAGGCCATCGCCGAGCGCATCCGCGCGCGGGTGGGTGACAACCCGGTGTACCTGACCTTCGACATCGACTGCCTTGACCCGGCCTTCGCTCCCGGCACCGGCACGCCGGTCTGCGGCGGGCTGAGCTCGCACCAGGCGCTGGAAATCCTCCGTGCGCTGCGGGGCATCAACCTGGTGGGGATGGACGTGGTGGAAGTGGCGCCGCCCTACGACAACGCCGAGATCACCGCCCTGGCCGGCGCGACCCTGGCGATGGAGATGGTTTGCCTGTACGCGGCGCGGCACAAGCTCGGCGAGCGCTGATCGAGCCCGAGCGTAGGGCGTATAACCGTTCGCGGTTATACGCCGATTCACGGTCCCGACGCCTAGCCGCGAGGTTGGGCCGGGCGCCCGTCCGAGCCGCGTCCTGGCCGAATCCAGTGCGGACGGCGGCCATGGTTAAACGGCGTATAACGTCGAACGTTATACGCCCTACGTCACACTCGGAACGCCCGCACGGCGGTGTGCAACGCACCGCCCAGTTCCTGCAGTTGCTCGCCCTGGCTGCGCCCCTGGCCGATCAGGCGCAGGTTCTCGCTACCCAGTTCGTGGATGCGTTCGCTGTGGGAGCGAATCTCGCTGACCGCGCCGCTTTGCTGCGCGGAGCCCTCGGCGATGCGTTCGGCCATGCTGGCGATGGTGCGGATGGCCTCCACCACCTCGTCCAGCGCGCCCTCGGCGGCGCCGGCCTGGTTGGCGGTGACTTCCGCGTGCTCGACCTGGCTGCGCATTGCGTCCACCGACTGCCGCGCGGCCTGTTGCAGGCGCGCGGTGAGCTGCTGGATTTCTTCCGTGGCGCCGGCGGTGCGCAGGGCCAGCGAGCGTACTTCCTCGGCCACCACGGCAAAGCCTCGGCCTTGTTCGCCGGCACGCGCTGCTTCGATGGCGGCGTTGAGGGCGAGCAGGTTGGTCTGTTCGGCAATGGAGCGGATCACTCCCAGCACATTGCCGATGGTGGCCGATTCCTCGGCCAGGTTCTCGATGGCCTGAGCATTGCTCTGCACTTCATCGACCAGCGCGCGCATGCCGCTCAGGCTATTGCCGATCACCCGCTGACCCTGTTCCACCGCCACGCCAGCGGCCTGGCTGGCCGAAGCCGCCTGGATGGCGTCACCGGCCACCTGCTGGATGGCGGCTTCCATGTGGCCCAGGGCGTCGCGGATTTCCCCGGTGTCGCTGGCCTGGCGCTCGGCGCCGGCGTGCAGGCCGCCGCTGAGTTCGGCCAGGGCGCGGCTGCTGCCGGCCACTTCCTCGGCGCGCTGGTGGATGGTGCCGACCAGGGTGCCGAGGAAATCGCGCAGGCGGTTCAGCGATTCCTGCAGTTCGATCAGGTCGCGGGTGCGGGTGGCCAGGGCGATGGGCTGGGCGAAGTCGCCGCGCGCCCAGGTCGACAGGGCCGGCACCAGTTGGCCGAGCACCCGGGCCAGGCGACGCTGCAGGGTGTCGATGAGCAGCGCGGTGGCGAGGATCAAGGCGATCAGCGCGCCCTGGATCAGCCGCACCTGCGCCTGGATCTTCGAGCGTTCCTCGCGCACCAGCGGCTCCAGGGTCGCCAGGGCCTGCTGCACGGCGCCCAGGCGCTGGGCGGTGGCGTTGGCCAGCTCCTGGCGCTGGGCGATCAACTGGCGGGTGCGGTCCAGTTCATCGGGGTAACGGCGCAGCACGCCGGCCAGGTCGCGCTTGAGGCCGACGCCACGGTCTTCGCTCTGCTGCTCGGCGGCGGGCTGGGTGTCCAGGCCCATCATGGCGGCGAAATCGTCGGAGGCGGAGGCCTGCTGCTGAAGCACGCCGAGCAGGGGCAGCGCATCGATGCGCTCGGCCAGCTGGCGCAGGCTGTCCAGTTCGCGCTGGATGTCCTCGGCCAGCGCCGGGTTGCCGCTTTCCACCAGTTTGGCGCGGGCGTGGGCCAGGCGGGTCAGGTGCAGGCCGGCT
The DNA here is from genome assembly GCF_048068055.1 of Pseudomonas sp. NY15181. Classification (NCBI taxonomy): domain Bacteria; kingdom Pseudomonadati; phylum Pseudomonadota; class Gammaproteobacteria; order Pseudomonadales; family Pseudomonadaceae; genus Pseudomonas; species Pseudomonas sp. NY15181. Next base: position 243,174 of record NZ_JBLUPT010000004.1, on the reverse strand, counting down.
TGCAGCAGGGGCGTGCGGTACTCGGCGGCGGCGGGGTTCTGGCTGGCGTCGGCGTAGGCGCCGAGCTGGTCCAGGGCGGCCAGCAGGTCGCGCTCGGCCTGCAGCAGCAGGCCCTGCGGATCACCGGCCAGCTTGCCGGCGGCGAGCAACTGGTTGCCGCTGAACTGGCGCAGCTCGTCGAGGCTCGCGCCCAGCAGTTGCCCCAGGCTCTCCGGCAGTTGCGGCAGCTCCGCGGCCAGCTCGTCCAATGCCTGCTGGGCGGCTTTCTGCTTGAGTGCGTCACCGCTGCCCAGGTAGGCCTGGATGTTCTGCGCCACCTTGCGCTCGAAGCCCTGGGAGAGTTCCAGGTAGCGGTCCATCAGGGTGAACGGGCGCTCCAACGCGCGCTGCGACCACCACAGGGTGGCGCCCAGCGCGAGGCACACGAGCAGGAGCAGGAAGGTGTTGAGGTTGGTCAGCAGCTTGAGGCGCATGGCAGGTCTCGACCGACAGCGGAAACGGCGAGCCCTGACCCTATTGCAGTTTCGTTACTGGCTGATGACAAGGTGCCATTATCTGCTCGAAAACGGCGCGGCAGAGCGCCGCAGATCGATCAGCCGAACACCTCCACCCGATTGCGTCCGCCGTGCTTGGCGCGGTACAGCGCCTCGTCGGCCTGCTTGGCCAGGGTCTTGATGTCCATGTCCTCGCCCAGCTGGGCGATGCCGCAACTGAAGGTGCAGGTGAGGTCGCCGGGCTGCGCGGGGTAGTGGATCTCGGCGAAACGCTGGCGGATTTCCTCCAGCACCCGACGCGCCGTGTCGGCGCTGGTATCGGGCAGCACCACGGCGAATTCCTCGCCGCCGTAGCGGCCGATGTGGTCGGTCTTGCGCAGGCGCTGCTTGAGGAACAGTGCCAGGCTCTTGATCACCCGGTCGCCCATGGGATGGCCGAAGGTGTCGTTGACCCGCTTGAAATGGTCGATGTCGAGCATCGCGAAGGTCAGCGGCCGCCCCTCGCGGCGCGCGCGGAAACGGGCGTCGTCGAGCAATTGCAGGGTATGGGTGTGGTTGTACAGCCCGGTGAGGCTGTCGCGCACCATCCGTGCCTGCAGGCTGCGCGCACGGGCGGCGCGGTTACGCACGGTGGCGATCAGGTGGCGCGGCTTGATCGGTTTGGTGAGAAAGTCGTCGCCGCCTTCGCTCATGGCGTCGAGCTGCTTGTCCAGGTCGTCTTCGGCGGACAGATAGATGATCGGCACACTGACATAGCGCTCGTGCTGGCGAATCACCTTGGCCAGCTCCGTGCCCAGGCATTCGGGCATGTACATGTCGAGGATGATCAGGTCTGGCTGGAACTCGGCCAGCTCGGCCATCACCGACAGCGGCACGGTGAGCGCGCGGGTGACGATGCCGGCGTTGTTGAGGACCCTCTCGGTGTGCGCGCCCTGGGCCCGCGAGTCGTCGACGATCAGCACGCGGAATGGCTCGTAGTGCGCCACGCGGCTCAGGGTCTCGATCTTCTCCAGCACGGCGGAGGCGTCCAGCGCGCCGGTGAAGAAATCCTGGCCGCCGGCGCGGGCGGCGGCCATGCGGGTCGGGGTGTCGGTTTCCTCGTGGCTGAAGAACAGTACCGGCAGCTTCTGCCGCAGTCCGGCCTGGGCCTCGTCGGCCAGCGTCAGGCCCTGGCCCGTGCCGGCGAAGTTGATCTCCATCACGATGGCCGCCGGATGCCGCTCGGCCATGGCGGCGCGGAAGGCGTTGGCGCTTTCGCAGAGCTGCGCGGCCATGCCGAAGAACTCCAGCTGCTGGGCCAGGCGTTCGGCGCGGTCCTGGTCCTGCAGGGCCAGGTAGACCGGCTTGCGCAGCGGCGGCAGGCTGGTCTGCTCGTACTGGTCGCCGTGGCGCAATCCCGTGCGCGACAGGCGTTGCATCAGGCCGTTGAGTTCGCTGATCAGCCCGCTGGACAGGCGCCCGCGGTTGTCCTGCACGGCCCGCAGGCACTGGTCGACGGCCTTGGCCAGGTCGGCGTGCTCGGCCTGCCCGAAGCGCTCGGCGTAGCGTTGCAGGCGCAGGCAGGCTTCGGCCAGCTCGGCCATCCCGGCACTGCTCCACTCCGAGCGCGACAGACGCTGCCAGACCTCCAGCAGATGGCGGGCCTGGTGAATCACCCGCTGGGCGAAATGATGCTTGAGGCGGTCGAGATGCGGATCGTCGAGCTCGGTCATGGCGCGCTTCTTTATCAGTCCGTAATGAGGGCGTGCGAGCGGAGTGTTTCTACCGTGATACACAATGATGGCCGTATGCTACCAGCCCTGGATGGCAATAACAGTGCCTTCGGTCAAACGACATGCGCTTTGTAATTCGCGACGTTACCGCGCACCATGCGCAGGGTGGGCTGCACTGAGCCGCCGGGTGCGGCATGCTTGCGCGGCAGGACCGTTCCGCCAGGGCACCTCCGGGGCGGAATCGGGTCCAACCTCTCTTCGTTTTCGTGATGCTAAGGACTTTGCCATGTGGAATTGGAAGAAACGCGGCTCCGTGCGCGATCGCGTCGATGACTCGGTGGACGACGTGCGCGCCTACTTCGGCGGGCCCTGGCTGAGCCGCGTGCTCGGCGGTCTGCTGGGCGTCTACCTGGTGATCTGCGGTGTGATCGGCTGGTACTGGAGCCAGGAACCCGACCTCTTCCCCGTGCAGCAGAACGCCCAGGCCGCGGCCGAGCGTGCCGGCCGGCAGATGGTGGTCGGCTACACCACGGTGGAAACCCTCAAGGAAGTGGTCGCCACGCTGCTGAACAAGCCGGGCGGCTATCTCTCCAACGACATCTTCCCGCCGGGCGTCTGGCTGGACAACATGCCCAGCTGGGAATACGGCGCCCTGGTCCAGGTGCGCGACCTGTCCCGTGCGCTGCGCAAGGACTTCGCCCGTTCCCAGTCGCAGTCTACCGAGGACGCGGACCTGGCCCGGGCCGAGCCGCGCTTCAACTTCGACAACAAGAGCTGGGCGCTGCCGTCCTCCGAATCGGAGTACGCCGAAGGCATCAAGTCGCTGGACCGCTACCTGGTGCGCCTGTCCGCGAACCCGGCCGGTGCGCAGTTCTATGGCCGCGCCGACAGCCTGAACAACTGGCTGGGTGACGTTTCCACCCGCCTGGGCTCGCTGTCCCAGCGCCTCTCGGCCAGCGTCGGCCGGGTGAAGCTCAACACCAACATCAAGCCCACCGCGCCGGTGGCGCCGGGCGAGGCGCCGCAGGTCGAGGAAGAGCTGCAGGAGACCCCCTGGCTGCAGATCGACAACGTGTTCTACGAGGCCCGTGGCCAGGCCTGGGCGCTGTCGCACATCCTGCGCGCCATCGAAGTGGACTTCGCCGACGTGCTGGCGAAGAAGAACGCCACCGTCAGCGTGCGCCAGATCATCCGCGAGCTGGAGGCCGCTCAGGCCCCGCTGTGGAGCCCGATGGTGCTCAATGGCAGCGGCTTCGGCGTGCTGGCCAACCATTCGCTGGTGATGGCCAACTACATCTCCCGCGCCAACGCCGCGATCATCGACCTGCGCCAACTGCTGGCCCAGGGCTGATGATGGACGGGATCAGCGACAAGGAAGCCGCCCACCGGGCGGCTTCGGACGCCGAGTCGGTCGCCTGGGTTAATCGGGACGATGAACTCAAGGGCAGCCTGCCGCGGGCGGAGCTTCGCGAGCGCGGGCTGATCGGCCGGGGCACCTTCATCCTGTTGTTCAATACGGCCGGTGAGCTGTGCGTGCACCGCCGTACCCTGAGCAAGGCGATCTATCCCGGCTACTGGGACCCGGCCGCCGGCGGCATGGTGCTGGCCGACGAGAGCTACGCCGAATCCGCCGCCCGTGAGCTGGAAGAAGAGTTGGGCATTTCCGGCGTCGAGTTGCGCGAGCACGGCTCGTTCTTCTTCGACCAGCCGGACAACCGTCTCTGGTGCGCGGTGTTCTCCGCCGTCTCCGACGCGCCGCTCAAGTTGCAGCCGGAGGAGGTGATGGAGGCACGCTTCATCGACCCGCACCAGGTGCTGGCCGAGGCGAAGGCGGGGACGCCGTATTGCCCGGATTCGTTGGTGGCGTTGCGCAAGTATCTGGTCAGCTTCTGAAAAGCGTAGGGCGAATAACGCCGCAGGCGTTATCCGCCGTTTCGGGATAAGTGTTTCTGCGCCGCATCGGCCTGTTCGGATGTTTCTTGTTTCGCCCCCTCGGGCGAGTCCCTTTTGGCAAACGCCCCAAAAGGAACCAAAAAGGCTTGCCCCGACATCCGGCCCGGCTTCGCCGGGTTCCCCCTCGACAACACCATTTCTGGGGCACGCCGCGAAGGGCCATCCCTGGCCCATCGCGGCTCTGGCGGCATCCATGCCGCCAAACCCCGAAAATGGTGCCGCCGAGGGGCCTCCTGTAAGGGGCGATCGCGCGCCTGGGACTTCGATTTCTCGGTGAAGGTCGGATCTGTGGCGTTGTGAATAACCCCCACAAAACTCCTGTCGCCACCCTATGTCGCCAAACTACCGATCAATGACGCAATTCTGCTCTTAGCATTTGCCTTCAATGCTGCTAAATTGCGCGACCTTTCCGGCAGGGTCCTCCGCCGGGAATTGCGCAGCCCCTGCCTGAGTGGGGCGTCGCGGTCGGCGCCAGCCGGCCATTCGTTGACCTGGCCCTTAGAGGCCAATCCTGGGGAAACGCCCGGTGGTCAAGAAAGCATCCTCCCTGTCCGCCCTTGGCGGGCTCGTCTACTCCACTGATGCCGGCCGGCACTGCCCGGACTGCAATCAGCCCATTGCCGCATGCATCTGCAAGCAGGCCGGGATTCCGGCCGGCGACGGCATCGCTCGCGTGCGTCGCGAAACCAAGGGCCGCGGCGGCAAGACCGTGACCACGGTGACCGGCGTGCCGCTGGCGGCCGATGCGCTGAAAGACCTGGCCACCGCGCTGAAGAAGCGCTGCGGCACGGGTGGCGCGCTGAAGGACGGCATCATCGAGATCCAGGGCGACCACGTCGACCTGCTGCTCGAAGAGCTGGGCAAGCGCGGCCTCAAGGCGAAGAAATCCGGCGGCTGAGCCGACACCAGCGACAGATGCTCTTCTGTAGAGAAGGGGTTCCAGGCCATGCGCAATTCGCCCATGGCCGGCAAGCCCTTTCCCTAGAGGGGAGATTTATCGGTGCGCACTGGGCGCATCGTCGGATTTTCCTAAACTTACCGCCAACGTCGGCGGTCAACACGGCAACGTCACACCAGCCGACTAGGCTTTGACGACTCACCCGCTCGCCGGGCGGGGCGCCTGCATACATTCGAGACACTTGAGGAGACCACCCCGCATGGCCGCTAGACGGACCCGCAAAGACGACGGCAGCAACTGGACCGTGGCAGACAGCCGCAGCATCTACGGCATTCGCCACTGGGGCGCCGGCTATTTCGCCATCAACGACGCCGGCAATGTCGAAGTACGCCCGCAGGGCGCCAATGCCCAGCCGATCGATCTGCACGGGCTGGTCGACCAGCTGCGCGAAGCCGGCCTGTCGCTGCCGCTGCTGGTGCGTTTCCCGGACATCCTGCAGGACCGCGTGCGCAAGCTGACCGGCGCCTTCGACGCCAACATCGCGCGCCTGGAGTACACCAGCCGCTACACCGCGCTGTACCCGATCAAGGTCAACCAGCAGGAAGCGGTGGTGGAAAGCATCATCGCCACCCAGAATGTCTCCATCGGCCTGGAAGCCGGCTCCAAGCCGGAACTGATGGCCGTGCTGGCGCTGGCGCCCAAGGGCGGCACCATCGTCTGCAACGGCTACAAGGACCGCGAGTTCATCAAGCTGGCGCTGATGGGGCAGAAGCTCGGTCACAACGTGTTCATCGTGATCGAGAAGGAATCCGAGGTGCAGCTGGTGATCGAGGAGGCCGCCAACGTGGGCGTGCTGCCCCAGGTCGGCTTGCGCGTGCGCCTGTCCTCCCTGGCGTCCTCCAAGTGGGCCGACACCGGTGGCGAGAAGGCCAAGTTCGGCCTGTCCGCCGCGCAGCTGCTGTCGGTGGTCGAACGCTTCCGCGATGCCGGCCTGGACCAGGGCGTGCGCCTGCTGCACTTCCACATGGGGTCGCAGATCGCCAACCTGGCCGACTACCAGCACGGCTTCAAGGAAGCCATCCGCTACTACGGCGAACTGCGTGCCCTCGGCCTGCCGGTGGACCACGTGGACGTCGGCGGCGGCCTGGGGGTGGACTACGATGGCACCCACTCGCGCAATGCCAGCTCCATCAACTACGACATCGACGACTACGCCGGTGTGGTGGTGGGCATGCTCAAGGAATTCTGCGACGCCCAGGGCCTGCCGCATCCGCACATCTTCTCCGAGAGCGGCCGTGCGCTGACCGCGCACCACGCAGTGCTGATCACCCAGGTGACCGACGTCGAGCGGCACAATGACGAGCAGCCGAAGATCACCGATCTGGCCGAACAGCCGGAGATCGTCCAGTGGCTGGCCGACCTGCTCGGCCCGACCGACGCCGAGATGGTCACCGAGACCTACTGGCGCGCCACCCACTACATGAGCGACGCCGCCGCGCAGTACGCCGAGGGCAAGATCAGCCTGGCGCAGAAGGCCCTGGCCGAGCAGTGCTACTTCGCCATCTGCCGCCGCCTGCACAACCAGCTCAAGGCCCACCAGCGCTCGCACCGCCAGGTGCTCGACGAGCTCAACGACAAGCTCGCCGACAAGTACATCTGCAACTTCTCGGTGTTCCAGAGCCTGCCCGACACCTGGGCCATCGGCCAGGTGCTGCCGATCCTGCCGATCCACCGTCTGGGCGAAGAACCGACCCGCCGCGCGGTGCTGCAGGACCTGACCTGCGACTCCGACGGCAAGATCACCCAGTACGTCGACGAGCAGAGCATCGAGACCAGCATGCCGGTGCATGACGTGAAGGAAGGCGAGGACTACCTGATCGGCACCTTCCTGGTCGGCGCCTACCAGGAAATCCTCGGCGACATGCACAACCTGTTCGGCGACACCGACTCGGTGAACATCTACCAGAACGCCGACGGCAGCTACTACCACGCCGGCATCGAGACCCACGACACCATCGAGGACATGCTGCGCTACGTGCACCTGTCGCCCGAGGAGCTGATGACCCACTACCGCGACAAGGTCGCCGGGGCCAAGCTCACCGCGCGCGAGCGCACGCAGTTCCTCGATGCGCTGCGCCTGGGTCTGACCCGCTCGGCGTACCTGTCGTCCTGACGGGGCAGCACCCGTAAACGAAAGCCCCGCCTCGGCGGGGCTTTTTTCTTTCTACCGCCCCGCGCCGATGATCGACTGTAGGGCGTATAACCGTTCGCGGTTATACGCCGTTACACCCATTCCACGCCCACTCGCGTAGCTGGGCCAGGCGTACGATTTAAACGTGCCCAGGTCGAATCCCGCGCGTTCGGCAACTAAGGCCAATCGGCGGATAACGTCGAACGTTATCCGCCCTACGCCATCACCTTCGCCACCCGTTCCGCCAATCGCGCCGCCATCGGCTCGTCCACCACATTGGTGAAGCTCATCACCAATGCCGGCTCCCGCCGCGCCTCCGTGCACCAGGCATTGAGCGCCTGCAAACCCAGCCCGTCGGCATGGGCGCGGGCGGCGATGGCCAGGTCATCGCCGTCCACCGCACCGACCAGATTCAATCCGCCGGGCGTATCGGCGAAACGCAGCTGCTCGCCCAGCCGGGCCTCCAGCGCCGTGCGCAACCACTGCCGACGTTGCGCGTAGAGCGCGCGGGTGCGCTTGAGGTGGCGGGCGAAGTGGCCTTCCTGCATGAAGTCGCAGAGTGTCGCCTGCAGCAGTTCGGCGCAGCCGGAGGCGAACACCTGCTGGCTGCGCACGAAGCTTTCCACCAGCGCCGGCGGCACCACCAGGTAGCCCAGGCGCAGCGCCGGGTAGAGGACCTTGCTGAAGGTGCCGGTGTAGAGCACGCGGCCGCTGCGGTCGAGGCTTTTCAGCGCCGGCAGCGGGAAGCCGGCGTAGCGGTATTCGCTGTCGTAGTCGTCTTCGATGACCCAGGCGTTGGCGCCGGCCGCCCAGTCCAGCAGGGCCAGGCGGCGGGGCAGGCTGAGGGCGACGCCGGTAGGGCTCTGCTGCGACGGCGTGACCAGGGCGAAGCGGGCGTCCGGCGCGCGGGTGATACCGTCCTCCACCCGCAGGCCGTCGCCATCCACCGCCACCGCAACCGGCACGCCGCCGGCGCGGCGCAACAGTTCGCGGCCACGGGGGTAGCCCGGGTCCTCGTGCCAGAAGCCCTGGCCGGGTTCGAGCAGGGTGCGGCTGATCAGGTCCAGCGCGCCCTGGTAGCCGGCGCAGATGAACACCTGCGCCGGATCGCAGACTATCCCCCGGGAAATGCCCAGGTACCCGGCTACCGCCTCGCGCAGCGGGCCGTAGCCGCAGGGCTCGGGATAGGCCAGGGTCGCCGCGCCCTGCTGGCGCAGGCGGCGCGCGCACAGGCGCGACCAGAGTGCGCGGGGGAAGGCGTCCAGCGCCGGCAGGCCGAGCTGCAGCGGCCGGATGGCCGGGCCGTGGGCGATCACCCCGGGCAGGCTGCGTTCCACCGTGGCCGGGTCGAGCACCACGGGCGGGGCCGGTGAGGTCCGCCCGGCGAGCTGCGGCGAGACCACGGTGCCCGCCGGGCCGCGCGCCTGCAGGTAGCCCTCGCTGGTCAGCAACTGGTAGGCCAGCTCCACCGTGCCCCGCGCCACCCCCAGGTCGCCGGCCAGCCCGCGCACCGGCGGCACGCGCTCGCCGGGGCGCAGCGCGCCACGGGCGATGGCGTCCTTGATGCGCTCGTAGAGCTGGCGGTAGATCGGCAGAGCCTGGCCGGGGTCCAGCGGCTGGCGGAACGAGTCGATGGGCGCAGTCATGGCCTGTGCAGTTCGCGATGGAGTGGGAAGAGTGACTATGCCATGACCCGCATCAGGTCGGCCCGGCAAATGCGGTGCAGGATCAGCGTCTAGGCTTCTGGGCAGTGTTGAAAAGCGGGCGCACCGTCTCCATCTGTAAGGCACAACCCGCTTTTTCCACCTGTTCGCCTCGCTGTGCGCGCAGCGGCTCCGGCTGCCTGCGCGATCCCCTTGTATTCAGGCGCCGACAGGTCCAACGCATGTGAGGAGTGACCGATACCGATGGAATTCAAGGATTACTACGCGGCCCTGGGCGTAGCCCCCGACGCCGACGAGAAGGCGATCAAGACCGCCTACCGCAAACTTGCGCGCAAGTACCACCCGGACGTCAGCAAGGAGCCGGATGCCGAGGCGCACTTCAAGGAAGTCTCCGAAGCCTATGAAGTGCTCAAGAGCCCGGAGAAGCGCGCCGAGTACGACGAGCTGCGCAAATACGGCCAGCAGGGGCCGCAGTTCGAGGCGCCGCCCGGATGGCAGCCGCGCGGCGGCTTCGACGGCCCGCCACCGGGGCACGAGCAGGATTTTTCCGACTTCTTCGAGCAAATCTTCGGCGCCCGCGCCGGAGCCGGCGGGGGGGCGCGCCAGCCACGCGCCCACCGTGGCCAGGACGTGGAAATGGAAGTGCCACTGTTCCTCGAGGAATCCCTCTCCGGCGACAGCCGGCCGATCAGCTTCAGCCTGCCCAGCTATGACGAGTACGGCCGCAAGCTGCCGCCGCAGAGCAAGACGCTGAACGTGAAGATCCCGGTAGGCACCACCGACGGCGAGCGCATCCGCCTCAAAGGGCAGGGCGCGGCGGGGATCAACGGCGGGCCGGCGGGCGACCTGTACCTGGTGATCCGCCTGGTGCCGCACCCGATCTTCGACGTCGATGGCCGCGACCTGGTCGTCACCGTGCCGGTGGCGCCCTGGGAAGCCGCGCTGGGCGCCAAGGTGGAAGTGCCGACCCTGGGCGGCCGGATCAACCTCGGCATTCCCGCCTCGAGCCAGGCCGGCCAGCGCCTGCGGATCAAGGGCAAGGGCCTGCCGAACAAGGGCGACGCCGCGCCCGGCGATCTCTACGCCGTGCTCAAGGTGGTGATGCCGAAGAACGCCGACGAGGCGACTCGCAAACTCTGGGAAGAACTGGCCGCCAAGGCGACCTTCGATCCCCGTGCCGATTGGGGTAAACGCGCATGACGACGACAGTGATGGTGGTGGACCTCGACGAGCTCTGCCAGTCGGTGAACCTGCCCCGGGATGTGCTCGTCGAGATCGTCGAGGTGGGCATTGTGGAGCCCTGCGAGCAGCGCGGCGGCCATTGGGTCTTCGATTACCGGGCGGTCGGCGTGGTGCGCCGCGCCGTGCGCCTGCGCCGCGAATTCGAGTTGGACTGGCCGGGCATCGCCCTGGCCCTGCGCCTGCTGGATGAGGTGGACGAGCTGCGCGCGGAGAACCGCTACCTGCGCCAGCGGCTGGCGCGCCTGCTGGAGGACTGAGCGGGGCGCTACTGCGCGGCCGCGGCGGTGGCCTGGTCCAGCGGAATGAACTGCACCAGGCCGAGGATCGGCGCGGCGAGTATGCCCTGCACATAGTTGATGCCGCTGCGGCGCAGGCTTTCATGGGTCATCTGCGCCAGCAGTTCCAGGCGGCCGATCATGCGGCCGAATTCCCGCTCGAAGGACAGGTTGCGCCCGGCGGCGCTGATCTCGTTGGACAGCAGCAACGGCTGGCCCTGGGCATCGGTGCGGCTGGCCAGCAACCAGGCGGCGACCTCGATGTTCCACGCGGCGTTGGCGGTCTTCTGCGCGTTCAGCCCGCTGAGCAGGTGCTGGGTGTCGGTGCCGCCGTAGAGCTCGAAGAGCATGCTGCCGATCCCGTAGATCAGCGTGCCGGCGCGGTCCCCCTCGAAGTCCGGGGCGAAGGCCAGCGCCATGGCGGCGATGGATTTCCGGTTGTCCAGGCCCGGCAGTGGTTGTTGCTCGGTGATGGCCGTCATGACCTTCTGCTGCGCCGCGTCCAGCGTCGCGGCGCCGGTCTTTTTCCATTCCCGGGGATTGCGCTTGTAGAGCTTGTCGAGCAACAGCGACAGGCTTTCCAGGTTGTCGCGCATGGCCAGGTTGGCGGCTCGGTTGGCATCGTTCTGCAGCAGCTGGCCGGAGTGGAAGTCCTGGCCGTCGACGTCTTTCTTCACTGGCGGCGAACTGCACGCCGCGAGCAGCGCAAAGGCAGGGAAGCAAAGGGTGAGGTAGCGCAGGAGCATTGCGGGGCCGGGCGGGAAAGCGGCCCTGAACCTTGGCGCGGGAAGCGCCGGGCGACCAGACGCAGCGGCGGGGAATCGGACGTCGTTGGGCGGCCTGCGACAGGCTGCACAGATCGGACGGGGAATTGCGGGGGGAAAGCGCCGGCGGGGCCGGCGCTGCGCTGATCAGCGCGGCTGGTTCTGCTCGATCCAGCGGGCGAAGGCGTCGACGATGCTTTGCAGGAAGGGCTGGGTTTTCTCGGACAGTTGCCCGGCCTCGTCGAAGAAGCTGCCGGCGCCGCCCAGATAGGCCTCCGGCTGCTGCAGTACCGGCATGTTGAGGAACACCAGCGACTGGCGCAGGTGATGGTTGGCGCCGAAGCCGCCAATGGCGCCGGGCGAGGCGCTGACCACCGCGCAGGGCTTGCCGTTCCAGGCGCTCTTGCCGTAGGGGCGCGAGCCCACGTCGATGGCGTTCTTCAGCACACCGGGCACCGAGCGGTTGTACTCCGGGGTGACGAACAGCACTGCGTCAGCGCGGCGGATGCGTTCGCGGAAAGCCGTATAGCTGGCCGGCGGCGTGGCGCTGTCGTGTTCCTCGTTGTACAGCGGCAGATCACCGATCTCCACGATCTCCAGCTTCAGGTTGGCCGGTGCCAGTCGGACAAAGGCCTTGGCGACCTTACGGTTCAGGGATTCCTTGCGCAGGCTGCCGACCACGACGGCGACATCGAAGACTTGGCTCATGACGACTCCTTCAAGAACGGGTATTGAGCCGTTTGTTATAGACGATGACGGCGGTTCTGCGCGGATCTGGATCAACTGCCATGGCTTCATGTCCCAGTGAGTTTGAATGATCTTGGCTCTGTGGGCTGGGGCATGGCGCGGCTAGATTGGGCGCCTGTCCCAGCCGTCCGTTTCGAGGTCGACCATGTGCATGAAAGTGTTCTTCGCCGGTGCCAGCGGCGCCATCGGCAAACGCCTGCTGCCGCTGCTGCTGGAGCGCGGTTACCAGGTGCTTGCCGTGAGCCGTTCGCCGCAGCGCGCCGCCGCGCTGGAGGCGGCGGGCGCCCGGGCGAGTGTCCTGGACGTCTACGACGCCACGGCACTGCGCGAGGCCGTGGTGGCGTTCCAGCCGCGCTGGGTCATCCATCAGCTCACCGACCTGCCGGCCGGCCTGGACCCGGTGCAGATGCCCGCCGCCCAGCTTCGCAATGCCCGCCTGCGCCGCGAAGGCACCGCCAACCTGGTGGCCGCCGCCCTGGCCGCTGGCGCCGAGCGCATGGTGGCGCAGAGCATCGCCTGGGCCTATGCCCCGGGCGAATTGCCGCTGCACGAGGAGCAGCCGCTGGACCTGGAGGCTGACGGTGGTCGCGCCATCAGCGTCGGCGCTGTGGCGGCACTGGAGACCGCCGTGCTTGACGCTGCGCCCATGGCAGGCATCGTGCTGCGCTACGGCCGGCTGTATGGGCCGGGAACCGGCAGCGAAGCACCGGACCCGCGCCTGGCCGTGCATGTGGATGACGCCGCCCATGCCGCGTTGCTGGCGCTGGAGTGGGGCGCGCGGGGTTGCTACAACGTGGCCGAGCAGGACATCGAGGTCAGCTCTGCCAAGGCCCGCCACCGCCTGGGTTGGCAGCCGGGCTTCCGCTTGCAGGGAGCTCGCCCGTGAGCCCCGCGTTGGGCCGTGAGGTTCGCGCCGGACTGTTGCTGGTCGCCGCCGTGGCGGCCGGTGCGCTGCTCTGGCAGCCCTGGTCGCGTCCCCTGGTCCAGCTCTCCGCCGGCCAGGCGCAACCCCAGGCCGGCGCGCGGCCGGCTACCCAGGTCAGCCGCCTGTCCTGTGAACCGCTGGCGGAGCTGCCCGGCAAGGTCGTCACCACGCTGCGGGTGGACTTCCCGCCCAATGGCTTTACGCCCGCGCACCGGCACCCCGGCGCGGTCACCGCTATCGTTGTCAGCGGCCAGGTGCGCTCACAGATGCAGGGCTTGCCGGCACGGACCTACGGCGCCGGGGAAACCTGGTTCGAACCCAATGGCGAGCTGCACCTGTTCGCCGAGAACCCCAGCGCCAGCGAGCCGGCCCGGCTGCTCGCGGTGATCATCAGCGACGAGCACTGCGGTCCGCTGGTGATCCCCGAACCCACCCATTGAATGTTTCGCGAAAGGAGATTCGCATGACCCCGCTCAGCCCCTTCACCGCCGACCAGCTCGACGCCACCCTGGCCCGCCTCGGCCTGCCATTGGAACGCCCGGCGCCGAGCCTGGCGAACCTCGATCGGCTGATCGACGCGGCGCTGCACCAGTTGCCCTTCGAGAACCTCGATGTGCTCCTGGAAAAGGACGTGGACATCGACCCGCAGGCGGTCTTCGCCAAGGTGGTGGAGCAGCGCCGTGGCGGCTACTGCTTCGAGCTGAACAACCTTTTCGCGCGCCTGCTGACCAGCCTCGATTACCGGGTGACGCTGCTGGTCGGACGGGTGCGCTGGGGCTTGCCGGCCGACGCGCCGCTGACCCCGCAGTCGCACCTGCTGCTGCGGGTCGACCTGGAGGAAGGCGCGTACCTGGTGGACATCGGCTTTGGCGGCCCGGCATCGCCCCGCGCGTTGCCGCTGCGGCTGAACGAGGAGTTGCCCGGTGGCTGGCGCCTGACCGGCGAGTTGGGCGGCGAGCTGGAGATGGCGGCCCGCTCCAGCTCCGGCTGGCAAACGCTGTACCGCTTCACCCTGCAGCCGCAGCCGTGGATCGATTACGCCATGCGCAACTGGTACACCTCGACCCATCCGCAGAGCGTGTTCCGCCTTTCCCTGCGCGTGGCCTTCAGCGAGGACGGTGCCCGGTTGTCGCTGTACAACGGCCAGTTCACCCGGCGTACCGCCAGCGGCGCGGTCGAGCAACACAGCATCGAGGATGCGGACGAGTTGCTGGCGGTGTTGGGCGAGCGCTTCCACCTATGGCCGGCGGAGCAGGACGTGCCCGCCTTGCGGCGGCGCCTGGGGGAATTGCTCGCGGCTCAGCGCTGAGTTGCGCCGGGGTTTTCGCCGGCTATCGCAGGTGGTTCCGCCGGCATGGCGATGGCCAGGCGAACGGTGCGCCCGGCCAGCCGGTTGCGCTGCACCACGCCGCCGGGGGCGCCTTCGAACCACTGCCCCTGCAGGTCCGACGCGCGGCAGTAGAGGCTCCTGGGGCTGCCGTCCGCCGGGGCAATCCAGCGACACTGGCCGTCGAAGATGAGCGTGCCCTGGCGAGGCATCTCGGGCTCACCGGCGGGCAGCCGGTCGCGAACGACCAGGCCCGCCAGGGCGACGTCGGCGCGATTGCTGTCGGAGTAGATGGGCAACGAGCTGCCATCGAGCTCGATACGGATGCCGCTCAGTTCAAGCGTGCAGCCGTCGCGGCGTTGTTCGAGCGGCACCACGAAGCTGATGCGACGTGGCCGCTCGCCATTGCCCGGGGTTTCGAAGAGGCGGTGCCGGCTCTCCTGGGTGCAGGCGCTGTTGTGCGGGGCGACGTACAAGGCATCGCCGGTGAACTTGAAGTCACCGGGCAGATCGGCCTCCAGGGTGAAGTCGTTGCTCGCGCAGCCGCCCAGGCCAAGGCTGAGCAGGAAAGCGAGGCGGGTGGCGGGAGGGTGCATGGGGATGTCCTGCGGCAGTTCGGCGGGCTGCGCAGGAGCATCCTTGGATCAGGGAGGCGCCGGAATCGGAGTTGTCCCGAAGCTTCGTGGGACTGTGCCGATCAGTGCGGCGTCGGTATCAGCCGATCATTCCGTAGCCGCGCGCCATCAGGGTGGCCAGCAGCGGCAGGATCAACAGGACCAGCAACTCCAGGCGGATGGTCATGGTTACCAGTCTGCACTGGCGCGCGCTGACCTGCGGCACGCGGCCGGCCCTGAGGTCGTTGCGCCAGTTGAGGAAGGTCATGGTCGGCAGGATCGACAGCAGCGCGACCAGCACGAACAGTCCGATCTTGGCGTGGAACAGGCTGTTGTGCAGGTAGTACTCGGTGCCTTTGGCGAACCACAGCACCCGCGCTGCGCCGGTCAGCAGCACCACACCGGCGCAGGCGCCATAGCCGATGTCGACGACGATCAGGCTGCGCGCACGCTCCAGGTCCAGCGGCAAGCGGAACAGGCGGTGCTCCAGCACCAGCAGGGCGAACAGGACGAAGATCGACAGGTAGTGCAGGTAGGCGGCAATGGCTTGGGCCATGGAGCGGGTCCTTCTGGTGGGGCCTTCGGTGGGTGGAGGGTGTAGTGGGATCGGCCTGAGATGTGCAAACGCAGTCGCCAGCGTCTCACGTCTCGGCGGGCACCTGCCAGGCGTCGTGGCGCGTCAGCCTCCAGGCGTAGGCCCCGAGAATCAGCCCGCGCAGCAACATGAAGCATAGGAAGGTCAGCCACAAACCGTGATTACCGAAGGGTTGCAGCAACAGGCCCAGCGGCAGGCTGGCGGCGCAGGCCAGGAGCATGGCGTTGCGCATCTCGCGGGCGCGGGTAGCGCCGATGAACAGGCCGTCCAGCAGGTAGCTCCACAGGCCGATCAGCGGCAGGCAGGCGAGGTAGGGCAGGTATTGGTCGGCGGTGGCGCGCACCTCGGGGATATCGCTCTGCAGGGCGATGAACAGGTGCCCGCCGAAGGTGAAGAAGGCCACGAACAGGAGGCTGGCGATCAGCGACCAGCCGCAGGCCACCACCAGCGAGCGCCGCAGCGCGGTGCGGTCGCGGCCGCCGATGGCATGGCCGCACAGGGCCTCCACCGCGTGGGCGAGACCGTCCAGGGCATAGGAGGTGACCATCAGGCCATTGAGCAGCAGCGCATTGGCGGCCACCGTGGCGTCGCCCAGGCGCGTGCCCTGCACGGTGAGCAGGAAGAACACACCCTGCAGGGCCAGGCTGCGGATGAAAATGTCGCGGTTGACCATCAACAGCGGCCGCCAGCTCGCCCAGGCACGCAGGCGCGTCCAGTCCGGCTGGCCGGGGTAGCGCTTGAGCGCTCCGCCGGTCAGCGCGAGGCCGAGCAATGCACCGCTCCACTCGGCGATCACCGAGGCCCGCGCGGCGCCGGCCACGCCCCATTCCAGGCCGAGCACGAACCACAGATCGAGGGCGATGTTGATCAGGTTGGTGGTGAGCAGGATCGCCAGCGGCGCGCGGGCATTCTGCGTACCGAGGAACCAGCCGACCAGCGCGTAGGTGGCCAGCGCCGCCGGCAGGCCGAGCAGGCGGATGTGGAAGAACTCGCGGGCCAGTGTGTCGAGCTCGGCGGAGGGACGCATCAGCGCCAGGGCCGGATCGGTCAGCGGCACCGCCAAGGCGCCGAGCAGCAGCGCCAGTCCCAGGGCGAGCAGCAGGCCCTGGCCAAGGATGCGCCGCAGCGCGCCGCCGTCGCTGCGGCCGGCGGCCTGGGCGGCGAAGCCGGTGGTGCCCATGCGCAGGAAACCCAGCACGCCCACCAGCAGGGTGTAGAGCCCGCCGCCGACGGCCACCGCACCCAGCTGGTGGGCGTGCGGCAGGTGGCCGATGACCGCGCTGTCCACCAGGGTGACCAGGGGCACGGAGACGTTGGAGAGGATCATCGGCGCGGCCAGCGCCCAGACCCGGCGGTGGGTCGGCTGGTGACGCCAGGCTTCGAGCAGGGGATTCATGCGGGGCTCCTGAATTGGCCCGCAGTATAGCGAGCCGGGAGTGCCCGGGATTTCAGTCCGTGTCGATCAATCCGCTTTCTTGCGATAGGCGCAGTAGCCGGGGCGCGGGCCGACCTGCGGGTGGTTGCGGCAGGTGTCCGGGCGCTTGGCGTAGACGGTGCACAGGCGCGTCTTGCGATCGAGGAAGTAGCAGTCGCCGTTGCTGGTGCGGGTCAGGGTGAAGATGCCGCTCTTCTGGTTGAAGCGCTCGACGATGCCTTCCTTCAGCAGGCGCTTGGCGATGTTCTTCGCCGGCTCGTCGCGCTCGAATTCATCGACGACGCCGATGCGGATCAGGTCGTTGACGTTCACTTCCGCCGGCATGGTGCAGCAGGTGGCGTTGCAATCCTTGCACAGACCCGAGGTGTACTTGGCCCAGGTTTCCAGGCGGTCCAGTTCGGCGTTGGCGATCAGCGGGGGTTTTCTCATGGCGGCATTCGGCAGGGTGAAGCGAGGCGCGCATCATAGTGGCCGGCGCGAAGAATTGCGCGGCCTTTCGACGAACTGAGGACCCTGGTGTGCGGAGAGGACCGCGAGCCCGCCGTGGTCGTGCAGGTATTGGCGGAAGCTCGGGTAGCAGAGGCGGAACCACGGCGTGAAGCGCTCCGGGTGCGCGGCCATCTCGGTTTCCAGGTCGGCCAGGGCGATATAGCGGAAGTCGTCGGCTTCCGCGGGATCCGGGTGCGGCGTCTGGTCGTCGATGGCGCCGAACAGGTGGCCGTACTCGTGCTCGGTCATGCCGTTGGCCAGCTCCAGGCGATAGCTGAACTCGAACAGCTTGTGCAGCGAGACCTGTACGCCCATTTCCTCGCGCAACCGGCGCTCGGCGGCGTGCTGCGCCGACTCGTCCGGGTACGGGTGGCCGCAGCAGCTGTTGCTCCACAGTCCGCCGCAGTGGTACTTGCCCAGGGCGCGGCGTTGCAGCAGCAGCTCGCCGGCACCGTTGAACAGGTACACCGAGATGGCCCGGTGGCGCAGCCCCTGGTGATGCGCCGCGTGCTTCTCCATCGTGCCGATCGGGTTGTCGTGTTCGTCGACCAGGATCACCTGGATGTCGGTCATGGGATTCTCCGGCGAGCGCAGCGTCCGCTGTCTTCCAGCTTATCAGCCCTTGCGGATCATCCAGATGCCGACGGCGATGGCGGCCATGCCGGCGACCTTGAGGCCGCTGACCGGCGCTTCGCGGAAACCGGCCCAGCCGAAGTGATCGAGGGTCATGGCCATGCCCAGTTGGCCGGCGAGCACCAGCACCATGAACATCAGCGCACCGACGCGCGGCGCGGCGAAGGCGGCGATGAAGATGAAGAACATGCCGAGGAAGCCGCCACACCACTGCCACCACGGCAGCTCGCGCAGGGCATTGATGCTGGGGAACTCCCGGTTGGCCAGGGTCAGCACCAGCAGGCCCATGGTGCCGACGAAGAAAGAGATCAGCGCGGCGGCCAGCACGCTGGACACCTGTTTGGCCAACTGGCCGTTGATGCCGGCTTGCAACGGCAGGCAGGCGCCGGCGATCAGGGGTAGTACGAACATCCACCAGGGCGGCGTGGGCATGGAATGACTCCTGGGCAATCGAAGCGAAAAGGGCAGCCGGCTAGTATGCACCAGACTGGAGTTTCTCTCCGCCCCGACTCCTGGAGCCGCCATGACGACCTTGCCCTCCCGCACCCTGAGTGTTCGCATCGAGCGACGCTGGAGCGAAGCCTACGAATTTCTCGCCGCGCCGCAGAACTTCCCGCGCTGGGCGTCGGGGCTGTGCCACGCGATCGAGCCGCTGCAAGGCGACCTGTGGCTGGCGCAGACGCCGCAGGGGCCGCTGCGGGTGCGCTTTTCACCGCGCAACGCATTCGGCGTTCTGGACCATGCGGTGCTGCCCGAGGACAGCCCGGCGATCCATATTCCGCTGCGGCTGATCGCCAATGGCGAGGGCTGCGAGTTGCAGCTCACGCTGTTTCGCCAGCCGCAGATGGACGACGCCACCTTTCAACGGGATGCGCAGTGGGTGGAGAAGGATTTGCAGGCGATCAAGGTGTTACTGGAGTCCCAGGCCCAGCTCTGATCGGCAGGGGCTTACGCTACTGCCTGCAATCGGGCGATGTGCGGGTGGGACTGCTGACTGACCTGCCAGAGGTCGTAGGCGGCCTGCATCGCCAGCCAGTGGCGGGCGACGCCCACGCCGGCCTGTTCCAGACGCCAGGCCAGATCGGCACTGATGGGCGCACGGCCATGGAGAACCCTGGACAGGTGCGGCCGGCTTACACCAAGGTGAGCCGCCAGCGCGGTCACGGAAAGGCAAAGTTCCGGCAACGCATCCTCAAGGAGGATTTCGCCAGGGTGGGGCGGGTTGTGCATCGCCATGCAGTGGTCCTCCGGTCAGTGGTAGTCGAGATAGTCCAGCAGCTCCGCGTCGCTGTCGATGAAGCGGAAGATGACCCGCCAGTTGCCTGAGACGCTGACGGCCCAGTAGCCGGACAGCGGGCCTTTCAGTCCATGCAGGCGGTAACCGGGCAGGTCCATGTCCCTGGGGCTGTTGGCGGTATCCAGTGCGGCAAGGATGCGTTGCAGCCTGGGCACGTGATCGGCCCTCACTCCGCGAGTATCACCCTGCTGGTAAAGGGCGCGCAGCCCTTTGTGGCGGAAGCTCCTGATCATCGCTGGACTGTAATCTAACAGATTACAGTCGCCCTAGCTGAGATGCTTGTGGGAGATTGCCTCCTCGTAGGCGCTGAACCTACAGCCGAGCGGCGAGCACCGCGCCCTCGCGGATTGCCCGCTTGGCATCTAGCTCCCGCGCCACGTTCGCGCCGCCGATCACGTGGTAGCGCAGGTTCTCCGCCGCCAGCGTCGGTTGCAGTTCCAGCAAGGGCTCCTGCCCGGCGCAGATCACCACGTTGTCTACCCCTAGGCACTGCTTCTGGCCATCGATGCGCAGATGCAGGCCGTCATCGTCGATGTGCAGGTACTCCACGCCGCCCTGCATATGCACGTGGTGCTGCTTGAGGTGAGCGCGGTGCACCCAGCCGCTGGTCTTGCCCAGCCCCGCGCCGGGTTGACCGGCCTTGCGTTGCAGCAGCCAGAGCTGCCGGCGGGGCGCCGCTGCGATCGGCGGGATCAGCCCGCCCGGCGTGGCGTTGTCCAGGTCGATGCCCCACTGGCCCAGCCATTCGCCCAGCGGTTGCGGGCCGTCGCGTTCGGCGAGGAGGAAACTGGCGACGTCGAAGCCGATGCCGCCGGCGCCGATCAGCGCGACCTTCTCGCCCACCGGTGCGCCGCGCAGCACGTCGAGGTAGCTGAGTACCTTGGGATGGGTGATCCCCGGAATCGACGGCGTGCGCGGCCGGATACCGGTGGCGACTATCACCTCGTCGTATTCCCCGCTCAGTTCGCCGCGTTTGATACGCCGGCCCAACTGCACCTCGACGTCCAGTTCGCCCAGCCGCACGGCGAAGTAGCGTAGCGTCTCGTGGAACTCCTCCTTGCCCGGCACACGCTTGGCCAGGTTGAACTGCCCGCCGATCTCCCTACTGGCCTCGAACAGCGTCACCCGGTGTCCGCGCTCGGCGGCCACGCAGGCGGCGGAAAGCCCGGCGGGACCTGCGCCGATCACTGCGATGCGCTTGTGCACTCTGGCCTTGCGGTAGCGCAGCTCGGTCTCGAAGGCCGCGCGCGGGTTCACCAGGCAGCTGGCGCGGCGGTTGGCGAAGGCGTGGTCGAGGCAGGCCTGGTTGCAGGCGATGCAGGTGTTGATCGCCTTGGCGCGCCCGGCGGCGGCCTTGGCCACGAACTGCGGGTCGGCCAGCAGCGGGCGGGCCATGGAGACCATGTCCGCGTGGCCTTCAGCGAGCAGTCGTTCGGCGACCTCCGGGGTGTTGATGCGGTTGCTGGCGATCACCGGTACCCGCAGCTCGCGGCGCAGGCGCGCGCTGACTTCGGCGAAGGCCGCGCGCGGTACCGAGGTGACGATGGTCGGCACCCGCGACTCGTGCCAGCCGATGCCGGTGTTGAGCAGGTCGATGCCGGCGCTTTCCAGCGCACGGGCAACGGTGCGCACCTCGTCCCAGCTATTGCCGCCTTCCACCAGATCCAGCAGCGACAATCGATAGCTGATGATGAAGCGCTCGCCCACTGCGCGGCGGATGCGCCGGACGATCTCCAGCGGCAGGCGCATGCGGTTGCCCAGGTCGCCGCCCCAGCGGTCGCGGCGCTGGTTGGTGCGCGGGCAGAGGAACTGGTTCAGCAGGTAGCCCTCGCTGCCCATGATCTCCACGCCGTCATAACCGGCGGCTTGGGCCAGCTTCGCGCAGCGGACGAACGCGGCGATGGTGCGCAGGATGCCGCGCTCGGAGAGTTCGCGCGGACTGAACCAGCTGATCGGTGACTTGATCGGCGAGGCGGACACCACCAGCGGGTGATAGCCATAGCGCCCGGCATGCAGGATCTGCAGGAGGATCTTGCCGCCCTCGCGCTGCACCGCCTGGGTCAGGCGTCGGTGTGCCGGCACCTGCAGGCCGCTGGTGAGGCTGCTGCCCAGCGGCAGCAGCCAGCCTTCGCGGTTGGGCGCGAAGCCTCCGGTGATGATCAGCCCGACGCCGCCGCGCGCCCGCTCGCGGTAGTAGGCGGCGAGCTTGCCGAAGTCCCACAGGCGGTCCTCCAGCCCGGTGTGCATCGAGCCCATCACCACGCGGTTGCGCAGCTGGGTGAAGCCCAGGTCGAGCGGGGCGAGCAGGTGAGGGTAGGGCGAGGCGGGAGCGGACATGGAATAAACCGTGGGCATTTGAGTTCCCATCACCCTATTGGCTTGCCGTGCGTCGGTGAACGGCCCGAATGCCGTGCCGTTCGGGCATTTCGGTCAAGCCGGCGGTTGACAGCGGGCAGATCGGCCGCAGACTTTTCCTTATGGCAGGGCTTCGTGCCCCGATCGCAAGCTGAAGTGACGGGAGGACGTCATGAAAGCGATAAGAAGAAGACATGCGCGCCATTACCTGCTCGCGATTCTCATCGGGCTGGCCCTTCTGGGGTTGCACCAGTCCCTCCAACCCGAGCGTCAGCAGTCGGCGTGCCGTCCCGACGGTAGCAGTATCTCCTGCGCCTACCCCTGACTCCCCTTCGGGAGTATTGCCCCGTCCGATCCGGGGGACGGACTGACGCGCGTCAATGCGCCGCAAACCCCCAGCGTGCATGGTCTGCCCCGCTCAAGCTGGCGCATCGGCCCGGCTTGGCTATCTTTTAAGCAGCAGGGGTCCGGCCATGTACCGGACGTACGCTGCCTGATCAGGAGACGCACGATGGATATGAACCGTCGGCAATTCTTCAAGGTCTGCGCTGTAGGCCTTGGAGGATCGAGCCTGGCGGCACTCGGGGTCGCACCCCCGGATGCATTCGCCGACCAGGTCCGCCACTTCAAGCTTGCGCGCACCGTCGAGACCCGCAACACCTGCCCGTATTGCTCGGTAGGCTGCGGCATCCTCATGTACAGCCAGGGTGATGCGGCGAAGAACGTTGCGCAGAACATCATCCACATCGAGGGTGATTCCGATCACCCGGTCAACCGCGGCACCCTCTGCCCCAAAGGCGCCGGCCTGCTGGACTTCGTCCACAGCCCCAACCGCCTGAAGTACCCGCAAATCCGCGAGGCGGGCTCCAGCGAGTGGAAGCGCATCGGCTGGGACGAGGCGCTGGACCGCATCGCCAAGCTGGTGAAGGAAGACCGCGACGCCAACTTCATCGAGAAGAACGCCCAGGGCCAGACGGTGAACCGCTGGCTGACCACCGGCTTCCTGGCCGCGTCGGCGTCCTCCAACGAAGCGGGCTACATCACCCACAAGGTGGTGCGTTCCCTGGGACTGCTGGCGTTCGATAACCAAGCGCGTGTCTGACACGGCCCGACGGTGGCAAGTCTTGCCCCGACGTTTGGCCGTGGAGCCATGACCAACCATTGGACCGACATCAAGAATGCCGATCTGATCCTGATCATGGGCGGCAACGCTGCTGAAGCGCACCCGTGCGGCTTCAAGTGGGTGACCGAAGCCAAGGCGCACAACAAGGCGCGCCTGCTGGTGGTCGACCCGCGATTCACCCGTTCCGCGTCGGTGGCCGATTACTACGCGCCCATCCGTACCGGCACGGACATCGCCTTCCTCGGCGGCCTGATCAACTACTTGCTGGAAAACGGCAAGTACCAGAAGGAATACGTGCACAACTACACCGACGTCTCCTTCATCGTGAAGGAAGGCTTCGGCTTCGACGACGGGCTGTTCAACGGCTACGACGCCGAGAAGCGCACCTACCCGGACAAGTCCTCCTGGCAGTACGAACTGGGCGAGGACGGCTTCGCCAAGGTCGACCCGACCCTGGCGCACCCGCGCTGCGTCTTCAACCTGATGAAGCAGCACTACAGCCGCTATACGCCGGACGTAGTGAGCAACATCTGCGGCACGCCCAAGGACATGATGCTCAAGGTGTGGGAAGAGATTTCCACCACTGCGGCACCGGACAAGGTGATGACCATCATGTACGCCCTGGGCTGGACCCAGCACTCGGTGGGCGCACAGATGATCCGCACCGGCGCGATGGTCCAGCTGCTGCTGGGCAACATCGGCATGCCCGGCGGCGGCATGAACGCCCTGCGCGGCCACTCCAACATCCAGGGCCTGACCGACCTGGGGCTGCTGTCCAACTCGCTGCCCGGCTACCTGACCCTGGCCGGCGATGCCGAGCAGGACTACAACGCCTACATCGCCAAGCGCACGGCCAAACCGCTGCGCCCGGGGCAGCTGTCCTACTGGCAGAACTATCCCAAGTTCCACGTCAGCCTGATGAAGGCCTGGTTCGGCAAGTCGGCCACCAAGGACAACAACTGGTGCTACGACTGGCTGCCCAAGCTCGACATGCCCGGTGCCGGCTACGACGTGCTGCGCTACTTCGACATGATGTACCAGGGCAAGGTCAACGGTTACTTCTGCCAGGGCTTCAACCCCATCGCCTCCTTCCCCAACAAGGCCAAGGTCAGCGCCGCGCTGGCCAAGCTGAAGTGGATGGTGGTGATGGACCCGCTGGCCACCGAGACCTCGGAATTCTGGCGCAACGCCGGCGAGTTCAACGAGGTGGACAGCAAGGCCATCCAGACCACCGTGTTCCGCCTGCCCACCAGTTGCTTCGCCGAGGAGGACGGCTCCATCGTCAACTCCGGCCGCTGGCTGCAATGGCACTGGAAGGGCGCCGAACCGCCGGGCGAGGCACGCACCGACATCGCGATCATGGCCGGCCTGTATCACCGCCTGCGCAATGCCTACGCCAAGGACGGAGGCAAGTTCCCCGACCCGATCCTCGGCCTGGACTGGAACTACCTGAAACCCGACGAGCCCGGCCCGGACGAGCTGGCCAAGGAGTACAACGGCAAGGCCCTCGCCGACCTGGTCGACCCGGCCAACGGCATGGTCCTGGCCAAGGCTGGCGAACAGCTGCCGGGCTTCGCGTTGCTGCGCGACGACGGCAGCACTGCCAGCGGTTGCTGGATTTTCGCCGGCTCCTGGACGCAACTGGGCAACCAGATGGCCCGCCGCGACAACAGCGATCCCTACGCCATGGGCCAGACTCTGGGCTGGGCCTGGGCGTGGCCGGCCAACCGGCGCATCCTCTACAACCGCGCCTCGGCCGACCCCAGCGGCAAGCCCTGGGACCCGGTGAAGAAGCGCCTGGTGTGGTGGAACGGCAAGGCCTGGGGCGGTACCGACATCCCGGACTTCAAGGCCGATTCGGCGCCGGAAGCGGGGATGAATCCGTTCATCATGAACCCCGAAGGCGTGGCGCGCTTCTTCGCCGTCGACAAGATGGCCGAGGGCCCGTTCCCCGAGCACTACGAGCCGTTCGAGACGCCCATCGGGATCAACCCGCTGCACAAGAATCCACAGGCCATCAGCAGTCCGGCCGCGCGGGTGTTCAAGAACGACATGGAACTGTTCGGCAAGGCCGACGAGTTCCCCTACGCCGCGACCACCTACCGGCTCACCGAACACTTCCACTTCTGGACCAAGCATTGCCGTCTGAATGCCATCGCCCAGCCGGAGCAGTTCGTCGAGATCGGCGAGGCGCTGGCCAAGGAACTCGGCATCAAGGCCGGCGACCGCGTGAAGGTCTCCTCCAACCGCGGCTTCATCAAGGCGGTGGCGGTGGTGACCAAGCGCATTCGTCCGCTGCAGGTCAACGGCAAGACCGTGCACCACGTGGGCATCCCCCTGCACTGGGGCTTCTCCGGGGTCGCGCGCAACGGCTACCTGACCAACACCCTGACCCCCTTCGTGGGCGACGGGAACACGCAGACGCCGGAGTTCAAGTCCTTCCTCGTCAACGTGGAAAAGGCGTGAGGTGAAGCATGAGTAGCCAAGACATCTACGCCCGCTCCGCCACCACCACGCCGATGCCCTCGGTGCGGCGCGAGGAGGAAGTGGCCAAGCTGATCGACGTGTCCAAGTGCATCGGCTGCAAGGCCTGCCAGGTCGCCTGCTCGGAGTGGAACGAGCTGCGCGACGAGGTGGGCCACAACCACGGCACCTACGACAACCCGATCGACCTGACGTCCGACTCCTGGACGGTCATGCGCTTCACCGAATACGAAGCGCCGGCCGGTAACCTGGAGTGGCTGATCCGCAAGGACGGCTGCATGCACTGCGCCGAGCCCGGCTGCCTGAAGGCCTGCCCGAGCCCGGGGGCGATCGTGAAGTACGCCAACGGCATCGTCGACTTCAACCAGGACCACTGCATCGGCTGCGGATACTGCATCACCGGCTGCCCCTTCAACATCCCGCGCATTTCGCAGAAGGACCACAAAGCGTACAAGTGCACCCTGTGTTCCGACCGCGTGGCGGTGGGCATGGAGCCGGCCTGCGTGAAGACCTGCCCGACCGGCGCCATCGTCTTCGGCACCAAGGAGGACATGAAGGAGCACGCCGCCGAGCGCATCGAGGACCTGAAATCGCGCGGCTTCGAGCACGCCGGGCTGTACGACCCCGAAGGTGTGGGCGGCACGCACGTGATGTACGTGCTGCACCACAACGACCAGCCCTCGCTCTACGCCGGCCTGCCCGACAAACCGGCGATCAGCCCGCTGGTCAGCCTGTGGAAAGGCATCAGCAAACCCTTCGGCCTGCTGGCCATGGGCGCGGTGGTGCTGGCCGGGTTCTTCCACTACACCCGCACCGGTCCCAACCGGGTGGAAGAGGACGAACCGGGTGGTTCCGATCCGGAGGCGCCGGTGCACAAGGTCGACCCGTCGGTGCATCGCTATGACCCACGTGAGCACCCATGACACCCCAGGCAGTCGCTTTTGCCCCCTCTCCTTCGGGGAGAGGGCTGGGGTGAGGGCTACGAGGATCGAGACATGAAGAAAGACATCCAGCGCTACAACGCCAACGAACGGAGCAACCACTGGATGGTGGCCATCCTGTTCTTCCTCGCCGGCCTCTCGGGGCTGGCGCTGTTCCACCCGGCCATGTTCTGGTTGACCAACCTGTTCGGTGGCGGCCCATGGACGCGCATCCTCCACCCCTTCCTCGGGGTGGCGATGTTCCTGTTCTTCCTCGGGCTGGTGGTGCGTTTCGCCCACCACAACCTGATGGAAAAACGCGACGTGCAATGGCTCAAGCAATGGCGCGACGTGGTCGCCAACCGCGAGGAAAACCTCCCGGAAGTCGGCCGCTACAACGCCGGGCAGAAGCTGCTGTTCTGGACCCTGCTGCTGTGCATGCTGGTGCTGCTGCTGACCGGCTTCGTCATGTGGCGGGCGTACTTCAGCCAGTGGTTCGGCATCGACATCATCCGCCTGGCGTCGCTGCTGCACGCCTTCGCCGCCTTCGTGCTCATCTGCAGCATCCTGGTGCACATCTACGCCGGTATCTGGGTGAAGGGCTCGATGGGCGCCATGCTCTACGGCTGGGTCAGCCGTGGCTGGGCGCGCAAGCACCACAACGGCTGGCTGAAGGACGTGGAGAAGGGCAAGGGCCACTGACCTGCAACGCTGCTGAAATGAATGCCGGCTGACACTGGATTGCCAGCCGGCACGGACAGTCCCCTCTCCCTCCGGGAGAGGGTTAGGGTGAGGGGCTCTTCAAGCCCCAATCCCCCATCAACAAGGAGTCCTGCGTGTCAGGCCGAATTCTCGAACCCGGGCAGATCGAAGCTGCCGCCAACATCCCACCGCTGTTCAACCTGCCGTCCCCCGATCTCTTCACCCGCCGCGCCGCCCGAATGCGCCAGCTGGCGCCGGGCAATCCGCTGCAGGGCTACCTCGAATTGATCGCTGGAGTCTGCGACGCCCAACAGGCGCTGCTCGACCGCACGCTGCCACTGCCGGGGCCCGACGCTGCCGCCCTGGCGCGCAGCCGCGAGCACAGCATGCCGCCCCTGGCCTACGAAGTGCTGGTGCGCGAAGGCGCCTGGCTGCCGCTGCTGGACGCCTTCCTCGACGCCTACGAGCCCACGGCCAACCCGGCTATCGTCGAGGCGCTGAAAGCCCTGCGCAGCGCCGACGAAGGCCAGCGCAAGGCCTGGGCCCTGGGCCTGCTCAATGGCCAGTTCGACCTGCTGCCGCCGGCCCTGGTGCCCTTCCTCGGCGCCGTGCTGCAAGTCGCCTTCAGCCAGTGGCTGCTGCAATTGCCCGAGAACACCCTGGCGGAAACCGATAGCCAGACTCTCTGCCCGGCCTGCGGCGCACCACCGGTGGCCGGGATGATCCGCCACCAGGGCAAGCACGCCGGCCTGCGCTACCTGTCCTGCTCGCTGTGCTCCTGCGAGTGGCACTACGTGCGGGTCAAATGCAGCCACTGCGCCGAGAGCAAGGGACTGGCCTACTACTCGCTGCAGCGCGAAGGCGTGGCCAGCGACCAGGCGCCGCTCAAGGCCGAGACCTGCCCCGGCTGCCAGTCCTACCTCAAGCAGTTCTACCTGCAGCACGACAAGCACGCCGAGGCTCAGGCCGACGACCTCGCCAGCCTGGCGCTGGACATCCGCCTTGCCGAGGACGGCTTCCTGCGCACCGCGCCGAACCTGCTGCTGGCGCCCGGAGGCTCCTCGTAGGGCGTACAAGGCTCCACCTTGTACGCCGTTTGGCCTCGGCATCACTGCGCTCCGGGTTCAACCCCGGTTCGGATAGGGGCCGAGGTGCATCGGCGTATAACCGCGAACGGTTATACGCCCTACACTGACTCCAGCCATTGCCCCTAGCACAAGGCCCGTCCATGACCTCGGTACGCCTGCCCTCCATCGACCGCCTGTTGCGCAGCCCGGCCTGCCAGCCGCTGCAGCAGCGCTATGGCCGCGAAGCCCTGCTCAAGACCCTGCGCGACCTGCTCGACGAATTGCGCGAGCCAGCCCGCCACGGCCAGCTGGCCGCCGCTGAACTGCAGGAAGCGGTGCTCGCCGGCCGCGCTGGCGAGCGCCTCGCCGCCCACCACGCCAGCCGCGTGCGAAGGGTTTTCAACCTCACCGGCACCGTGCTGCACACCAACCTCGGCCGCGCGCTGCTACCGGAAGAAGCCATCGAAGCGATCACGATGGCCGCGCGCTACCCGCTCAACCTCGAATTCGACCTCGCCACCGGCAAACGCGGCGACCGCGACGACCTCGTTACCGGGCTGATTCGCGAACTGACCGGCGCCGAGGCCGTCACCGTGGTCAACAACAACGCCGCCGCCGTGTTGCTGGCGCTCAACAGCCTGGGCGCGCGCAAGGAAGGCATCATCTCCCGCGGCGAGCTGATCGAGATCGGCGGTGCCTTCCGCATTCCCGACATCATGGCCCGCGCCGGCGTGAAGCTGGTCGAGGTCGGCACCACCAACCGCACCCACGCCAAGGACTACGAAGCCGCCATTGGCCCGCGCTCGGGCCTGCTCATGCGCGTGCACACCAGCAACTACAGCGTGCAGGGCTTCACCGCCAGCGTCGCCACCCCGCAGCTGGCGCAGATCGCCCACGCCCACGGCCTGCCGCTGCTGGAAGACCTGGGCAGCGGCACCCTGGTCGACCTCACCCGCTGGGGCCTACCCAAGGAGCCTACGGTGCAGGAAGCCCTGCGCGATGGAGCGGATATCGTCACCTTCAGTGGCGACAAGCTGCTCGGTGGTCCGCAGGCCGGGCTGATCCTCGGCAGTAAGGAACTGATCGGCAAGATCAAGAAGAATCCGCTCAAGCGCGCACTGCGGGTAGACAAGCTGACCCTTGCCGCGCTGGAGGCCGTGCTCAACCTCTACCGCGACCCGGACCGCCTCGCCGAGCGCCTCACCAGCCTGCGCCTGCTCAGTCGTCCGCAGGCCGATATCCGCGCCCAGGCTCAGCGCCTGGCGCCAGCCCTGGCGACCTTGCTGGGCGAAGGCTGGAGCGTCAGCGCCGTGGACGCCCTGGGTATGATCGGCAGCGGCGCCCAACCGGTCGCCCGGCTGCCCAGCGCCGCGCTCTGCCTGCGCCCGAACCAGCCCAAGCGCCAGCGCGGCCGCGCGCTGCTCGACCTGGAAGAGCGCCTGCGCTGCCTGCCCATCCCCGTGCTCGGCCGCATCGACGAGGACGCGCTGTGGCTCGACCTGCGCCAGCTCGACGACGAGCCCGGCTTCGTCGCCCAACTGCCGCGGCTGGTCGAGGACGCAGTGTGATAGTCGGAACCGCCGGACACATCGACCACGGCAAGACCTCACTGCTACGCGCCCTCACCGGGATCGAAGGCGATCGCCGCCCGGCCGAGCGCGAGCGCGGCATCACCATCGACCTTGGCTACCTCTACGCCGACCTCGGCGATGGGGCGCTCACCGGCTTCATCGACGTGCCGGGGCATGAGCGCTTCGTCCACAACATGCTCGCCGGCGCCAGTGGCATCGACCTGGTGCTGCTGGTGGTGGCCGCCGACGACGGCGTGATGCCGCAGACCCGCGAGCACCTCGACATCGTCCAGTTGCTGGGTATCCGCCGCGCCATCGTCGCCTTGACCAAAACCGACCGTGTACCTGTCGAGCGGGTAGGGCTGGCAACGCGCGAAGTGCAGGAGCTGCTCGCCGAAGGGCCGCTGGCCGGCGCGCCGATCTTTCCGGTTTCCAGCGTCAGCGGCGACGGCATCGACGCCCTGCGCGAAGCGCTTGCCGAAGCCGCGCGCGAAACCCGCGAGCGCGGAGCATTGGGCGGCTTCCGCCTGGCGGTGGACCGAGCCTTCAGCGTCAGCGGTGCGGGCATCGTCGTTACCGGCACGGCCTTCGCAGGCACCGCCAACGTCGGCGACGAATTGCTGCTGGGCCATGCGGGCCGCCGTGTGCGAATTCGTGGCTTGCACGCGCAGAACCGTGAGGCGCAGCAGGCCCATGCAGGCCAACGCGTGGCCCTGAACATCGCTGGCGAACGCCTGCGCCTCGACCAGATTCACCGGGGCGATTGGCTGATCGCCCGGGAGCTGCACGCACCCACCATGCGCATCGATATCGACCTGCACCTGCTGCCCAGCGAGACGCGCACCTTCGCTCACTGGACGCCGGTTCACGTTCACCTCGGTGCGCAGGACGTCACCGGCCGCGTCGCCCTGCTCGAAGGCGAACGCCTGCAACCGGGCGAGCGCAGTTTCGCGCAGCTGGTCCTCAATGCGCCCAGCCATGCCGTCCACGGCGACCGCCTGGTGCTGCGCGACCAGTCCGCCCAGCGCACCCTCGGTGGCGGCCGCGTGCTCGATCCCTTCGCCGCGGCGCGCAATCGCCGCAGCCCGGAGCGCCTGGAACAACTGCGCGCCTTACAGGGCGAGGGCCTGGAAAGCGCCTTGCCGATCCTGCTGGCGCACGCCAGCAACGGGCTTGACCCGGTGCTGCTGGCGCGGCAATTCAACCGCCCACGGGAGAGCTGGAAGCTGCCTGCCGAACTGGTCGAAATCAGCACCCGTCTCGGTCCACGCCTGTTTGCTGCCCGGCGCTGGACCGCCCTGCAACAACAGGTGATCGACGCGCTGCAACGCTTCCATGAGGAAGCCCCCGACGAGCTCGGCCCCGACCGTGATCGCCTGCGCCGCTACGCCTTGCCGCAGCTGGAGCGGCCTGTCTTCATCGCGCTGCTGGAATGCCTGCTGGCGAACCAACGCATCGACAGCAGCGGCCCCTGGCTGCACCTACCCGATCATCGCGTTCAACTGGGCGAAGCTGACGAACGCCTGCGCGAACGCCTCTGGCCGCTACTACTCGCTGGCGCCTTCGATCCACCCTGGGTACGCGACTTGGCCCGCGAGCTGGGCGCAGAGGAGGGCGAAGTGCGTCTGCTGCTGCGCAAGCTCGCCCGACTCGGCCAATTGCACCAGGTGGTGAAGGACCTGTTCTACCCGGAAGAAACCCTGCGCCTACTCGCCAGCCACGCCCTGCACCTGCGCGACGAAGCCGGCATCATCCGCGCCGCCGCCTTCCGCGACCGCATTGGCATCGGCCGCAAGCGCTGCATCCAGCTGCTGGAATACTTCGATCGCATCGGCTTCACCCGCCGCTTCGGTAACGAGCGGCGGGTTCGGGAGGAGTCGGCGCTGGCGAGTACTGCGCCGGGGGATGACTACGGTAAGTTCCTGGAAGCCAGGATCGAGGCCGGCCGAGCTTCGATGGCGGCTGGAGAAGGGCGCTCGGACGAGGAAGTCGAAGCGGCCTTCGCGGCCCGGAGGGCAAGAGGGATGGACCACGAGTCGAACTAGGCGCATGTCCCGGCCAAGCGGCGACTCTCCAAGGCCATTCAAGCCTCCTGCGGCATCGCTGCGCTGGCATCGGTCAAGGCAATGATGGCAACATCCAGGCTCCCGGTTCGCCGACGGGCTCCAGCGCCGGTAGCAGTCCAGGGAAGGCAATCACGCCCGGTGGCGTGGCCGGGCTTCAAACCCGGTGGGGGACGGCAGCCGTTCCTGGGTGGGTTCGACTCCCACTGCCTTCCGCCAATTCCCTTTTCAGCCGACCAGTATTCCGTCTCCAGGGCTCAGTGCTTTGCCTGGGGCGACGCCATTGGCCCCGAGGATCATCAGCGAGCGGATGTTGTACTAGTAGCGTGTCCGGGGAAGCCTCGACGTGATGACGTAATCCAGCGTCAGGAAGTGGGACGGCTCGATCACTGGCGGCATCGGGGGGCAAGTGCTTAGGTTTTGATTGGGGCAGGATGGATCGCCTGCCTTGTACCTTCATTCACGAACTGCTCATTGAGGAGCTTTCATGAAGCAACCACGTCGTCCGCTCTGCCTGCTCGCCCTTGCCGTGCTGGCGTCCACGGTGCAGGCCGAAGATTCATCTCGCCCGGGGCCCGAGGATGCGACACGCGCCATCCTGGCCATGATGAACATACCTGAAGTCGGTCAGGCCGATGTCAGGGTGGGCACCTGCGTCGAGCCGGTCCAGTCGGAACATGAGGGCCAGATCGCCTGTACGGTATTGGTCAGCATCGGTGCCGGCTCGTCGGAGACACAGGCGGATTTCTACCGCGAGAACGGCGAGTGGGTTGCTCAGCCCAGTGAGTCGCAGAGCAAGCTGCCCTTCCCCGATCCGGCCTTGAACGAGTAAGCCGGTTCACGCCACGTCAATAGCAAATGGGCGTGCCGGCCAAAGGCTCCCGCTCGCGCTCACTGTCCCCACAGCATCCGCTGCTGCTGCGCCGAGTAGTCGTCGCTCTGCAGCTGGACGCGCGTGGGCTGGCGTTCGAGGTTGTCTTCGCCGAAGGACTCGCGCACAGGCGATTCGATAGCGCTGAAGTGGTTGTAGTGGGGGGCGTCGGCGCAGCCGGCGAGGACGATGCAGGCGAAGGTGACCACGGAGAGCTTGAACATGGGAGAGTCCTCCTGGAGTGAGCCTCGAGAGTCGGCCGGGAGGATTAACGGCGGATTAAGAGGAGCCCAGTGGGGCGGGATGTTTACGGCGAATCGAGGGCGCGACGGAGGATCTGTGCGATCACCTCGCCCTTGCCGTCGGTGTAGGCCTCGCGGTCGGTGGGGAAGCGGCGCGCCAGTTCACGTTTCACATCCGCGTACCTCCGGGCGTCGTCAGGCTGGGCGCGCAACCAGTCGCGGAACGCCAGGCGGCTCTGCACCTCGTGCGACTCCATGAGGTGAATGTGATGGGTGCGCCCGTTACCGAAGGGCGGCATGCCTTTGACGAAGAACATTCGCCCGGGGTTGGGGTTTTCTCGCCAGTACTGGTAGCCGAGGCGTTCCAGCGGTTCGACCAGGCTGGAACGGTCGAAACCGGGGGGCGGCAGCAGGAGCATGTCGATGATCGGCTTGGCGTCCAGGCCGGGTACGGCGGTGCTGCCGATATGCTCGATGGCTAGGTCGGGAAGCTGCAACGCGCCGCGGATCGATTCGGCTTCCTCGACGAAGCGCTGTGCCCAGCAGGGATCGGCGGCAACGACTTCGACGCGGTCCTCGTCGGCGTTGCTCCAGTGTTGGCCATCGAAATGGGGCGGCTGAGCTGACATGGGCATTCCAGCGTGTCGGACGGGGAGTAATGGGAGCAACCCCCATGCTCGCGAGTCGAATTCATGGGGGCCGGGTCCGGCGGGATCAATCCAGCACGTTGTTCAGGACTTCGTAGATGACGCCGGTGGCGATGGTGACCAGGAGCAGGTCGGTGCCGGCTTGCTGCCATTCGTAGCCGTCGTAACGGGGGAGGCGGCCGATCAGGCGACCGTCGAGCTTCTTGGCGATGCCGGGCGGAAGCGGTTTGCCGCGGGCGAGGTTCTTCCGGATACCCGGCGGCAGTGCCGCGCCCGGGCTCCAGTAGTCGCGATTGTCATCGAGGATGACGCGCACGCCGCCGACATCGATCTGCGGGCCACCTTGCCAGTTGCTGCCGCCTTGTCCCTGATTGCCGTGTTGGGCGTTCTTGGCATGGCCATTACCGTTGCCATTGCCGGCCAGCAGCACCGGGCTGGCGCCAATCAGGGCAAGGCCAAGCGTCGTTGCCAGCAGGGTATTGAGTTTGGGCATCTCCGTGTTTCCTCTGTCCTAGAATCCTGATGTTGCTGAGCGTAGCCGCAGTTGCGTCCTGTCGGCAGCAGGCAAGTTGGCACCTGAGTGCATGCATTTCGTCGGAAAGCCCCGAACCATCGGGGCTGCAGAGTAGTCGGAGGAGTATCTCAACCCCGCCCCTGGAGGCGTATCGATCATGAAGAAAACCCTGGTTGTTGCAGCAGTCTGTGCTTTCGCCCTCGGCGCCACAGCCATGCTGCCCGCCGACCTCTCGCCGATTGGTTCGGTTTATGCCAAGGGCAATGGCGGCGGTGGTGGCGGTAATGGTGGTGGCCACGGCGGCGGTAACGGTGGTGGCAGTGGCAATGGCAGTGGTCATGGCGGCGGCAACAGTGCCGGCCATAGCGGTAGCAATGGCGGCGGTGATGGCGATGGAAATGGTCACGGCAATGGCAAGGGCAAAGGTGCTCTTGGCCACACAAGCGACCCGTCCGACGGTAACTCCGGCGTCCACGGTGCGAAGCGCAATGGCAAGGTCGAGGGTGTCGAGCACGCCGGCAAGGCCACTCGCGACCATGGCCTGAACGGCAACCACAACGGCACCACCAAGCACGACAGCAAGGGACATGGCGCGACGACCTCGTCCGTGGCCCATTCGAAGGACACCCGTGGCCTGTCCAAGGCAACGGCGATCTCCGACACCACTCCGGGTACCCACAACACCAAGGGCCTGGACAACGCTACCGATAACTCCTCGAAAAACGACAGCGACGACGAGTAAGTCGTCCTGCGGCCAGGGACGGCCGCTATCCTTCCCTCACCGTACCGGAAAATCGAAGTAGGTCGCTGGATAGGGCTCGGCTTTCAGCCGGTAATGCCACCACTCTGCGGCGTACGGCTCGAAGCCGTATCGCAGCATGGCCTGGCGCAGGGTTTCGCGGTTGCGGGTCTGCTGCACGCTGATCAGCGTCGTGCCATGGTGTGAAATGGGGCCGAAGAAGTCGAAGCGGCTACCCATGTCCAATTCCTCTCCCGTCTTTGCATCCACCAGCGTCAGGTCGACCGTGCTGCCGCGCGAGTGCCCGGAGTGCTGGGCGATATAGCCGTCGCGGAACAGCGTGCGCTTGTCCTGGTCCGGGTAGTAGCGGGCTTTCTGCCGGGTGTCCTGCGGATCGGCGGCCCAGCGTTTGAAGGCCTCCACGGCGCGCTGCGGGCGATAACCATCGAAGATCTTCAGGGCCAGGCCGCTCAGCGCCAGGTCACGCTCGACCTCGGCCAGGGCCTTGGCGGCGGGTTCGGTGAGGATGATCCGTGCCTTCTGGTAGCCGTCGATGGGCTCGCCGACGAAGTTGTCGGAGCCGGCGTAGCGCACGTCATAGCGGGCGGATTTCAGTATCTGGTCGAGGTAGACGAAGCCAGGCTGCGCCGGTTGGTCGGCACGCAGCGGCAGGCAGGCGAAGAGCAACAGCAGGAGCGGAAGGCGCCAGCGTTGGGCCGCGCCTGTTCGGCTCATGGGCGCAGGGCCTGCACCCCGTCGTCCTCGGGGTCGAAGTTGTCCAGGTGCATGCGGCGGGCGAAGGCCTCCAGCGCGGCCTGCCCTTGCAGGAATTGGCCACGGGCGGCAGCCCAGTCGTCGGGCTTCAGGCGCACCATCCAGCCTTCGCCGTAGCAATCCTGATTGATCAGGCCCGGCCTGCGCACCACGGCGTCGTTGCTGGCGAGGATGTGGCCGGCCAGCGGACTTCGGGCGGAAGAGGCGGCCTTGGCGAATTCGA
Source organism: Pseudomonas sp. NY15181 (assembly GCF_048068055.1). Classification (NCBI taxonomy): domain Bacteria; kingdom Pseudomonadati; phylum Pseudomonadota; class Gammaproteobacteria; order Pseudomonadales; family Pseudomonadaceae; genus Pseudomonas; species Pseudomonas sp. NY15181. Next base: position 207,624 of record NZ_JBLUPT010000004.1, on the reverse strand, counting down.
CCACGCCGAAGCTGCGGTCGCAGTCGATGTGCCAACCGTCGCGCTTGGGGGTGAAGGCGAAGATCTGTCCGTAGAGGGCGCAGCCATAGGCGGTGAGGCCAAGGGTCACGGCGCCGCCGGGCTCCTCGTGCAGCCAGAGGTTGTACTCGGGGGCGTACAGGCGGTCGTCGGGGAAGTTGAGACCGTGCAGCTTCACAGGGTCAGCACCCGGTCGTATTCGAGGATCATCCGCGCCAGTTCGCCGCCGCTGGCAATCTCGTCGACTTCCTCGATCAACCGGCTTTCGTCGATTGGCACACCCGGCGCGCGGCACATCAACAGGCGCGCGCCGGCTTCCTTGGCCTGCTGGATGAAGTGGCTGATGGGCTCGCCATCCTCGGCCGCGTACAGGTGGTCGGCGACGTCCTGGAGGGCCAGGCGGGTGCCTTCGCCGCTGAGGAACAAGGTGACCTGGGCGTCCATGCAGGCCAGCAGCGTGGCGGTGTAGAAGGGCGCCGCGCAGCGCGCCGGGGTGCTCGGGCCGCTGCTGACGATGATCAGCACCCGCTGCCGGTCAGATGGGCTCAAGGGCTTTCTCCAGTTGTACCAGGGCGATGCGTCGGCCCTGCGGGTCGGCGCGCTCGACGATGGCCTGCGGCCGATAACCCAGCCGAGTGTAGAGCAACAGCCCGGCGGCGTTGGCGTTGAAGCAGGACACTTTCATCACCTGCGCCTTGTACTGGTCGCGGGCGAGTTTCTCCATGACCTCGATCAGGTACTGGGCCACGCCGTGCTGGCGCGCCCAGGGGGCGACCATCATGTTGCCCAGTGCGCAGTATTCGCGCGGTTGCCACTGGTAGAAGTTGGCGAAGCCTGCCGCGCGCCCGTCCAGCAGGGCGAGGGTGCTGCCGCGGCGCTCGGCCATGGCGGCGGCGAGCTGGCCGACGGTCAGCGGCCAGCTCGCCTTGGGGTAGCAGTAGAAGAGTTCGTCGCGATCCTGGGGAAAGCGCACCACCTCGTCGAGGTCGCCGGCGGCGGCGGGGCGGTGGGAGAGGACTGGTAGTTCCACATTTTCCCCCGATTCAGCGCGGCGGGTACTGGGCGATGACTTTCTGCACCGTCTCGCGGATCGCCGCTTCACGCTCGGCAGGCGTGGGCGGGCTGCTGCGCATGACCTGTTCGCCGCTGCCGCGCCAGACCAGCTTGCCGTCCTTGCCGTCGAACAGGTCGACCTGGATGGTGGCGACCTTGTAGGTGACGGTGCGGGTTTCGGCCATCGGCGGCGGGCCCCAGTAGCCACCCCAGTAGCCGTTCCAGTAACCGCTGCTGTAGGAGGTGATCTGGTCCTGGCGCTGGTCGACGATCAGGTAGGCGCGCACTCTCACGTCGCCGATGTTGCCGCCCTGGGCCTGGCGCAGGCCACGCCGGTCGAGCTCGTCGGCCACTGCCTGGCTGATGCGCTGTTCGGTGAGGTCGCTCTTGATGCGCGGGTCGTCCGGGCGGTACTCGAACGACGGCTGCGCCCAGCTCCAGCTCAGGTAGCGGGAGAAGTCGCGGGTGGTGTCGTAGTCGCGGCTGACGCTGGTGGTTTCGCAGGCGGCCAGGCCCAGCATCAGGCCCAGAAGCAGTAAACGGCGGATCATGGTGGATACTCCTGATAGAGCTTCCATCCAAGCGCAGAGTCTACGCAAAGGCAAGCGGCAGAGCGGTTGCGTTGGGGGCTGGAGCCGTTCAGTCGGCAACTTCTATGGCCACTGCCGGCTCAACCCGGCGGGTAGCCGTCCATGGCCTTGCGTGCGGCTTCGCGCAGCGCGCGGGCCTGGTCGGTCTGGCTGCTGCCGTTCTCGTATTCGGCGCTGCCGCTCCACACCGGCTGGTGGCTGTGGGCGTCGAACAGGCTGATGTGCACCACGCTGACGGTCACCACGTAGGTACGGACGACCGGGTAGTAGGCGCCGCCGTACCAGGGGTCGCCCCAGCCGCCGTAGTAGCCGCCACCGTAGTAGTCGGTGGTCTGCCGGGTGCGTTGCTCGCTGGACAGCTGGGCGCTGACGACCAGGTCCGCCGGCGTGTTGTTCCTTGCCGGGCGCAGGCCGCGCTGGTCGAGGGCTTCGCTGACGGCGTCCTGCAACGGACCGCCGAAACCGGTGCCGTCGGCCCAGCTCCAGGAGCGGTAGTGCCCGTAGTCCATCGGCGCTGTCGGGTAGCTGCCGGGGGCGAGCCCCGGATGGGCGGCCGAGGCCGGCGCAGGCGGCATCGGCAGCGAGGCGGCGGTGTACGGGTTGGGGCTCTGGCAGGCGGCCAGGGCGGCGAACAGCGGCAGGATCAGCAGGTAACGCGGCATGAAGGACTCCCGCACGCCCGGTCCGGTCGGCGTGCGCAGCAGAAACTATGCACCTAATCCTGCGGCCGGCACAGCCAGTGCAGGTAGCGGCCCAGACCGGCGAAGGCGGGATGTCGACGGTACTGCAGTTCCATCTCCACCAGGTCCAGCGGCTCGGCCTTGTGCTGGAACTCCACCGGCATGTAGTCGTGGAACACCCGCACGCCGCTGCGTGCCTCGATGCGCCAATGTCCGTCCATGGCCTCTTCCAGCGTGCGCGGGTCGAGCGGCTCCTGCGGGGTCAAGCTCTGGCCCTCGCCGGAGAAACGGTTCTTGCGCAGCTTGCGGAAATGGCCCTTGAGCAAGTTGCGGTAGATCAGCGCATCGCGGTTGTAGAAGGCCAGGGACAGCCAGCCGTCGCTGCGGGTCAGCTGGTGCAGCACGGGGAGGATCGCCAGCGGCTCGGCCAGCCATTCCAGCACGGCGTGGCAGATCACCAGGTCGTAGGGTTCGTTGAGCTGGCCGAGCAGGTCCTGCCAGGGGGCTTCGATGAAGGTGGCTTTCAGGCCCGCCTCTTCGAAGCGCCGGCGGGCGCCTTCGAGCATCGGCGCGGCGGGCTCGGCGAGGGTGACGTCATGGCCGCGCCCGGCCAGCCAGAGCGACATGTGGCCCAGACCCGCGCCGATATCCAGCACGCGCAGCGGGCGGTCCGGCAGGGCTTCGGCGAGGTCGGCCTGCAGCACGGCGAGGCGGATCGCGCCCTTGGCGCCGCCGTAGATCTTCTCGGCGAAGCGGGTGGCCAGTTCGTCGAAATGGCGGTCGCCGGTCTTGGGAGGCTGGCTCACTTGGCGCCCCCTTCGATGAAGCGCCGCTCGCTGTCGGCCAGTTTGGCGCGCACCGCCTGTTCCATGTCGATGCCCAGCTCCGCGCACAGCAGCAGGAGGTAGAGCACGATGTCGCCGACTTCCTGGCCGGCGTGGGCCAGTGTCTCCGGCGGCAGCTGGCGGGATTCGTCCTCGCGCAGCCACTGGAAGATTTCCACCAGCTCGGCCATTTCCACGCTGGCGGCCATGGCCAGGTTCTTCGGGCTGTGGAAGCGGCTCCAGTCGTTGTGGTCGCGGATGGCGTGCAGGCGCGCAGTGAGTTCTTCGAGGTTCATGCAGATGGGGCTCCAACGTGAGCCCCATAGCTTCAGGCTTCAGGCGAGCGCCTTCAAGCGTCGCGCTTCAGCTATCGAGAGGGTTCCAGCTGCCGGCCATGTGTGGCAGGTCGTCCTTGCCGCGCAGGCTGAACTGCCCGGACGGCGCCGGTTCGCTGGCTAGCAGGTTGACCGATGAGGGCAGCAGGACCGGTTTCTGGAAGCGCACCTCGACCTGATAGCCGGCCATCGGCAGTTGCTCGCCCAGGGCCGCCAGGCTGCGCGCCTTGTTCCACAGGCCGTGGGCGATGGCGCGGGGGAAGCCGAACAGCCTGGCACTGGCGGCGGACAGGTGGATCGGGTTGTAGTCGCCGGCGACGCGGGCATAGCGGCGGCCGATATCCGCCGGGCAGCTCCAGGCGTCGATCTGCTCCAGCGGCAGCTCGGCCACGTCTTCGCGGGCGGGCGGCGTGCCGTCCAGGCGCATGCCGCGGAACAGGATGCGGCTGTCGCCTTCCCAGAGCAGGCCGAGCTGGTCGTGCAGCTGGGTGATGATGCTGAAGGTCACGCCCTTCTCGTGGGGTTGCAGGTTGTCCACCCGCACGCTGACGTTGAACGGCCCGAGCCCGCCCAGGGGCCGCAATACGCTGATACGGTTTTCCAGGTGCACCAGGCCCAGCAGCGGGAAGGGGAAGCGCGCGTCGGTGAGCAAGCCCATCTGCAGGCCGAAGGCGAGGACGTGCGGGTAGGTGGGGGGCAGCAGGTGGTTGTCGGGGAAGCCGCAGACCTTGCGATAGCGCTCAAGATGCTTCGGATCGACCGTCACCGGGCAGCGCAGGCCGCGGGTCGGCAGGCTGCGGCCACGCACGCCACGGCGCAGGGCGGCGCGGACGAACAGGCCGGTGAGGGCAGGGGGAGCGGACAGGTCGAGCCAATCACGGGGCATCGGGTATCTCCTGACGGGTCATAGTGTCAGCTTAGCCGCCGCTCTGCGTCGGGCATTGGCCGTGATAACGCGGCGTGCGGCAGGCAAGTCAATCTGACCGTCCGATTGCTCGGAGATTTCGTTCAATGGCCTTCCTGATTCTCTTGAGGGGGGAGAGGAAAGCTGCCTAAGATGGGCCCGCCCCATGGATAACTAGAAAAAACACCATGCGTGATCTGACCGACGATGTGGCGCTGATGCGCCCGGTGATCGACGCCCTGCGCGCCAGTGGCACCGACCCCGACCTTGTATTGGCGCGCGTCGGCCTGCCCGCCGGCAGCCTGCCCGCCGGACGTTTCCCCCACAGCGCACAGAATCTGTTCTGGAAGGCCGCCGCCGAAGAGTGCGGCCAGGAGCACGTCGGCCTCTACCTGGCCGGCCACCTGCCGGCGTTCCACGGCCTGCTGCTGGAATACCTGTTCCTCTCCAGCTCGACCTTCGGCGAAGGCCTGCGCCATGCCCTGCGCTACGTGCGCCTGCTCTCCGACACCCTCAACGCGCGCCTGGAAATCGAGGACGAGCGCGCCGTGCTGCTGCTCGGCCACACCGCCGGGACCAACCGGCATTTCCCGGAAATGCTTGCCGGCGCAGTGGTCCGTCTGTTCCACGCCCTCACCGAAGGCGACTTCAAGCCCCGCGAAGTGCAGCTGATGCACGAGGCCGGGGCGCCCGCCGAGCGCTACCGGGACGTCTACGGCTGCCCGGCGGTGCTCGGGGCCGAGCGCTACGCCCTGGTGTTCGACGCCGCCGTGCTGGACAAGCCCTCGCGCCATGCCGCCCCGGAACTGCTGCGCATGCACGAGTCGCTGGCGCGCCGGCAACTGGCGGAGGTCGAGCGCCTGGACCTGGTGCGCAAGGTGCGCGAGCTGATCGGATTGCTGCTGGTGGACGGCGGCGCGACGCTGGAGCAGGTCGCCGCTCGCCTGGACATGCCGGCGCGCCGCCTGCGCGAGCGCCTGGCCATGGCCGGGGTGCGCTTCAACGACCTGGTCACCGACTACCGCTGCCGGCTGGCCAAGGACCTGCTGCTCAAGACCGATGAGCGCATCGAGGTGATTGTCGAGCGCACCGGCTTCTCCGAGCCGAGCACGTTCTACCGGGCCTTCAAGCGCTGGGTCGGCGAGACCCCGGTGGAGTTCCGCCGCCGCGGCCGGCCACAGACGCCGGCGGAGTGATCGAACCTCTTCGAGTGGAGTGCTGAGTAGGCTTGGCGCGCTTTTTCCACCCGAGGAGTTCCAGATGCAAAGCCGAATTCGTAACGCCCTGCTGTGCAGCGTCGTGCTGTTGGGGAGTCAGCAGGCGCTGGCGAGCCAGACGGGTGAAACGGCCTTCTCCCGCCTGGATCGCGATGCCAATGGCTACATCGAGGCCAGCGACATGACGGCGATGCGCGAGCGCATGTTCCGCCGGCTGGACCGTGATACCGACGGCTTCCTCAGCCGCCAGGAGCTCACCCCGCCGAGCCAGAGCAGCAATCCTTCGCCTAATGCCGTGGTCTGGCCGGACAGCGATGGTGACGAGAAGATCAGCCCGGCCGAGTTCATGGCCCAGGAACCGGCGCTGATCCTGCGGGGCGATCGCGATGGCGATCATCGGGTGAGTGCGGAGGAGTTCCGGCAGTTGATTGCGGCGCGCGGGAAGTGAGTTCGGTGCGGCTGGCCGGGACGTAGGGCGTATAACGTTCGACGTTATACGCCGTCTAGCCTTGGTCCCAGAGCGCTCCGGGATCGACCTTGGCGCCATCCGATCGGTCGAGGTGTATCGGCGTACAACCGCGAACGGTTGTACGCCCTACGGGTCATGCCCCGAGCAGACTCTGCCCGCACACCCGCAATACCTGCCCGCTCACTGCACCCGAGCCCGGCTGGGCGAACCAGGCCACGGCTTCGGCGACGTCCTGCGGCAGGCCGCCCTGGCCCATGGAGTTCATGCGCCGGCCGGCCTCGCGGATGGTCAGCGGGATGGCGGCGGTCATCTGGGTTTCGATGAAGCCCGGCGCCACCGCGTTGATGCTGATGCCCCTCTTGCCCAGCACCGGCGCCCAGGCCTGCGCCAGGCCGATCAGGCCGGCCTTGCTTACCGCGTAGTTGGTCTGGCCCATGTTGCCGGCGATGCCGCTGATGGATGCGAGCAGCACCACGCGGCCGTCGTCATGCAGCTTGTTCGCATCGAGCAGCGCCTGGGTCAGCACCTGCGGGGCCTTGAGGTTCACGTCGATCACCGAGTTCCAGAAAGCCTCGCTCATCTTGGCGACGGTCTTGTCGCGGGTGATGCCGGCGTTGTGCACCACGATGTCCACGCCGTCGGGCAGCGCTTCCACCAGCTGCGCGCCGGCATCGGCGGCGCAGATGTCCAGCGCCACGCCACGGCCTCCCAGGCGCGCGGCGAGGGCGTCGAGGGCATCCTTGGCCGGCGGTACGTCCAGCAGCACCACCTCGGCGCCGTCACGGGCGAGGGTCTCGGCGATGGCCGCGCCGATCCCACGGGCGGCGCCGGTCACCAGCGCGCGCTTGCCCACCAGCGGGCGGCTCCAGTCCTGCACCTGCTTGTCGTAGGCAGAGAGGCGCACCACCTGCCCGGAGACATAGGCGCTCTTGGGCGAGAGGAAGAAGCGCAGCGCGCCTTCGAGCTGGTCTTCGGCGCCCTTGCCGACGTACACCAGCTGCACGTTGCCGCCCCGGCGGATTTCCTTGCCCAGGGAGCGGCTGAAGCCTTCCAGGCTGCGTTGCACGCTGGCGGCGATGGGGTCTTTCAGGGATTCCGGCGCACGGCCGAGGATCACCACGTGCGGGCACTTGTCCAGGCCCTTGAGCGCGCCCTGGAAGAAGGTACGCAGCTCCAGGGTCTGCTCGAAACGGGTCAGGCCGCTGGCGTCGAAGACGATGGCCTTGAGCTTCGGGCCGTGCTCGGCTGTCCAGCGCGGCAGGCCGTACTGGCCTTCGGCGAAGGCGAACACCGCGTCGGTCAGGCGCCCGGAGAACGTCAGCACCGCCTCGTTCAGGTTGCCCTCGCCACCGAGCAGCAGCGCCCCGTCCACCGGCCGCGTGCGCCCGGCGCTCCAGCGCTCCAGGCGGACCGGCGCGGGCAGGCCGAGGGCTCCGACCAGGCGGCGGCCGACGTTGGAGTTGGCGAAGGCGATGTAGCGATCGGTCATGGAACGGGCTCCTGCACGGATTCTCGAAGTGCTGACCACTCTACGCAGCGGCGGGTTCGGCGCAATTGACCGCGCTGACCTGCGCAACGGCGGGGCGGCCAATGCGACACAAGCGGCTAAGGTTAGCCTTGAGCGCACTTCAACGCTCATTCTCAGGAGCCCTGCATGACCCAACTGCGCCGGGTCGCCATCGTCGGCGGCAACCGAATTCCCTTCGCCCGCTCCAACACTGTGTATTCCACGGCGAGCAACCAGGAGATGCTGACCTGTGCGCTGGACGGCCTGATCGAGCGCTACAAGCTGCACGGCGAACGCCTGGGCGAAGTGGTCGCCGGCGCGGTGCTCAAGCATTCCCGCGACTTCAACCTGACCCGCGAATGCGTGCTGGGCACGCGCCTGGCGCCGGAGACCCCGGCCTACGACATCCAGCAGGCCTGCGGCACGGGCCTGGAAGCGGCGATCCTGGTAGCGAACAAGATCGCCCTGGGGCAGATCGAGTGCGGCATTGCGGGCGGCGTGGACACCACCTCCGACGCGCCCATCGGCGTTAACGAAGGGCTGCGCAAGATCCTGCTGGAGGCCAATCGCGGCAAGTCCAACGGCGAGAAGATCAAGAGCCTGCTGAAGATCCGCCCGCGCCACCTGATGCCGCACATCCCGAAGAACGGCGAGCCGCGTACCGGGCTGTCCATGGGCGAGCACTGCGAGCTGATGGCGCAGACCTGGGCCATCCCCCGCGATGAGCAGGACAAGCTGGCCTACGAGAGCCACATCAAGCTGGCCGCCGCCTACGACGAGGGCTGGCAGAACGACCTGATGACGCCGTTCCGCGGCCTGGTGCGCGACCAGAACCTGCGCCCGGACATCAACCTGGAGAAGATCGGCACCCTGAGGCCGGTGTTCGAGCGGGGCCCGCGCGGCACGCTGACGGCGGCCAACTCGACGCCGCTCACCGACGGCGCCTCGGTGGTGCTGCTGGCGAGCGAGGAGTGGGCGAAGGCGCGCGGCCTGCCGATCCTGGCGTACTTCAAGGATGGCGAAGCGGCGGCGGTGGATTTCGTTGGTGGTCACGAGGGCCTGCTGATGGCGCCGGTCTACGCGGTGCCGCGCCTGCTGGCGCGCAACGGCCTGACCCTGCAGGACTTCGACTACTACGAAATCCATGAAGCCTTCGCCGCCCAGGTGCTGTGCACCCTCAAGGCCTGGGAGGACGCCGATTACTGCAAGGAGCGCCTGGGCCTGGACGCGCCGCTGGGCTCCATCGACCGCAGCAAGCTCAACGTGAAGGGCAGTTCGCTCGCCGCCGGCCACCCGTTCGCCGCCACCGGCGGGCGCATCGTCGCCAACCTGGCCAAGCTGCTGGACGCCGGCGGCAAGGGGCGCGGGCTGATCTCGATTTGCGCGGCGGGTGGCCAAGGTGTGACCGCGATCGTGGAAAGGTAATCCAATACATCGGGGCGGCCATGGTCGCCCCCACGATGTAGCAACTCCGTGACTTCAGGCGGTGCCGTGCAAGCGGCGCCGCCTTTTTTTATCCGCGCGTCGGGTGGGCGTTACCTGTAGGAGCGAGCTTGCTCGCGAACACCGGTCGGCACCGAGGCCAGGGCGGTTCGCGAGCAAGCTCGCTCCTACAAGTGAGGCCGTCGCTCGGGGGGGCAATTTCCTTCTAGAAATGCCCCTCAACCGCCCTGCAACATCGCCGGATGCACGCGCCCGGAGAACGGCGTGGACAGCACCAGCGAGGTCTTGCTGGTACCGAACTGCGCCAGGCGGTCGATTAGCTCCTCCAGCTCCTGGGTGCAGCTCACCGCGACCTTGAGCATCACGCAGGCCTCCCCGGTGATGCGGTAGCAGTCGATGATCTGCGGGATTTCCATCAACGGGTCGAGCATGGTCTTGCTGCGGTGGTCGTTCAGCCGCATCTCGATCAGGCACTGGATGGAGCGGCCCATCTTCGACAGGTCTACGCTGGCGTGGTAGCCGGTGATCACCCCGTCCGCCTCCAGGCGCGCCACGCGGTCGGCCACCGCTGGAGGGGAGAGGTTGATGCGCCGGGCCAGCTCGGCGAAGGACATCCGGCCGTCTTCCAGCAGGGCGGCGAGCAGCGCGCGGTCGTATTTGTCCATGGGGGTAACCTCGGGTTTTCGACGAAATTGGATTCAACGGAAAGTCACCGGAAAATCCGTCGAATGAAAAGTGTTATGCCTGCTTTAACGTCGTCTGTGCCTTATCTGGCGTTATCGACCCTCATAAAATGAAGCGCTCCGCCTGTCTTGTCGAGCGCTTCCCATGACCACGATCACCATGCCCAGAGCCCGCGTCTCCCTGACCCTGATCGCTGCGTTCTTCGCCCTGTACTTCATCTGGGGCTCGACCTACCTGGTGATCCGCATCGGCGTCGAATCCTGGCCGCCGATGCTGATGGCGGGCTGCCGCTTCATCATCGCCGGGACCCTCCTGTTCGCCTGGATGCTCTGGCGCGGCGCGCCGTTGCCGACGCTCAAGCAATGCCTGTCGGCGGGCGCCATCGGCATCCTCCTGCTCAGCTGCGGCAACGGCGGGGTGACGGTCGCCGAGCACTGGGGCGTGGCCTCGGGCGTGGCGGCGCTGGCGGTGGCCACGGTGCCGCTGTTCACCCTGGTGTTCGGGCGCTTCTTCGGCAACAAGACCAATGCGCTGGAATGGGCCGGTATCGCCCTGGGCCTGTTCGGCATCGTACTGCTCAACCTCGGCTCCAACCTGCAGGGCAGCCCGGCGGGCGCGGCGCTGATCATCTTCGCGGCGGCCACCTGGGCCTTCGGTTCGGTGTGGAGCCGGCGCCTGTCTCTGCCGGCCGGCGCCATGGCCAGCGCGTTGGAAATGCTGGTGGGCGGCGGCGTGCTGCTGCTGGGCAGCTTCCTCAGCGGCGAGCGCATGACGCAGATGCCGACCGCCGCCGGCTGGGGTGCGCTGGCCTACCTGGTGGTGTTCGGTTCGATCATCGCCTTCAGCGCCTACATGTACCTGCTGGCCAACGTGCGCCCGGCTGCGGCCACCAGCTATGCCTACGTCAACCCGGCGGTGGCGGTGATGCTCGGCGTGGTCTTCGCCGGCGAGCACATCGGCGTCGCCGAGTCCCTGGCGATGGCGGTGATCATCAGCGCCGTGGTGCTGATCGGCCTGCCGCAGTGGCGGCGCCAGGACGCGGCATGAGCTAAGCCCGAAAGGTTATTTCGCCCCGCCCGGCGACTTCGCTAGGGTATGAAACGGCCTCCCCAGTGAGGCCGTTTTCCTTTCTCAGTACACCCGCGCGCCATACGCCCAGGCCACTGACCGACTCTCTCGACGAGGTGCGCATGAACCTGGCGGCGACCGCTTCCCTTCCCGATCTTCCCTCTGCCCGCTGGAGCCGTGCGCTGCGCGCCTCCGGCCTGCTCGACCTGTCGGTGCCGCGCGACTACGGCGGGCGCGGTACCAGTTGGGACGAAGTGCTGCAGACCCTGCGCGACCTGTCCGAGCGCGACGGCACCCTGGCCCGGCTGTTCGCCGTGCATCACTTGCAACTGGCCAGCGTGCAACTGCTGGGGAGCCGCGAGCAGCGCGAACGCCTGTTGCCGCTGAGCGTCGCGCGCGACTGGTTGTGGGGCGAGGCGGTGGATCACCAGGAGCGCCGCCTGCTGGCGCGGGAGCACCGGCGCGGTGGCTTCCTGCTGCAGGGCGGTCGCCACGACTGCTTCGGCGCCGAGGCGGCCGACTGGCTGGTGCTTTCGGCCTGGCACGCGCCCAGCGAAGGCCTGCTGATCGCCGCGCTGCCGGCCGACCGCGACGGACTGGACCGCTTCGAACCCAACGGCGGCGGGCTGCTGCGCTGCCATGAAGTGCGCCTGCATCCCGAGGACATCCTGCTGCCACCGGGCCTGCCCTGGACGCCCCGCGCGCAGCTGCGCGGCAGCCTGTCGGCGCTGCTGCAGGCGAACATTGCGCTGGGCCTGGCCATACAGGCGTGCGATGCGCTGCCTGCACGGGTGGCGGTCAGAGGCCTGCGACGTTTGCTGGGGCTGGGGTTGCGCCTCTCCGAACAGTCCGCCGTGGCCTTCGAGGCAGCGCTGGCGGCGGGCAACGGCTTGAGCTTCACCCGTAGTGCCGCGCTGGCGACCCTGGTGGCGGAAACCTCCGCCGTGGCGCAGCAGGCGGTGGCGCTGGGGCTGCGCGAGGAGGGCGTGCGTGCGCGTTTGCTCGCCGGCGCGACCTGAAGTGCGTTGCTTCGGGCGCTCATAAGTTAAGAACCAAATATTATTTATTACGAGTTTTTTATACCGTTAATCTAGTTTCTACCGGACCACCGGACACCGTTTCAACCCATCGAATCCCGTCCCGTGGTCCGCCCCCTCTGCGGAGGCCGGCACCGCCGTTACCCCAGAGGAAACACCATGAACAAACCTCGTTTCGTACGCCGTGCCCTGGCCGGCGTCGCTGTTGCGGCCGCGCTGTTCTCCCAGAGCGCCGCGTTCGCCGATATCGTCCTCGGCTACCAGACCGGCATCGACCCGACCAAGGTTCCCCAGGCTGATGGCACCTATGAAAAGGTCATCGGCGAGAAGCTCGACTGGCGCCGCTTCAATAGCGGCCCGGAAGTGATCGCCGCCATCGCCTCGGGCGACGTGCAGCTGGGCAACATCGGCTCCAGCCCGCTGGCTGCCGCCACCTCCCGTGGCCTGCCCATCGTCGCCTTCATCGTCTCCGCGCAGATCAACTCGGCCGAGGCCCTGGTGGTGCGCAACGGCAGCAAGATCGAGAAGCCCGAAGACCTGGTCGGCAAGACCATTGCCACGCCCTTCGTCTCCACCTCGCACTACAGCCTGCTGGGCGCACTCAAGCACTGGAAGATCGACCCGGCCAAGGTGAAGATCGTCAACCTCAATCCCACCGAGATCGCCGCCGCCTGGCGCCGTGGCGACATCGACGGCGCCTTCGTCTGGTCGCCCGCCCTGGGCGAGATCAAGAAGTCCGGCAAGGTGCTGACCGACGCCGCCGAAGTCGGCCAGTGGGGCGCACCGACCTTCGAGGTCTGGGTGGCCCGCAAGGACTTCGCCGAGAAACACCCGGACGTCATCGCCAAGTTCGCCAGGGTGAGCCTGGATTCCTTCGCCGACTACAACGCCCACAAGGCGCAGTGGACCGCCGACTCCGAGCAGGTGAAGAAGATCGCCAAGCTGACCGGCGCGGATCCGCAGGACGTGCCCGAACTGCTGGCTGGCTCCGCCTTCCCCGAAGCCCAGGCGCAGCTCTCTTCCGCACTGCTGGGTGGCGGCACCGCCAAGGACATCGCCGGCACCGCCGAATTCCTGAAAGAGCAGAAGCGCGTGCCGTCGGTGCTCAAGGACTACTCGCCCTACGTCAGCGCGGACTACGTGCGCCAGGCGGAGAGCGTTCAGGTCGGGCAGCGCTGAGGCGTTGCTCTTCCTGTAGGACCGAGGGGGACGCCTTGTCCTTGCTCGCGAACACCTGTCGGCTCCGAAGCCAGGGCGGTTCGCGAGCAAGCTCGCTCCTACAAGAGCAAACAGCGCCACGCATTTCTTCTCACCCTACGGAGGGCAGAACATGAGCCGTCTGACGGCCGAGGCGGTCAGCCTCACCTTTCAGCAGCGCGGACGCGAGCGCGTCGTGCTGCGGGACCTTTCTCTCAGCCTGGCCAAGGGCGAATCCCTGGTGGTGCTCGGTCCGTCGGGCTGCGGTAAGTCCAGCCTGCTCAACGTGCTGGCGGGCTTCCAGGCACCGGACAGCGGCCGCGTGCAGATCGACGGCCGCACCCTCGACGGCCCCGGTGGCGAACGCGGCGTGGTGTTCCAGGATGACGCGCTGATGCCCTGGCTGAGCGCGCTGGATAACGTCGCCCTGGGCCTGCGCATCCGTGGCGTCGGCGCTGCCGAACGCAACGCCCGCGCCCATGAAGTGCTGAAGCTGGTGGGCTTGGGCGAGCATGCCGACTACCGCATCTCCCAGCTCTCCGGCGGCCAGCGGCAGCGCCTGGGCCTGGCCCGTGCGCTGGCGGTGGAGCCGGATTTCCTGCTGCTCGACGAACCCTTCGGCGCCCTCGACGCGCTGACCCGCGAGCGCATGCAGGTGCTGACCCTCGACCTGTGGCGCAAGACCGGCAAGGGCCTGTTCCTGATCACCCACAGTGTCGACGAGGCGCTGTTCCTCGCCACCGACCTGGTGGTGATGGACGGCCCGCCCGCGCGCATCGTCAAGCGCCTGCCGCTGGACTTCGCCCGTCGCTACGCCGCTGGCGAGCCGGTGCGTTCGATCAAGTCCGACCCGGAATTCGCGCGTCTGCGCCAACTGCTTCTCGATGAGTTCCTTGAGGAACCGGAGGCCGAGCATGTCCACTGAAACCCTCGCCGCCAAACTCCCGGCCGCCATGCCGAAAGCCCGCGCCGTGCCGGGCGATTACCGCCGCTGGGCCGCTGCCGGCAGCGTCGGCGGCATCTTCGTGCTCTGGTGGCTGGCCACGCACCTGGGCTGGGTCGACACCCTGTTCCTGCCCGCGCCCGAGCAACTGGTGGAAGCCTTCCAGCGTTTGCTCGCCGAGGGCTACGTCGATGCATCGCTGTGGCAGCACATCGGCACCAGCCTGCTGCGCGTGCTGCTGGCGCTGGGCGCCGCGGTGCTCACGGCGATTCCGCTGGGCATCCTCATGGGCCTCAACCCGCTGGTGGGCGCGGCCTTCGATCCGCTGGTGGAGTTCTACCGCCCGGTGCCGCCGCTGGCCTACCTGCCGCTGATCGTCATCTGGTTCGGCATCGGCGAGCTGTCCAAGGTGCTGCTGATCTACCTCGCGCTGTTCGCCCCGCTGCTGATCGCCACCGCAGCCGGCGTGCGCCGTGTGGACAAGTCGCGCATCCAGGCTGTGCGTTGCCTGGGGGCCAGCCGCCTGCAGGTGGTGCGTCACGTGATCCTGCCCAGCGCGTTGCCGGAAGTTCTCACCGGCCTGCGCATTGCGCTGGGCGTGGGCTGGTCGACCCTGGTCGCCGCCGAGCTGATCGCCGCCAACCGAGGCCTGGGCTTCATGGTGCAGTCCGCCGCGCAGTTCCTCGCCACCGATGTGGTGGTACTGGGAATCCTGCTGATCGCGGCCATCGCGCTGAGCTTCGAGCTGGGGCTGAGGTGGGTGCAGAAGCGGTTTGCTTCCTGGGAGTAGGGAGCCAGAGCAAGAGCCCCTCACCCTAGCCCTCTCCCAGTGGGAGAGGGGACTGTTCCGAGTGGGTTTTCGTCCTCTGCCTCACGGCCATTCCTCCGCTGTTGAAGGACGGCAGCGACCTTCCCGAACACACCGAACAACCCCCTCTCCCTCTGGGAGAGGGCTGGGGTGAGGGCCACAACGCCCCGCCCAAACTTGATGAGTGCATTGAAATGACCCTGACCATCGAACCCATCAGCCCGGCCCTGGGCGCCATCGTTTCCGGCGTACGCCTGGCCGACCCGCTGGACGACGCGGCGCAGCGCCTGATCGAGCAGGCCCTGCTCGACCACCAGGTGCTGTTCTTCCGCGACCAGCCGCTGACCCCCACCCAGCAGGCGAACTTCGCCGCGCGCTTCGGTGACCTGCATATCCACCCGATCTACCCCAGCTCGCCCGAACAGCGCGAAGTCATCGTCCTCGACACCGCCGTCACCGACGTGCGCGACAACGCCATCTGGCACACCGACGTGACCTTCCTGGAAACCCCGGCGCTCGGCGCCGTGCTGGCCGCCAAGCAGCTGCCGCGCTACGGTGGCGACACCCTGTGGGCCAGTGGCATCGCGGCGTTCGAGGCTCTGTCCAAACCGCTGCAGCAATTGCTCGACGGCCTCACCGCGACCCACGACATCAGCAAGTCCTTCCCCCAGGAGCGCTTCGGCGCCACCGACGCGGACCTCGCGCGCCTGGAAGAAGCGCGCAGGAAGAACCCGCCACGCAGCCATCCGGTGATCCGCACGCACCCGGTCACCGGGCGCAAGGCGCTGTTCGTCAGCGACGGTTTCACCACCCGCATCAACGAGCTGGAGCCGGCGGAAAGCCGCGCCATCCTCGACCTGCTGTTCGCCCACTTCAGCCGCCCGGAGTTCACCGTGCGCTGGCGCTGGCAGGAAAACGACGTGGCCTTCTGGGACAACCGCGTGACCCAGCACTACGCGGTGGACGACTACCGCCCGCAGCGCCGGGTGATGCACCGGGCGACCATTCTGGGGGACAGGCCGTTCTGAGGACTCACCTGTAGGAGCGAGCTTGCTCGCGAACGGATTCCAGCCTGAATCCTCCGTCATGCGGTTCGCGAGCAAGCTCGCTCCTACGGGGCCTGCTTTGCCTGGGAATTTCCCACCATCCCCGTGACTTGCGGCAACAAAGCCGCACCGCAGACCGCATTCGTCGCCATTATGGGTCGCGGTGGCAGGCTCACTGTCCTACGCTTTGGCAGTTTCGCTTCATCAAGAGATTGCCTACATGCAAGAAAGGATTCCCGACGAGTCCAACCTCGCCGAGCTGACGGTTCGCGGCCTGATCCTGGGTGCGCTGATTACCGTGGTATTCACCGCCTCCAACGTTTACCTCGGCCTCAAGGTCGGCCTGACCTTCGCTTCGTCGATCCCGGCAGCCGTCATTTCCATGGCCGTGCTGCGCTACTTCTCCGGCTCCAACATCCTCGAGAACAACATGGTGCAGACCCAGGCCTCGGCGGCCGGCACCCTGTCCTCGATCATCTTCATCCTTCCGGGCCTGTTGATGATCGGCTACTGGAGCGGCTTCCCGTTCTGGCAGACCGCGGCCATCTGCTCCATCGGCGGCATCCTCGGCGTGCTCTACACCATCCCGTTGCGCCGGGTGATGGTGGTGCAAAGCAACCTGCCGTACCCCGAAGGCGTGGCGGCGGCGGAGATCCTGCGCGTCGGCAGCCATGAGGAGGAAGCGGACAAGACCGGCAAGCCCGCGAAAGCCGGCGGCCCGGGCCTGCGCGACATCCTCGCCGGTGGCGTGATCGCCGCCGCCTTCAGCCTGCTCAGCAGCGGCTTCAGGGTGCTCGCCGAAGGCTTCAGCTTCTGGCTCACCGCGGGGCAGGCGGCATTCCGCCTGTCCACCGGCTTCTCCCTGGCGCTGGTCGGCGCCGGCTACCTGATGGGCATCACCGCCGGTATCGCGATCCTCATCGGCGTGGTGATCGCCTGGGGCGTGGCGGTACCGCTGCTCTCGGTGAACAGTGTGCTGGCCGCCGGGCAGAGCCTGCCGGAACTGGCCACCAAACTGTGGAGCAGCCAGGTGCGCTTCCTCGGCGCGGGGACCATCGGCATCGCCGCGCTGTGGACCCTGGCCACCCTGTTCAAGCCCATGGTGCAGGGCGTCTGGGCGTCGCTCAGCGCGGTCCGTGGACGCGGTGAAGTGAGTGACCTGCGTACCGAGCAGGACCTCTCGGCGAAGTGGATCGTGGCCATCGCCGGCGTTCTGCTGGTGGCGCTGTTCGTGGTGTTCTCCTACTTCCTCGGCGACGCCGCGCCGGACCTGAAGGGCTTCGGGTTCTGGGGCCTGGTGTCGGTCTGCGTGATCTTCGCCTTCTTCTTCGGCTTCCTGATCGCCGCCGCCTGCGGCTACATGGCCGGCCTGGTGGGCTCGTCGAGCAGCCCGATCTCCGGTATCGGCATCATCGCGGTGATCCTGGTGTCGTTGCTGATCCTCGGCGTCGGCTCGCTGGAGGATGGTTTCCTGGCGATGGAGGGCGGCAAGCTGGCCATCGCCCTGGCGCTGTTCACCACCTCGGTGGTGATCGCCATCGCGGCGATTTCCAACGACAACCTGCAGGATCTCAAGACCGGCTACCTGGTCGGCGCGACGCCGTGGCGGCAGCAGGTGGCGCTGATCGTCGGCTGCCTGGTGGGCGCGCTGGTGATCCCGCCGGTACTGGAGCTGCTGTTCAACGCCTATGGCTTCACCGGCGCCCTGCCGCGCGAGGGCATGGACCCGAACGCCGCGCTGGCCGCACCGCAGGCGACGCTGATGACGGCGATTGCCAGCGGGATTTTCCACAACGCGCTGAACTGGAACATGATCCTGATCGGCGTGGCCCTGGGCATTGCCCTGATCCTGGTGGACGTGTTGTTGCGCCGCACCGGCAAGGCCAGCCTGCCGGTGCTGGCGGTGGGCCTGGGTATCTACCTGCCGCCGACCATCGGCATGACTCTGGTGGTCGGTGCGGTGCTTGCCTGGCTACTGGAGACGACGCTGAAGAAACGCGCCCTGGCGGCGGGCGTCAGCGAGGAGAAGTTCTCCGACGAGCCCAAGCGCCGTGGCGTGTTGCTGGCCTCGGGCCTGATCGTCGGCGAGAGCCTGATGGGCATCCTGCTGGCGGCCATCATCGGCACCACTGGCAAGGACGCTCCGCTGGCGCTGGTCGGCGGCTCCTTCGAGGACACCGCGCAGTGGCTGGGCCTGGTGGTGTTCGTTGCGATCTGCGTGCTGTTCTACCGCAAGGTGCTCACCGGCACGCGCGGCTGATCCTTCGTCGTGATGCGAAAAAGGCGCCTTCGGGCGCCTTTTTTGTCGTCGGAGCTTTCGGTTGTTCGTCGTTGGGCGCGACGTAAGATTTAATGGGTGATATATGATGTCGATATCATTTATCGGAGGCTCCCATGCGCACCCTGGTGGACATTCCTGCTGAATACCTGGAACGCCTGAACGATATCAGCGAGCGGCAACAGCAGTCCCGCGCTGCGATCATCCGCGAGGCCATCGCCGAATATCTGGTCAACCACGCGCAGGCCGACGCTGACGCGGCGTTCGGGCTGTGGAAGGAGCGCAAGGTCGACGGCCTCGTCTACCAGGAAAAGGCCCGCGAGGAATGGTAAGGGGCCTGTTCGATACCAACATCCTGATCGACTACCTCAACGGTTATGGGCAGGCGCGGGATGAGTTGGCGCTCTACAGCGATCGTGCGATCAGCATCATCTCCTGGATGGAAGTGATGATTGGCGTATCGCCCGACACTGAAGCCGCGACCCGCGCCTTCCTCTCCAGCTTCACCGTGCTGGCGCTGGATGAGCGCATTGCCGAGCGCGCGGTCGAGGTGCGGCAGCGCCTGCGGGTGAAGTTGCCGGACGCGATCATCAAGGCCACAGCGGAGGTCGAGGGGCGGCTGCTGGTGACGCGTAATATCAAGGATTTCGCCGAGAGCGAGCCGGGCGTGCGGTTGCCGTATCGGTTGTGAGCGGCGAACTTGCCGGAAGCGTAGGGCGTATAACGCTCCGCGTTATACGCCGTTTGGTCTGGGTACCCGAGCACTCTGAGCCTGAGCTCGACGCCCAGACGAGGCGTACAACCGCAAACGGTTGTACGCCCTGCGGCCTTCACCGCACCAGATGCAGGAACTGCAGGTGCCGCTCGTACTGGTCGAGCATGTCGTTGATGATCTGCTCCTTGCTGTAGCCCATCAGATCGTAGTCCTGGCTGCCTTCGGAGAGGTGCACCTCGGCGCGGAAGTAGCGGCGGTTCTTCAGGTGCAGGCCGCCCATGCCGGCGCGGGCGAAGGACGGCGTGAAATAGCCGCGCATCGACACCTGGTAGAGGAACGGATGCTGCTCGCCGTGGCCGATCTCCACGCCCAGTTCCAGGTTGCCCAGGTCGAGGTCGGAATCCACTTGCAGGCCCTTCTCGCGGAACACCTCCGAGACCTCGGCGATGGCCGGGCTGACCACGTCGCTCATGAAGCGGTACACCTCGTCGCGGGTGGGGAAGTGCACGGCCTGGGAGATGCGGCGCTTCCAGCCGCCGGTCTTGGTCGAGGGCGGTGGCGCAAGGGAGTGAGTGCGCGCGCGCTGGCGCTGGGATTCGAGGTAGAAGGCCTTGTGCAGCCCCCACATCATCAGCAGCAGGATCAGCGAGAACGGCAGCGAGGTGAGCACCACCGCCGACTTGAGCGCATCGATGCTGCCGGCGAACAGCAGGCCGCCGGTGACCAGCGCGGTGACGACGCCCCAGAACACCCGCAGCCATTTCGGGCCGTCGTCGTCGGCACTGCCGCCGTGGGCGGAAAGGGTGGAGAGGACCACGGTGCCGGAGTCCGCCGAGGTGACGAAGAACACGAAGCTGACCAGCACGGTGACGGCGATCACCGCTTTGCTGCCCGGGTAGTTCTGCAGCAACTGGTAGAGCGCCATGGAGGGCTCCTCGACGGCGACCCGGCCCAGTTCGCTGAAGCCGTGGTTGAGCACCTGGTCCAGTGCGCTGTTGCCGAAGATCGACATCCACGCCAGGGTGAAACCCAGCGGGATGAACAGCACGCCGAAGACGAATTCGCGGATCGTCCGCCCGCGCGAAATGCGCGCGATGAACAGACCGACGAAGGGCGCCCAGGCGATCCACCAGGCCCAGTAGAACACCGTCCAGCCCCCCAGCCATTCACTGCCGTCCTTGCCGTAGGCGTAGAGGTCGAAGCTCTTGGTCGGCAGGCTGCCGAGGTAGTCGCCGATGTTCTGCACCAGGGTGTTGAGCAGGTGCTGGGTGGGGCCGGCGAACAGCACGAAGAGCAGCAGGGCGCAGGCCAGGACCATGTTGATGTCCGAGAGCAGGCGGATGCCCTTGTCGACGCCGGAGATGGCAACCAGGATCGCCGCGCCCATCATCAGCACGATCAGCGTCATCTGCACCGGGTGGCTGTGGGCGATGCCGAACAGGAAGTCGAGGCCGGCGTTGAGCTGCAGCACGCCAAAGCCCATGTCCGCGCCCAGGCCGAACACCGTGGCGATGATGCCGAAGCAGTCCACCGCGTAGCCGATGGGGCCGTTGATGCGCTTGCCGATCAGTGGGTAGAGCGCCGAGCGCAGCGCCAGTGGCAGGTTGTGGCGGTAGGCGAAGTAGGCCAGCGCCATCGCCACCAGGGCAAACACGCCCCAGCCGTGCAGGCCCCAGTGCAGGAACAGCAGCTGCATGGCCTGGCGCGCCGCTTCCGGGGTGCCGGCTTCGCCTTGCGGCGGCTGGAGGAAGTGCGTCAGCGGCTCGGAGACGCAGAAGAAGAACAGGGTGATGCTGATGCCGGCGGCGAAGAGCATGCCGGCCCAGGACAGGTAGCTGAATTCCGGCTCGTCGTGGTCGGCACCGAGCTTGATCTTTCCGTAGTCGGAAAGCGCGGTGACCACCACGAAGATCAGGTACAGCGTCATCGCCAGCAGGTAGTACCAGCCGACGGTTCCGGCGGCCCAGGTCTGGGCGGCGAGCAGCCAGTCACCCGCGCGTTGCGGCAGGCCGATGACGAAGAGGGCGAAGAGCAGGATCAGCGCCGCCGCACCGTAGAAGACCGGTGGGTTCATGCGCATGGAAGGGGCGGTTGTTGCGGACGGAGTAGGGGATTGGGGGGCAGTCAAAACGGGCGGGGTCCCTCGTGTTTTTTCCTTGAACAAGCATTCAATGAAAACACGAGATGGCCGTCAAAGGCCAATCGGTGGGACCGATGGTCCCGCCGCCGGCCCTGTACGAGGGCCGAGCGGAGCGGGTACTGCTTTACTTGCGGCGGGCTTTCTTCGCTTGGCGAATCTCACGGCGTTCCGGGTCGACCTGCGCAGGTACGTTCAGGAAGGCGGTGGCGGCGAAAAAGCTGGCAAGAGCGGCAAAGCTGGTCACGATAGTCTCCAAAGGCTCGGGGAAATTGGGTCCCGACTGCCTGATAGCCATTTTCCCTGATATTTGTGACAAATATAAGTGAATGGTCTTTATGGTTGATATTGATCTGGTCGATGAGACTGTCTTGATGTGTTTTAGCCAGACAAAATCCTGAAATTGATAGCAAGCTCAGGATTCTCTGCCGTCGTCTCGGGGGCGGGCCAATCCTTTCACTGCGACCATTCGTCGCTTTTAGTGAAACGGTTCAGCGCTCCGCCTCGTTGAGCAGGGTTCGCAACTGTTCGCGGACACCCGGTCGCTGCAGCAACGCCCGCAAATCCGGCAGGGTGGTGTCCGGCAGGTTCAGGTGCTGCGGTCCGATTTCCGCCCCGGGGCTGACCAGCAGGGCGAAGTGGATAACGTTCTCCAGCTCGCGGATGTTGCCCGGCCACGGATAGCTCTCCAGCACCCGCTGGGTGTCGCTGGCGATCTGCGGCACCGGCAGTTCCAGGCGTTGCGCGTGCACGCCGAGGAAGTATTCGGCCAAAGGCTGGATATCGCCGATGCGCTCGCGCAGCGGCGGCAGGGTGAGGTTGCCGTCGTGCAGGTACTGCTGCAGCCCTTCGAGGAATTTCCCCGCCTTCACCGCCTGGCCCAGGTCAAGGCTGGTCGCTGCGACCAGGCGCACGTCCACCGGCACCGGCTCGCGGGCGCCGACGCGCAATACCTCGCGCTCCTGCAGCACGCGCAGCAGCTTCTGCTGCAGCGACAGCGGCAGGTCGGCGATCTCGTCCAGGTACAGGGTTCCGCCATTGGCCGAGCCGAACCAGCCGGCGCGGCTGCCCACCGGGCCGTTGTGCGCGCCGGGGGCGTAGCCGAACAGCTCGGCCTCGGCGTAGTTGCGGCTCAGCGCGCTGCAGCTCACCGCGACGAACAGGCCGGGACGTTCGCTGGCGCGGTGGATGTGGCGGGCCAGCAGTTCCTTGCCGGTGCCGGTCTCGCCGTGGATCAGCACCGGCTGCGGCAGCGGCGCCAGGCGTTCCACTTCGTCGCGCACCTGATGCGAACGCGGGTCGAAGAACACCAGCGCCTTGGCGCGGATGCTCAGCGGGCTCTTGTCGGCGTCGGGGAAGGTCAGCAGCGGTAGCGGCGCGTGGGGGGCGTTCATGGGTATTTCTCCTTCTGCTCTTACAGCGCGTCCAGCGCCAGCAGTAAGTCACGGACGATGTCCTCGCTGTCCTCGATGCCCACCGACACACGGATGGTGCCGTCGTGGATGTCCAGCGCGGTCAGGGCCTCGGCGGACAATGCGCGGTGCGAGGTCTTGCCGGGGTGGGTAATGCTGCTCGCCACGCCGGCGAGCGAGGGGGCGAAGGCGGCTAGTTGCAGGTGGCCGATCAGGCTGTCCACCTGGTCCAGGCCGCCCTTCAAGGTGAAGCTCAACATGCCCGAATGCCCCTTGCGGAACAGGCGCTGCGCCCGTTCGTGGTCCGGGTGCGAGGGCAGGCCGGGGTAATACACGCGGGCCACCTGCGGGTGCCCTTCGAGGGCTTCGGCGAGAGCCTGGGCGTTCTGCGAATGGGCTTTCATGCGCAGGGCCAGGGTCTTGGCGCCGCGGAAGTTCAGCCAGCTCTCGAAGGGGCTGGCGCTGCCGCCGGCGTTGATCTGGAAGCGCCGCGCGGCGGCGATCCACTGCGCATCGCCGACCAGCGCGCCACCCATGGCGTCGCTATGACCGTTGAGGTACTTGGTGGTGCTGTGGATCACCAGGTCGGCGCCGTCGCGCAGCGGCTGGTAGAGCACCGGCGAGAGGAAGGTGTTGTCCACCAATAGCTTTAGGCCGTGGCGGTGGGCGAGGTCGGCCAGCGCCGGCACGTCGCTCACGCGCACCAGCGGGTTGGAGGCGGTCTCGGTGTAGATCAGCCTGGTGCTCGGGGTGATCGCCGCTTCCACGGCGCTCAGGTCGTTGAGGTCAAGCAGGGTGGAGGCGATGCCGAAGCGCGACAGCTCCTTCTCGATCAGGCTCTGGGTGGTGCCGTACAGCTCGCGGCTGGCGATCAGGTGGTCGCCGGCATTCAGCACGCCCAGCAGGGCCGCGGAAATCGCTGCCATGCCGGAGGTGGAGAACAGCGCGTCCTCGCCGCCTTCCAGTTCGCGCAGCAGTTCCTCCACGGCGGTGTGGTTGGGGTTGCCGATGCGCGTGTACATGTAGTTGTCGGGGTTGCCGGCGAGGAAGTCGTCGACCTGCTCCAGGGAGTCGTAGACGAACACCGAACTCTGGTAGATCGGCAGGCTCTTGGCGCGGGTGACCATGCGCCGGTCGGCATCCTGGCCGGTATGCACAGCGCGGGTGGATGGGCCTTTGGCGTTGTCGCTCATGGCTTTACCTCGGGAAAGAAAAACGCCGGTGGAACCTGCCCACCGGCGTTGAAGCGGGTGCGCTCGAGGCGCGCCCAGCGTGGGAGTCGTTGCGCCCGGCACGCAGCCGGGCGGCTGGATCAGAAGGCGGGTACTACGGCGCCGTTGTACTTCTTCTCGATGAAGGCTTTGACTTCCGGGCTGGTCAGGGCGGCGGAGAGTTTCTTCAGGGCATCGCTGTCCTTGTTGTCCGGACGCGCCACCAGGTAGTTCACGTAGGGCGAGTTGCGGTCTTCGAGGATCAGCGCGTCCTTCACCGGGTTGAGCTTGGCTTCCAGGGCGTAGTTGGTGTTGATCAGGTCCAGGTCGACCTGGTCCAGTACGCGCGGCAGCAGGGCCGATTCCAGCTCCTTGAACTTCAGGTGCTTGGGGTTCTCGGCGATGTCTTTCGGGGTAGCCAGGGCGTTGCTCGGGTCTTTCAGCTTGATCACGCCGGCCTTCTGCAGCAGGAGCAGGGCGCGGCCGCTGTTGCTGCCTTCGTTGGGGATGGCGACGGTGGCGCCGTCTGGCAGTTGGTCGATGGACTTGTACTTCTTCGAGTAGCCGCCGAAGGGCTCGACGTGCACGCCGGTCACGGTGACCAGGTTGGTGCCCTTGCCCTTGTTGAAGTTGTCCAGGTACGGCTTGGTCTGGAAGTAGTTGGCGTCCAGGCGCTTCTCGGCCACCTGTACGTTGGGCTGTACGTAGTCGGTGAAGACCTTGATCTGGAGGTCCACGCCCTCTTTGGCCAGGGTCGGCTTGATCAGCTCGAGGATCTCGGCGTGGGGGATCGGCGTGGCCGCGATGACCAGCTTTTCATTGGCGAAGGCCGAGGTGGTGAAGGCAGCGGCGAGGGCGGTCAGAAGCAGCAGTTTTTTCATTGCGATGTCCTTGTGGGGCAGATGACCGCTGGCGTCCGGGCCGGCCGGGATGGGGCCTTCGTACGGGCGGTGGATTCTTTTTCCGCGGCTCCAGCGGCTGCGGTTGAGGCAGAACTTACCGAGCTTTTTTATTCCAATAAAATATTAATTTTTCATTTTGATATTCGATTTTGTTCATATGGCGATCAAGGACTGAGACAACCTGTCGCGCGACACCCCGCCGCGCGGCAACCCACCACGGCGGTGCGCCGCGGTCGGCGGCGTAAGATCGAGTGGCTTCATTGAGCGGCATCAATGCAGATCACGGTCCATTCTGAATGGGCGGCCAGATGAAGCCGAACCGACGACAGATCGGTGGCTCGCAACACAGACTCACGCAAGAACGCCCTGCGCATGCGCAAGGCACGGTGCCCGGCCACTGGCGTGGCGGGCGTCAGCCTGAAGAGGAATCGTCATGTTCGGATTAGAGGCGCTCGACCTGGCCCGGATCCAGTTCGCCTTTACCGTCTCCTTCCACATCATCTTCCCCGCCATCACCATCGGCCTCGCCAGCTATCTGGCGGTGCTCGAAGGCTTGTGGCTGAAGACGTCGGATGAGGTCTACCGAGACCTCTATCACTTCTGGTCGAAGATCTTTGCCGTCAACTTCGGCATGGGTGTGGTCTCGGGCCTGGTCATGGCCTACCAGTTCGGCACCAACTGGAGTGCCTTCTCGGCGTTCGCCGGGAGCGTTACCGGCCCGCTGCTGACCTATGAAGTGCTCACCGCGTTCTTCCTCGAAGCCGGCTTCCTCGGTGTCATGCTCTTCGGCTGGCACCGTGTCGGTCCGGGCCTGCACTTCTTCGCCACGGTGATGGTGGCCATCGGCACGCTGATCTCCACCTTCTGGATTCTCGCCTCCAACAGCTGGATGCAGACCCCGCAGGGCCACGAGATCGTCAACGGCATCGTGGTGCCGGTGGATTGGGTCGCCATCATCTTCAACCCGTCGTTCCCCTATCGCCTGCTGCACATGGCGATCGCCTCCTTCGTCGCCACCGCTTTCTTCGTCGGCGCCTCGGCGGCTTGGCACCTGCTGCGCGGCCGGGACAACCCGGCGATCCGCAAGATGCTCTCGATGGCGATGTGGATGGCGCTGATCGTCGCGCCCATCCAGGCGATGGTGGGCGACGCCCACGGCCTCAACACGCTGAAGCATCAGCCGGCGAAGATCGCCGCCATCGAAGGCCACTGGGACAACAGCGAAGGCGGGCCGACCCCGCTGGTGCTGGTCGGCTGGCCGGACATGGAGCGCGAGGAAACCCGCTTCAAGATCGAGATCCCGGTGCTCGGCAGCCTGATCCTCAATCACAGCCTGACCGAGCCGATCCCGGCGCTGAAGGACTTCCCGAAAGCCGACCGGCCCAACTCCACCATTATCTTCTGGTCGTTCCGAATCATGGCGGGGCTGGGCATGCTGATGATTCTGGTCGGCCTGTGGAGCGTCTGGCTGCGCCTGCGCAAGCGGCTCTACCAGAACCGCGCCTTCCTCCGCCTGGTGTTGTGGATGGGGCCGTCGGGCCTGATCGCCATCCTCGCCGGCTGGTTCACCACCGAGATCGGTCGCCAGCCCTGGGTGGTCTACGGGCTGATGCGCACCTCCGAGGCGGTGTCCAACCACAGCGTCGCGCAGATGAGCCTGACCCTGGTGATGTTCGTGCTGGTGTACTTCTCGCTGTTCGGCGTGGGCATCGGCTACATGATGCGCCTGGTGCGCAAGGGCCCGGTCACCCATGAAGGCCGCGAGGCCAGCCATGGCGGCCCCGGTCAGAAACGCACTGCCTCGCGGCCGCTGTCGGCCACCGCAGAGGGCTTCGACGACGATGACAGCGATAGCCCGGCAGGGAGGAACTGAGCCATGGGAATCGATCTTCCGCTGATCTGGGCGATCATCATCATCTTCGGCGTGATGATGTATGTGGTGATGGACGGCTTCGACCTGGGCATCGGCATGCTCTATCCGTTCTTCAAGGACGAAGGCGACCGCGACGTGATGATGAACACCGTGGCGCCGGTCTGGGACGGCAACGAGACCTGGCTGGTACTGGGTGGCGCGGCGCTGTTCGGCGCCTTCCCGGTAGCCTATTCGGCCGTGCTCTCGGCGCTCTACCTGCCGCTGATCCTGATGCTGGTGGGGCTGATCTTCCGTGGTGTGGCCTTCGAGTTCCGCTTCAAGGCCAAACCGGCCAAGCGGCACCTGTGGGACAAGTCGTTCATCGTCGGCTCCCTGGTGGCGACCTTCTTCCAGGGCGTGGCGCTGGGCGCCTTCATCGAGGGCATTCCGGTGGAAAACCGTGCATTCGCCGGTGGCGCGCTGGACTGGCTGGCGCCTTTCCCGCTGTTCTGCGGCCTGGGCCTGGTGGTCGCCTACAGCCTGCTGGGCTGCACCTGGCTGATCATGAAGACCGAAGGCCATCTGCAGGAACGCATGCATGACCTGGCGAAACCGCTGGCGCTGGTGCTGCTGGCAGTGATCGGCATCGTCAGCCTGTGGACCCCGCTGGCCCACGAGGCCATCGCCCAACGCTGGTTCAGCCTGCCCAACCTGTTCTGGTTCCTGCCGGTGCCGCTGCTGGTGCTGCTGACCCTCTACAGCCTGCTACGCTCGGTGGCCAACAACGACCACGTGAAGCCCTTCGTGCTCACCCTGGTGCTCATCTTCCTCGGCTACAGCGGCCTGGGCATCAGCCTGTGGCCGAACATCGTGCCGCCGTCGCTGTCTATCTGGGACGCCGCGGCGCCGCCGCAGAGCCAGGGCTTCATGCTGGTGGGGGCGCTGTTCATCATCCCCTTCATCCTCGGCTACACCGCGTGGAGCTACTACGTGTTCCGCGGCAAGGTGAAGCACGGCGATGGCTACCACTGAGGTGCGCGCGATGACTCATCAGGAGCAGGAGAAGGCGCCGCTGCACAAGCGGCTCGGCTGGCTGGTGCTGATCTGGGCGCTGAGCGTCGCCGGCCTGGGTGTTGCGGCCTGGCTGATGCGCCTGTTCATGAGCGCGGCGGGGCTGGGCACGCCGCACTGACAGATCCCATCCGGGCGCCGTACCGCGGCGCCCGTTCCCACATCCCCCGCAGGTGTTTCCTGCGGGGGATTTTTTTGTCTGGTGTTCGGGATTGGGCTTTACGTAAGCGAGCTTGCTCACGAACATCGGAGCAAGGCACGCCCTCACCCTAACCCTCTCCCGGAGGGAGAGGGGACTGATCGGCGCAGGATGAAACCGTGACATCAGCCGGCACGGACGGCCCCCTCTCCCTGGGGAGAGGGTTGGGGTGAGGGGATAAATGCGCGCGCCGAGGTCCGTTCGCGAGCAAGCTCGCTCCTACAACGGCAGGTCAGTGCAACTTGTCCCGCTTGGCCAGGCTCGGGAACAGCTTCATCCAGGCACCCGTGACGATCAGCGTCCCGACCCCGCCCAGCACCACCGCCGGCACGGTGCCGAACCAGTGGGCGGTGACGCCGGATTCGAACTCGCCGAGCTGGTTCGAGGCGCCGATGAACAGGCCGTTCACCGCGCTGACACGGCCGCGCATCTCGTCCGGGGTTTCCAGCTGCACGAAGGCGCCACGGATCACCATGCTGATCATGTCCGCCGCGCCCAGCACCACCAGCACCGCCAGGGAGAACCAGAAGGAGGTCGACAGGCCGAAGGCGATGGTGGTGACCCCGAAGATGCCCACCGAGAGGAACATGATCCGCCCGACGTTGCGCTCGATGGGGAAGCGCGCCAGCCAGAACGACATCAGCAGCGCGCCCACCGCCGGTGCCGAGCGCAGCAGGCCCAGGCCCCAGGGACCGGTGAGCAGGATGTCCTTGGCGAACACCGGCAGCAGCGCGGTGGCGCCACCCAGCAGCACGGCGAACAGGTCCAGGGAGATGGCGCCGAAGATGTCCGGGCGGCTGCGGATGAAGCGGATGCCGGCCAGCAGCGACTCCAGCGTGGCCTTGCCCTGGACGGCCGGTGCTTGGCGCGACGGCAGGGTCATGACCAGGGTGCAGGCGATGAAGTACAGCACCGCAGTCGGGGTGTAGACCCAGAAGGCGCCGAAGGCATAGAGCAGGCCGCCGAGGGCGGGCGCGGCGATGGTCGCCGCCTGCATGGCCGAGGCGGAGGCGGCTACGGCACGGGGGAATAGCGGGGAGGGCACTATGTTCGGCAGCAGCGCCTGGGTGGTGGGCATCTCGAAGGCGCGCGCGGTACCGAGCAGGAAGGCCATCACGAAGATCATCTCGCGGGTCACGTTGTCGGTACTGGCGCCCACCACCAGCGCCACCGCTACCAGGCCCTGGCCGATCTGGCAGAGCGAGGCGATGCGCCGGCGGTCGTAGCGATCGGCGACGTGGCCGGTGTGCAGCATGAAGATCACCCGCGGGAGGAATTCCACCAGTCCCACCAGGCCCAGGTCGAGCACGTTGTGGGTCAACTGGTAGATGTGCCAGCCGATGGCCACGGTGATCATCTGGAAGGCGCTGGCGGTGCAGACGCGGGCGAGCCAGAAGGCGAGGAAAGGGCGGTGACGCAGCAGGGACGTGGCTTCGGCAGGCATGGCGGCGGCTTTGAAAGAAAGTTCGTTAGGGGGCTAAGCAAGGGCTGCGAAGCGTAGCACGGTGTAACACTTCTCCGCCTGTCGCCGGCGAAATCCGCAATTGGCGATTAGTCTCGACTGGTCGACTAAAATTTTCAGCACCGCGACAAGCCGCCCGATTGACTTTGCTTCGCACTATTGAGGTGCGTTAAAGTTGACAGAAGAGTCAGGTTTTACTGCAGGATCCTTCCTTCGGCGCCATCCCCGAGACGCCCGCGATTGTGCGGCCTCCGAACTCTCTCCAGCACAGAAAAACCACATGGGCGGGCCTGTTCCGTCCAGAGGATGAACCATGTCCAACCGTGATATTTCCCGGCGCGCCTTCCTGCAAGGCGGGCTGATTGCCGGTGTCAGCGTGACCATGGCACCGCTCGGCAGCCGGGCCTTCGCTGCCCTGATGGAAAACTCCGTCACCGTCTCGCCCCAGCAGTGGATGGGCCACGACGGCAAGGCGCGTTTCCGTAACGATGCGCTTTCCAAGGTCTGCGGCAACAAGGTGTTCGCCCGCGACATCCGTTCCAAGGACATGCCCGGCTGGCCGCAGCAGCAGGGCCACGCCATGCTGCTCAAGATCACCAAGGCCGACCGCATCTTCGACGGCATCGACCTGTCCTGGCTGGGCGCCGAGCTGCAGCCCGACCGCATCGTCACCGCCGAGGACCTGAAAAGGGACGGCATCGCCTGGCCCGAAGCCCACTCGCCGGACCCGCTGCTGCCCAAGGGCCAGGTACCGATGTTCATCGGCCACCCGGTGGCGATCCTGATCTGGCACGACTTCGAGCGCTATCGCCAGGCCAAGCTCAAGCTGAAGTTCAACGACAAGGCGATCCGCTACGGCGCCCAGGCGCCGCTGTTCCAGCGCGACCCCTACGGCAGCTTCCGTTTCGTCCGCGTGGGCGGCAAGACGCCGTTCGACGACGACGAGTTCTCCAGCCTGAAGGACTCGATGCTGTTCCCCACCATCCTCAACCGCAAGCCGGTGTGGACGTCCGAGCCCAAGCAGCACGGCGACCTGACCGAGCAGGGCATGTTCTACGCCCAGCAGATCAAGCAGCAGATCGACAACCCGCCGGAGAACTGGCTGGTCTTCGACCAGCGCTACAAGACCCCGTCCATCGAGCCGGCGGCGCTGGAGCCGGACAACGGCAACGGCTGGTACGACCCCAAGACCGGCACCCTGCACTTCGTCGTCGCCACCCAGTGCCCGTTCGAGGTAGCCAGCGAAAGCGTGCACATGATCAAGCCGTCGCGCTTCGCCCTGAACAAGCTGAACATGCACCCCGGCTACACCGTGGGCTACGGCTCCAAGGACAACAACATCTTCGTCTTCTACGCCGCGGTGGCCGCGCTGTACGGCGAGGGTGTGCCGGTGCGCCTGGCCAATGACCGCTACGAGCAGTTCCAGAGCGGCATCAAGCGCCACCCGTTCGATATCCGCTATCAGTTGGCGGTGGACAAGAAAGACCTCAGCTTCAAGATCTTCCGCGCCGACATGAACGTCGACGGCGGCGGCCGCATCAACTACAGCCCCTCGGTGGCAGCGGTGGGTGCCACGGCCGCGCAGTCGATCTACTACATGCCGCAGAACGACCTGTCGGTGACCGCCTACCACTCGCGCGGCGTGGAAGCCGGCTCGATGCGTGGCTACGGCACCCTGCAGACCATGGCCGCCACCGAGATGATGGTGGACGAAGTCGCCGGCATCCTGGGCGTCGACGCCATCGAGCTGCGCCGCGTCAACGCGCTCAAGTCGGGCATGAAGAACACGCAGGGCGCCGTGCCCGCCGGTGCGCTGCGCCTGCACGAGATCCTCGACAAGGCCGCCGCCCACGACTGGTGGAAGAACCGCGACGCCCGCAAGAAGGACATGGACGCCAAGGACCCGGACCACTGGTATGGCGTCGGCTTCGCCATCTGCCAGAAGGACTTCGGCACCGGTTCCGAATCGCCCATGGCGCACGTCGAGTTCGGCGCCGACGGCCGCGTGTTCCTGCGCCACATCGGTACCGAGCTGGGTACTGGCATGTCCACTTCCCAGGCCTTCGTGGTCGCTGACTTCCTCGGCCGCCCGGCGGACGAAGTGCGCACCGCCGAAACCGAATGGCCGGAGCTGCAGCTGACCACCAGCGGCAACCCCTACCTGATTAGCCAGGCCGACCAGGACGCCGCCCTGCGCAACCCGCGCTGGGTCGGCAAGCTGGCCTCGCCGTCCTCGGCAACCAACTCGGCCTACTACTTCAGCCACGCCACCCGCGAAGCGGCGCGTGTGCTGTTCAACCACGGCCTGTGGCCGGCGGCGCTGCACCTCTGGGGCAAGGGCCCGTTCGGTGGCTCGGCCAACCCGCTGGTGGTGCGCCGCGAAGACGCCCACTGGGTTGACGGCAAGCTGACCGCCAATGGCCTGGAACCGCTCCCGTTCGCGCAACTGGCCCAGGTCGCCCATGAGCTGGGCCTGGTCACCGGCGCCAGCGTCCACGGCTTCAACCGCTGGAGCTGGGCGGAAGCCGACTTCGTGATCGACGGCGTGCGCGAGCGACTGCCGCTCGACGCGCTGGCGGTGAAGTACGGCAACGGTGCGCCCTCGGTGAAGAAGGCGCAGATGAGCAGCAATGGCTTCCACCTGCTGGACCGTCAGAACGCCGCCTATCCGTCGACCCAACTGAACAACGCCATGGTCACCTACTACAGCCCGGTGGCGACCATCGTCGAGGTGAAGGTGAACAAGGGCAGTGGCGAGGTTGCGGTGCTCAACCACCACAGCTGGATCGAGTGCGGCCGCGTGCTGGTACCGGAGCTGGTGAAAGGCCAGATCGAGGGTGGCACCGCCATGGGCATCGGCCATGCGCTGCTCGAAGACATGCCGCTGTATGAGGGTGGCCCGGGCGAGGGCGACTGGAACTTCAACCGTTACCGTCTCCCGAAGGCGAAAGACGTGGCCGTCTGGCAGCAGAGCTCGGAAATCCTTCCGCCGCTCTCGCCCAGCGACCCGTCCAAGGGCATCGCCGAAGTGGTGATGATCCCGGTGGTCGGCGCCATCGGCAACGCCGTGGCCCACGCCATCGGCAAGCGCGTCCGCGACCTGCCCATCACCCCCGCTCGCATCAAGGAGGCCCTCAATGGCTAACCGTCCGCTCAACCTGACCTTGAATGGTCAAACCGTCGGTCCGGTCGAGGTTCCCGAGGACCTGCCGATGATCGACTACCTGCACGAATACCAGAACCTCACCGGCTCGCGCCTGGGCTGCGGCCAGGGCATCTGCCATGCCTGCGTGGTGATCGTCGACAACCCCGACGGCACCAGCGAGGAAGTGCGCACCTGCATCACCGGCGCGCACTACTTCGAAGGCAAGAAGGTGCGCACCATCGAAGGCCACGCCAAGCGTGACGAGAACGGCGCGGTGAAGGAGCTGAATCCGATCCAGCAGAAGTTCGTCGACCGCTTCGCCTTCCAGTGCAGCTATTGCGCACCGGGCTTCGTCAACGCCGCCACCGTGCTGGTGGAGAAGGCCCAGCGCCAGCCGCTGAAGAAGAGCGAGCTGGAGGCGACCATCGAGGCGAGCCTGGGCCACCACATCTGCCGCTGCACCGGGTACGTGCGTTACTACAACGCCACCCGCGAAGTGCTGACCGATCTCGGCCTGGTCAAGGAGGGCTAAGCATGCAGCGCATTCTTTCCGGCCTCGCGCTGGCTGTCGGGCTCGGTCTGGCGGTTGGCGCCCAGGCGGCGGACCAGGAACTGATCAAGCGCGGCGAGTACGTCTCCCGCGCTGCCGACTGCATGGCCTGCCACACCGCCGAGGGCGGCGCGCCGTTCGCCGGCGGCCTGCCGATCCACTCGCCGTTCGGCACCATCTACGGCAGCAACATCACCCCGGACAAGGACTTCGGCATCGGCAACTACAGTGCCGACGACTTCTTCGCCGCCCTCACCGAGGGCAAGCGCAAGGACGGCGCCAATCTCTACCCGGCCATGCCCTACACCTCCTACCACCTCATCAAGCGCGAGGACAGCGATGCCCTCTACGCCTACCTGATGAGCCAGACGCCGGTGCACCGCGCCGCGCCCGAGACCAGCCTGAGCTTCCCGTTCAACGTGCGGCTGGGCCTGACGGGCTGGAACATGCTCTACGGCAAGAGCGTCCAGATGGAAAACACCGAGGGCAAGAGCGACGCCTACAAGCGCGGCCAATACCTGGTGGAAGTGCTCGGCCACTGCGGCGAGTGCCATACCCCGCGTAACCAGATCGGCGCCCTGCAGCAGGACAAGCGCTTCACCGGCGGCCTGCTCAACGGCTACAGCGCGCCCAGTCTGCTGGCCCAGGATCTGGCCGAGCGCGGCTGGACCAGCGCCGACCTGACCGGCTTCCTCAAGCACGGCATGAGTCCCCAGGGCAGCATGTTCAACGAGATGTTCCCGGTGATGCACCTGAGCACCCAGCACCTGGGTGACGAGGACCTGGCCGCAATGTCCACCTACCTGCTCGGCGATCAGCCTCAGCAGGCCAAGGTGGTGCAGGCGGTGGCCGAGGACAAGCTCAGCGACAGCGCCAAGCGCGGCCGCCAGCAGTACCTCAACGTCTGCGCCGGCTGCCACGGCAACGACGGCGAGGGCAAGCCGCACATCGCCGTGGCCATGCAGGGCAACACCACCCTGCGCCTGGCCGATTCGCGCAACCTGGCCAAGGTCATCGTCGAGGGCATCCGCGAGCAGCAATTCACCGGTTTCGAGCGCATGCAGCCTATGCCGGGCTTCGCCGACAAGCTCAGCGATGAGCAGCTCGCCGACCTGATCAACTACCTGCGCCAGGCCTGGGGTGGTCTGCCGGGCGACATGGGCGTACAACAGGTCGCTCAACTCAAAGCGGAGTAAGTCGTGCAGCATCTCGATCTGCAAGTCGTCCGTCAGGCGCTCAAGTGGTCCGCTGTCGGCCAGCGCGTCTGGCTGTGCACCGTGCTCTTCACCTACGGCTCGGCGCCTCGCGCGCCGGGCTCGCTGCTGGCGGTCAACGCCAGCGGCCAGTGGGTGGGCTCGCTGTCCGGCGGCTGTGTCGAGGATGACTTCCTCGAACGCGTCGCTGAAGGCGAGTTTGGCGATCCGGTGGCCGTCGTGCGTTACGGCGATGGCAGCGACACGCGTTCGAACGTCCGCCTGCCCTGCGGTGGCATCCTCGATGTGCTGGTGGAGAACCTCGCGTCGGATTGCGACGTGCAGGCGCACCTGCGCGAGCTGGAATCGGCGCTGCTCGGCCAGCGTCGCCTGCTCCGCGAAGTGAGCCTGGTCGATGGGGCGCGCCGCCTGGGCGACGACCACGACCACGGTCCGCGCGTGGAGCGCGACGAAGCCAGCGTGCGCCTGCGTGTGGGCGCCGCCCAGCGCCTGCTGCTGGCGGGCTACTCCAGCGTCGCGCATTTCTGCGCGGAGTTCGGCAAGGGCCTGGGCTTCGAAGTGATCCTCTGCGATCCCCGCGAAGAGGCGCTGGATGGCGTGGTGCTGGACGGCATCGAGATCCGCCGCGAACTGCCGTCAATCTTCATCGCCAACGGTGGCTGCCACGCGGACACCGCCGTGGTCGCGCTGACCCACGACCCGAAGATCGACGACCTGGCGATGCTCGAAGCGGTGCGTACCGAAGCCTTCTACATCGGCGTGATGGGCTCGCGCACCACCTCCGAGAAGCGCCGCGAACGCCTGCATCGTATCGGCGGCCTGAGCGAGGCTGAGCTGGCGCGCATCCACGCGCCCATCGGCCTTAACCTCGGCAGCAAGACCCCGGCGGAAATCGCCCTGGCGGTCCTCGCCGACATCCTGCGCACCCGCAGCGGTATCGCTCGCGAGGCGCTGTGACGGTTGTTGCGCTGGTCCTGGCCGCAGGCGCAGGCTCGCGCTTCGGCGCGGACAAGCGCCGTGCGACCTTGCCTGATGGCCGCAGCCTGCTCGCCCATAGCGTCGAGCGGGCCCAGGCCGTGTTCGATGAGGTGCGCGTGGTGCTGCGTGACGGCGAGCGGGCGGGCGACTTCGATCTGCCGACGGGCTGCCACGTTATCCACAGCCCGGACGCCGCATCAGGCATGGGCCATAGCCTGGCCGCGGGTGCGGCTTCATTGCAGGATTCGGACGCCCAGGCCGTCGCCATCCTGCTCGGCGATATGCCCTGGATCGCCCCGGAAACCCTGCGCCAACTGGACGAAGCCGCCACGGCCTCGACCATCCTCTTCCCGCTTTACGACGGCCAGCGTGGACACCCCGTGCTGTTCGGTCGTGAATTCTGGCCGGCGCTGACGCAGCTCACCGGCGATGAAGGAGCTCGGGCTGTGGTCCAAGCGCATCGCGGTCGCTGCGTCGTTGTCGAGGTGAATGACCCGGGCGTGCTGCGCGATGTGGATACCCCGGACGCATTGCTCTTGTAGGAGCGGACTCCGTCCGCGATCCGCTTAGCACGAAAACTTCGCGGACGGAGTCCGCTCCTACGGTTACTTCTCTGCTTCAGCGCTGCCCCAGCCACTCGGCGATACGTGGCCAGATTTCATGACTGGCATTGCGCGACAGCAGTAGCCGGTTGTGGCTGTAATCCTCGCGATGGCCTTGCCCCGCGCCGAACAATTCCAGCTTCGCGTCCATCCCGCCGAAGGCCGCCACCAACGCTTCGCAACCGGCGAGCGGTGCGATGAAGCGGTCGCCGCTGCCCGCCACGCCGAGCACCGGCAGCTCGACGCCGCCCAGGCCGGCCAGATAGTCGAAACCACTCAACGAATCGAAGCGCCGCCGCAGGTTCCACTGGCACCACTGGCGCATCAGCCGCGCGCTCTCCGCTTCCGGTCCGACGTTCTTCGGCCGGCCCGGCGAGATGCGCCGCCAGCGCAGCATCCAGTCGAACGCCTGGATGGTCAGGCGATGCCGCAGGCTGGCGCCCGCCGCCGTGGCCTGAGAGCCCAGCAGCACCAGACCGCGCAGTTTCTCCCTGGCCAGTTCCGGGTTGCGTGCCGCCCACATCGAGGCGATCAGCCCGCCACCGGAGTGCCCGATCCAGAACAGCGCTGAATGGCCGCTGCGCTGGCGCACGGCATCGAGGATCGCCGGCACGTCCTGCTCGGCGACGTCATCGAAGCTGTGGCGGAAATCGTTGCGCCCGCTGTCGCCATGCCCGCGCCAGTCGAACACCCAGCAGGAAAAACCACCGCCGGCGAGATGATTGGCCAGCCCCATGCAACTGCGGTGATTGGAATAGGTGCCGTGGGTCAGGACGACCGGCACGCCGTCCGATGGCCCCAGGCGTCGCAGAGCAAGGGCAACCCCGTCGGCGGTACGAATGAGCTCCGGGCCGGCGTGCTGGGGCGCTGTCGCAGGACCTGGGGTGTCGGGGCGAACGGGCTGGAAGGTCTCGGACATCGGCGCGGCTCTCGGAAAGGGCCGTCCCATGCTGCTCCCGCGCGCAGGCAGGAGCAATCCCAGGTGCTTACTTCGTCGCTTTCAACACTACGAATTTCGGATTCGCCGCCACTTGTTCCACGCCACGGAACAGGCGCTTGAGCTTGGCGTGATAGCCCAGGTGGCGATTGCCGACTATCCACAGCTCGCCACCGGTGACCAGCGCGGCGCGGGCCTGCTGGAACATGCGCCAGGCAAGGAAGTCGCCGACCACCTGTTGCTGGTGGAAGGGCGGGTTGCACAGCACCAGATCCAGTGAGTCGGCGGCCTGGCTGGCGAGGCCGTCGTCGGCGTGGATATCCACAGGGCGGTCGCCGAAGGCGGCCTGCCAGTTTTCCCGGGCCGATTGCACGGCCATGTAGGACTCGTCTACCAGCGTCAGGTCTGCCTGCGGATTCAGCTGGGCGAAGGCGATGGCGAGCACGCCGTTGCCGCAGCCCAGGTCGGCGGCGCGTACTGCGTGGTGGTAATGCGGGAGGTGCGGGAGGAAGGCGCGGGTGCCGATGTCCAGGCCATCGCGGCAGAATACGTTGGCGTGGTTGACCAGCGTCAGCGCCGGCTTGTCCAGGCGGTAGCGGGTGGGGTAGGGCGAGGTCGGCGTCGGGCGCTGCTCGGCGGTGGCGATCAGCAGGCGGGCTTTCTTCACGGCGAGGGATGCCTGCATCGGACCGATGTACTTTTCCAGCAGGTCGCCGGCGGCACGCGGCAGGTGTTTGATCATGCCAGCGGCGACCACCTTGGCACCCGGCGCGAGCTGGCCGTGCAGGCGGATCAGCTGTTCCTCCAGCAGGGCGAGGGTCTTGGGCACGCGCACCAGGACGTGGTCGAACGGGCCTTGCGGGGTTTCGCTGGCGGGGACGAAGGTCAGCGGCGCGGCCGTCAGCCCGTTGAGCTCCAGATTGCGCCGCAGGGCGATACAGCCCAGGTGCGAGTCGCCGCTGCTGGTCAGGCGCACATGGGGTGCAAGGCTGGCGGCGAGGGCGCCGAAGCTGTCGTTGAGCACCAGGACCCGGGTGTCCGCGCTGACGCCTTGCTCATGCAGGTGATTGAGCAGGTACTCGTCGGCCGCATCGAAGGCCTGCAGCGGGTCGCCCTGCTGTTCAGGGTGGCGGACCAGGTCGAGCTGGGCGAAGGGGCTGGCGAGGACGGTCATGGGGCTCTCGAGCGGGCGTTTCGGATGGGTGGTTCCGGCGACCGCCGTAGGTCGGCCGGAAACCGGAAATTATCGCCTATCCGCGAGGCTTTCGTCTGCGTTGTGCCCTGACGAGCGATGACCACAAGCCTTGCGGGTGTTTCTCGCGCCCCCAATACGGGAAAATGGGTCGGTTCTTGTGAAAGGAGCGGACGATGACCGCCAGCGAAGAGAAGTTCACCCGCCAGACCCTGCTGGACGTGCAGACGCTCACGCCGAGCCTGTTCACCCTGCGCACCACCCGCGACAGTGGCTACCGCTTCCGCGCCGGGCAGTTCGCCCGCCTGGGCGTGTACAAGCCCAGCGGCAGCATCGTCTGGCGTGCCTACTCGATGGTCTCGGCGCCCCACGACGAGTTCCTCGAATTCTTCTCCATCGTGGTGCCTGATGGGGAGTTCACCAGCGAACTCAGCCGTCTGCGCGTCGGCGACCAGTTGCTGGTGGACCGCCAGGCCTTCGGCTTCCTCACCCTCGACCGCTTCCCCGACGGCCGCGATCTCTGGCTGCTGGCCACTGGTACCGGCCTGGCGCCCTTCCTGTCGATCCTGCAGGACTTCGAGGCCTGGGAGCGCTTCGAGACCATCAAGCTGGTCTACAGCGCCCGCGAGGAAAAAGAACTCGCTTACCGCGAGCTGATCGCCAGCTTCGCGGGGATGGAGCACCTGGCGGAGCACATCCACAAGCTGCAGTTCATCCCGGTGGTCACCCGCGAGAGCGTGCCCGGCTGCCTGAATGCGCGGATCACCACGCTGATCGAGAACGGCGAACTGGAGC
Source organism: Pseudomonas sp. NY15181 (assembly GCF_048068055.1). NCBI lineage: Bacteria > Pseudomonadati > Pseudomonadota > Gammaproteobacteria > Pseudomonadales > Pseudomonadaceae > Pseudomonas > Pseudomonas sp. NY15181. Next base: position 169,149 of record NZ_JBLUPT010000004.1, on the reverse strand, counting down.
GTGCCGCCGGCCTGGAACTCAGCCCGGAACATTCGCGGGTGATGCTCTGCGGCAACCCGCAGATGATCGACGACACCCGCGCCGTGCTGAAGGCGCGCGGCATGAGCCTGGCGCTGACACGCAAGCCCGGGCAGATCGCCGTGGAGAATTACTGGTAGGGCATTGTCCGCTGGGGACGAGGATTGCCCACCCCGTCGACGCGACGGGGTGAGCCGGGGTATCAGGACGAGCGGTTGCGCTGCTCCTTGAGCAGGTCGCGGATTTCGGTCAGCAGTTCCTGGTCCTTGGTCGGCCCGGCCGGCGCGGCTTCTTCCTCGCGCTTGAAGCGGTTGATGGCCTTCACGCCCATGAAGATGGCGAAGGCGACGATCAGGAAGTCCAGGCAGGTCTGGATGAATTTGCCGTACGCCATCACCACGGCCGGCGCGTTGCCCTCGGCGGCCTTGAGGGTGATCGCCAGGTCGGAGAAGTCCACGCCACCGATCAGCAGGCCGATGGGCGGCATGATCACGTCGCCGACGAAGGACGAGACGATCTTGCCGAAGGCGGCGCCAATGATGATACCGACGGCCATGTCGACCACGTTGCCCTTGACGGCGAAGGCCTTGAACTCGCTAAGCAGACTCATGCAGGAACTCCTTGTAACAGAGGGGACAGGTGGGCAGTTTAGCGGCCCGCCGCCACCTGAACACCCCGAATCGTTCAATGACCGACGGTGCTGGGCGCTTTTGCCGGGTGGGCTAGGCTTATCGGGCAACCCATCCATTTAAGGAGGTCCGCCATGCCACTCGAGCATCATCCCTTGTCCCGCGAATTTCCCGACCAGAAGGCACTGATGACCCGGTTGCACGGGAAGGACGCCACCTTCACCCGCCTCGCCGCCAACTATGAGGAGCTGGACAAGAAGATCTACGACATCGAGGACGGCCGCCAGGCGATGGACGACCTCTCCCTCAACTCCCTCAAACTGCAACGCGTGACGCTGAAGGACGAGATCGCCGACCTGCTCAAGCGATCCGGCTGAGCTTGATCGATATCAAGGGTGTGAATTGGAGCGAGGCGTAGGCTCCTCTCATCTCATTCCAATCGGTGCCACCGCCATGCGTAAAGCCCTTTCGTCCTCTGGCAAGTCCGTCACCAAGTCCAGCCAACGCAATGTCGAAGTCCTTCGTGCCCAGGAGCGCCTGGTGCGCCTGAAGCTGCAATACGAACTGCTGGACCAACGCATCGGTCGGGTGGAGGAGGGCATCGAGCGTCCCGACGGCACCCTGGCGTCGCTGCGCATGCGTCGCGAAAGCCTCAAGTACGACATGGAGTGCCAATATCGCCGCCTGGCGGGCTGAGGACCTCCTTGCGATCTGCTGCGCGTCGGCATAACGGCGTTGAAATCGGTTTCGGGATGCTCATTTACTGCGCGTAAACTCCGCTCCCGTAACCGATTGACGCGCTGTGCTCGCCCTTCGGGCCAGCCTAAAGGCTGTTACTCCCGTTGGTCGTTTCGCCTTGTTCTGCTCTAGCTCGCGAGATCGTAAACAGATCCTGATGCGCCTGGCCTGATTGGCTATGATGCGGGCTTTGTCTTCGACGGAGTCCGCTCATGGCCAAGGCCAAGCGCATGTACGGCTGCACCGAGTGCGGCGCCACCTACCCGAAATGGGCCGGCCAATGCCCTGATTGCGGCGCCTGGAACACCCTGGTCGAGACCGTCATCGACACCACGCCCACCGGCGGCTCGGGCAGCAGCTCTTCCGGCCGTGGCGGCTGGGCCGGCCAGCAGGCCAACATCAAGACCCTCGCCGAAGTCAGCGTCGAAGAGATGCCACGCTTCTCCACCGCCTCGGCGGAGCTGGACCGCGCCCTGGGCGGCGGCCTGGTCGACGGCTCGGTAGTGCTGATCGGCGGCGACCCCGGCATCGGCAAATCCACCATTCTCCTGCAGACCCTCTGCAACATCGCCACGCGCCTGCCGGCGCTCTACGTCACCGGCGAGGAATCCCAGCAGCAGGTTGCCATGCGCGCTCGCCGCCTGGGGCTGCCGGAAGACAAGCTCAAGGTCATGACCGAGACCTGCATCGAAAGCATCATCGCCACGGCGCGCCAGGAGCAACCCAAGGTGATGGTGATCGACTCGATCCAGACCATCTTCACCGAACAGCTGCAATCGGCCCCCGGTGGCGTCGCCCAGGTGCGCGAGAGCGCGGCCCTGCTGGTGCGCTTCGCCAAGCAGAGCGGCACAGCGATCTTCCTGGTCGGCCACGTCACCAAGGAAGGCTCCCTGGCCGGCCCGCGCGTGCTGGAGCACATGGTCGACACCGTGTTGTATTTCGAAGGCGAGTCCGACGGCCGCCTGCGCCTGCTGCGGGCGGTGAAGAACCGCTTCGGCGCGGTCAACGAACTGGGCGTGTTCGCCATGACCGACCGGGGCCTGAAGGAAGTTTCCAACCCTTCGGCGATTTTCCTGACCCGCGCCCAGGAATCGGTGCCCGGCAGCGTGGTCATGGCCACCTGGGAAGGTTCGCGGCCGATGCTGGTGGAGGTGCAGGCGCTGGTGGACACCAGCCACCTGGCCAACCCGCGCCGCGTGACCCTCGGCCTGGACCAGAACCGTCTGGCCATGCTGCTGGCGGTGCTGCACCGCCACGGCGGCATCCCGACCTACGACCAGGACGTGTTCCTCAACGTCGTCGGCGGGGTGAAGGTGCTGGAAACCGCATCCGACCTGGCGCTGATGGCGGCAGTGATGTCCAGCCTGCGCAACCGCCCGCTGGATCACCAGTTGCTGGTGTTCGGCGAAGTCGGCTTGTCCGGTGAGGTGCGGCCGGTGCCGAGCGGCCAGGAGCGCCTGAAAGAGGCGGCCAAGCACGGCTTCAAGCGCGCCATCGTACCCAAGGGCAACGCGCCGAAAGAGGCGCCGGCCGGATTGCAGGTGATCGCGGTGACACGCCTGGAGCAGGCGCTGGATGCGCTGTTCGAGTGATGATGCAGGCCCACGAATCGTAGTGCGTACAACCGTTCGCGGTTGTACGCCGTTTCACCCCGGTTGCCAGCTGGCGCGCTGGTCGAGTTCGAAGCGTTCTGTGGCAGTTTCTGTTTGGCGATTGTGTGGTCGGGGACCAACGCTAAACGGTGTATAACGTCGAACGTTATACGCCCTGCGCACCTGCTCCCGTGCAAGCGGACTCTTCAATGCTCGCTGAGCAGTGTCAGCTCCCGTTCCAGCAGCGATTCGTCGCCCAGGTTGAGTTCCACCAGCCGCCGCAGGTGGCTGATGGATTCCAGGTCGATGTGCTTGCAGGTGAAGCCCAGCAGCCCCTCGCGCTCCCAGGCCAGCTCGGCTTCCATGTAGACGTTGGCGTCGAAGCCGAGGTAGATGCGCACCTGTACCGGCTCGTCGGGCACCACCGCCCAGTGTTCGGGGCGCTCGACCAGCACGCCCTGCAATGACAGGTCGAGCAGGGTGACCTTCCAGCGCTGGTCGCCCTGGCTGATTTCCGTGCCGGCATCGAAGGCGATGCGCTGGAAGCGCCGGCGCTCGGCGTGATCGTCACTCATTGTCGTGGCTCTCCGGCCGTTTCTGCTTCGCCTCACTATAGACAAAGCACCGGTGATGCGTCGTACACCATTTTCCGAGCTTTCGTCCGTCAGCCACGTCCGGTGCGGGTTTGACAGTCCTCAGTCGCTCGCCAAAGCTCTTGGGGCGTCAATCCAATACCAATTGTGGAGTGCAGAACATGGATAAGAAGTTCGTATACAAGGGGCTCATTCTCGGGGTGCTGAGCGTTGCCAGCCTTGTAGTGCAGGCCGATGAGGCCGGACAAAGCGGTCACGGCTGCGGCTGGGGCAACATGGTCTTCGAAGGTCAGCGCGGCCTGTTCCCGCACCTGCTGGCCACCACCACCAACGGCACCTCGGGCAACGCCACCTTCGGCCTGACCTCTGGCACCAACGGTTGCGATGCCAACCAGCGCATCGGCTACGGCGGCCGCTCGATCTTCGCCATGAACGGCATGCTCGACAATATCGCCGAGAACATGGCCCAGGGCCATGGCGAGGCACTGGACGCCTATGCCGTCCTGCTCGGCATCCCCACCGAGGACCGCGCGCATTTCGCCCAGGTCACCCAGCAGCATTTCAGTGAGATCTTCACCTCCCAGAACGCCACCGGCGAACAGGTGCTGAACAACACCCTGGCGGTTATGAGCCGCGACCAGGTGCTGGCGCAGTACGCCAAGCAACCGGCCTGACCTTCGTTCGACCCGAAAGGCCCGCCAATCGGCGGGCTTTTCATTGGCGCAGCGCGCCGCCGGGCGGTATTTGACTTCGGGCAATAAGCACGTAACCGCTCTAGACTAAGGTCGTATGAATGGGTCGCGGGAAAGGACTAGAATTTTTCTGCGAATTCTCGCCTTCAAACTGTCGGAAGCCTCGCTATGAACAATAACAACAACCTGCTACGTCACCTCGCATGGCTGGTGGTGGCGATAGTCGGTGCCTTTGCATTAGGAGTCGTGGCATTGCGCCGCGGCGAAGCCATCAACGCCTTGTGGATCGTCGTCGCAGCAGTCGCCATTTATCTGGTCGCCTACCGCTACTACAGCCTGTTCATCGCCACCAAGGTGATGCAACTGGACCCCAACCGGGCGACCCCCGCGGTCCTCAACAACGATGGCCTGGACTACGTCCCGACCAACAAGCACATCCTCTTCGGTCACCACTTCGCCGCCATCGCCGGCGCCGGCCCGCTGGTCGGCCCCGTACTGGCGGCGCAGATGGGCTATCTGCCCGGTACGCTCTGGCTGATCGCCGGCGTGGTACTGGCCGGTGCCGTGCAGGACTTCATGGTGCTGTTCATCTCCAGTCGCCGCAACGGCCGCTCGCTGGGTGAGCTGGTGCGCGAGGAAATGGGGCAGGTGGCGGGGACCATCGCTCTGTTCGGCGCCTTCCTGATCATGATCATCATCCTCGCGGTGCTTGCCCTGATCGTGGTGAAGGCCCTGGCTGAAAGCCCGTGGGGTATGTTCACCGTGCTGGCGACCATTCCGATCGCGATCCTCATGGGCGTGTACATGCGCTACATCCGCCCGGGCCGCATCGGCGAGATTTCCGTGGTAGGCGTAGCCCTGCTGCTGGGTTCCATCTGGATGGGCGGGCAGGTTGCCGCCAGCCCCGAGTGGGCCCCGGTGTTCACCTTCCACGGCGTGCAGATCGTCTGGATGCTAATCGCCTACGGCGCCATCGCCTCGGTACTGCCGGTGTGGCTGCTGCTGGCGCCGCGTGACTATCTGTCGACCTTCCTGAAGATCGGCACCATCGTTGCCCTGGCCATCGGCATCGTGATCGTTTCGCCGGAGCTGAAGATGCCGGCCCTGACCCAGTTCACCGACGGCACCGGCCCGGTGTGGAAGGGCGGCCTGTTCCCGTTCCTGTTCATCACCATTGCCTGTGGCGCCGTCTCCGGCTTCCACGCGCTGATCTCCTCGGGCACCACGCCCAAGCTGCTCAACCGCGAACCCGACGCCCGCTATATCGGCTACGGCGGCATGTTGATGGAGTCCTTCGTGGCCATCATGGCGATGGTCGCCGCCTCGGTGATCGAGCCGGGCATCTACTTCGCCATGAACAGCCCGCCGGCCGTGGTCGGTGCCGACGTCAACGCCGTGGCGGCTACCGTCAGCAGCTGGGGCTTCGCCATCACCCCGGACGTGCTGGCCCAGACCGCCAAGGACATCGGCGAGACCACCATCCTGGCCCGTGCCGGCGGCGCGCCGACCCTCGCCGTGGGCATCGCGCACATCCTTCACCAGGTGCTGCCGGGTGAGAACACCATGGCCTTCTGGTACCACTTCGCGATCCTCTTCGAGGCGCTGTTCATCCTCACCGCTGTCGACGCCGGCACCCGTGCCGGCCGCTTCATGCTGCAGGACCTGCTGGGCAACTTCGTCCCGGCCCTGAAGAAGACCGACTCCTGGGGCGCCAACATCGTCGGCACCGGCGGCTGCGTCGCGATGTGGGGCTGGCTGCTGTACCAGGGCGTGGTCGACCCACTGGGCGGCATCAACACCCTGTGGCCGCTGTTCGGCATTTCCAACCAGATGCTCGCCGGTATCGCGCTGATGCTCGCCACCGTCGTGCTGATCAAGATGAAGCGCCAGCAGTACGTCTGGGTGACTGCCTTCCCGGCCGCTTGGCTGCTGATCTGCACCAGCACCGCCGGTCTGATCAAGCTGTTCGACAGCAACCCGGCCGTCGGCTTCATTGCACTGGGCAAGAAGTACGCGGCAGGTCTGGACGCCGGGCAGATCATCGCCCCGGCCAAGGACATCGGCCAGATGCAGGCCGTGATGATGAACGCCTACATCAACGCCGGTCTCACCGTGCTGTTCCTGCTGGTGGTGTTCAGCGTGCTGGTGTACTCCATCAAGGTCGGCGCCAGTGCCTGGACCAAGAAGGAGCGCACCGACAAGGAAGCGCCGTTCCAGCCGATTCCGGACGCGTGAGGGAGGTAGATCATGTTCAACGACCTCAGCCGCATGGGTAAGTATCTTGGGCAGGCCGCGCGCATGCTGGTCGGCATGCCTGATTACGACACCTACGTTCAGCACATGCAGAACAAGCACCCGGACAAGACTCCGATGACCTACGAGGAGTTCTTCCGCGAGCGCCAGGAGGCGCGCTACGGTGGCGGCAAGGGACGACCAATCCGCTGCTGCTGACCACACGGATAGGTGTATAACGGACGGGCCGCGAGCGATCGCGGCCCGTTTTCATTTCTGCCTGTTTTCAATTCTGATTGCCTGGATGTTCCCATGACCGATTCCGCAAGCGCGCCGCAGATTCCGGTGACCGTCCTCACCGGCTTTCTCGGGGCGGGCAAGACCACCCTGCTCAAGCACATCCTCAAGGCCGAGCATGGCCTGAAGATTGCCGTGATCGAGAACGAATTCAGCGACACCCCCATCGACGGCCAGCTGCTGGGCGACGATGCGGTGCAGGTGATGACGCTGTCCAACGGCTGCGTCTGCTGCACCATCAACACCGACCTTGAGCGTGCGCTGTACGTGCTGCTGGAGCGGCGCGACAACGGCGAGCTGGATTTCGACCGCGTGGTGATCGAGTGCACGGGCCTCGCCGACCCGGCTCCGGTGGCGCAGACCTTCTTCGTCGACGAGACCCTGCGTGAGCGCTACCTGCTCGACGGCATCATCACCCTGGTGGATGCCGCCAACGCCGATCGCCACCTGCAGGAAGCCATCGCCCAGGCCCAGGTCGGTTTCGGCGACCGCATCCTGGTGAGCAAGGGCGACCTGGTGTCGCCGGAGCAGTTCGAGGCGCTGCTGGAGCGCCTGCAGCGCATCAACCGCCGCGCCGAGATACACGCCGTGAAGCATGGCGCCATCGAGCTGGAGCGCCTGCTCGACGTGCGCGGTTTCAACCTCAACGCCGATGTCGGCCTGCGGCCGCTGCTGCGTCCCGTGCGCCCGGCGGCGGACACCACCGACCGCATCACCACCCTGGTGCTGCGTAGCGAGCGTGCGCTGGACATCGAGCGCCTGAGCGCCTTCATGGACGACCTGCTGCAATGGCACGGCAATTCGCTGCTGCGCTACAAGGGCGTGCTGAACATCGCCGATGAGGCGCGCCGCCTGGTGTTCCAGGGGGTGCTGCGGCTCTATGGCTTCGATTGGGACACCGAGTGGAAGAGCGACGAGACGCGTGAGAGCGTGATTGTCTTCATCGGTGACAACCTGCCGGAAGAGCAGATTCGGCAGGGGTTCGAAGCGATCACGGGCGGATCTGCCGCCTGAATGAAAACGCCCGGCCAGTGCCGGGCGTCTTCATTTGGTTCTTCTGTAGGAGCGAGCTTGCTCGCGAACCAAGCCCCGCAGCGGAGATGTTCGCGAGCAAGCTCGCTCCTACAAAAAAGCGGCGACGCGGTTCAGCCGCCGATCAGATGCTTGAGCGGGTGGTAATCCGCCTTCAGGTTCCCCGCCGCCTTGAGGATGGCCTGCTCGATGGCGTTCAGGTGCATGCAGGTCAGTTCGATGGCCGCCGCCTGGTTGCCCGCCTCGATGAACTCGATCAGCCGCAGGTGCTCGTTGCCCCGGCAGGTTTCGTGGTGCTCGTCGTCCAGGGTGGTGGCGTAGAGCGAGGCGCGCTCGATCAGCTTGCGGAAGAAGTCCAGCAGCACCGGGTTGTTCAGCGCCGCCGCGAGCTTCAGGTGGAACTCGCCGAGCAGGTGGACGAACTGTGCATGGTCATGGTCGTGGGCCGCGTCTTCGAGCGCCACGTGGTCGCGCAGGTCCTGGAAGATCGCGCTGTCGGCGCGCCGGCAGAGTTCGCTGACGATGCCGATCTCGATCAGCCGCCGGGTTTCGAACAGCGAACGGATCTCCTCGTCGCTGGGCAGCGACACCCATGCGCCCTTGTTGAGCGCGGTGGATACCAGTCCGTCGGCCTCCAGTTGCTTGAGCGCCGCGCGCACCGAAGTGCGGCTGACCTTGAACAATTCCGCCAGCGCAGCTTCGCCCAGCTTCATGCCCGGGCGCAGGCTGCGCTTGCTGATTGCCTCGTAAACCCCTTGGTAGACGCGTTCCACCGTGGACTCGGGGTGTTTCTCCGTCATGAGCGACTCCGCCTCTTGCTTGACCCTGGAAAGGATGCCGCAAAACCGTCCGTGCAAAACCAGTTGCAGAAGAAAAATAAACCAGTTATCTCTAGGTTGCATTCAAATATTGCATACAAAAATAAGAGGAATGCACCAAAATGAATCACTCGTCGTCAGTTGAGGTGCGTCGGGTCAGCAAACGCTACACCGACGATCCGAACGTCGCCCCCGCCCTCAACGAGGTATCGGTCGACATTGCCCATAACGAGTTCTTCACCCTGCTGGGGCCGTCCGGCTGCGGCAAGACCACACTGCTACGCAGCATCGCCGGCTTCGAGAACGTCACTTCCGGCGATATCCTCGTCGGTGGCGAGCGGGTCAACGACCTGCCGCCGTACCGCCGTCGCATCAACACCGTGTTCCAGAGCTACGCACTGTTCCCGCACATGACTGTGTCGGAGAACATCGCCTTCGGCCTGGAAATGCAGGGGCTGTCCCGCGGTGAAATCCCCAATCGCGTGAAGGAGATGCTGGCGCTGGTGCAGATGGAGCACCTGGCGCGGCGCAAGCCGGCCGAGCTCTCCGGCGGCCAGCAACAGCGCGTGGCCCTGGCCCGTGCGCTGGCGCCCAAGCCCTCTGTTCTGCTGCTGGACGAACCGCTCTCCGCGCTGGACCTGAAGCTGCGCAAGGAGATGCAGGTCGAGCTCAAGCGCGTGCAGGAAGAGGCGGGCATCACCTTCATCTTCGTCACCCACGACCAGGAAGAAGCGCTGACCCTGTCCGACCGCATCGCCGTGATGTCCCACGGCAACATCATGCAGATCGGCACGCCCAACGAGATCTACGAACGCCCGACCCATCGCTTCGTCGCGCAGTTCATCGGCGATATCAACTTCCTCCCCGGCCAGATGCGCCAGGGCGCCTTCCACCCCAACGCGATGCCGGCGGAAATCCACTGCCAGGTGCCCGAGGGGCTGGACCAGAACAGCGTGCAACTGGCCTTCCGCCCGGAGCGCTCGAAGCTGGTCGACCCGTCCCAGCCGCACCACCTGCGTGCGGTGATCGAGACGGTGATGTACGTCGGCACCGCCACGCTGTACCGCTGCCGCCTGCCCGATGCCTCGCAGATCACCCTGCGCGAGAGTAACGAAGGCGGGCGTGCCCGTGACGTCGGCGAGGCCGTGGCAGTCCACCTGCCGCCCCAGGCCTGCCTGCTGATGGAGGCGTGACCATGACCGAGTCGCCCACCACCCGCCGCCTGTTGCTGCTCAGTCCGGTGGCGCTGACGCTGCTTGGGCTGATCGCCATCCCGCTGTCGATCATGGGTTACATCAGCCTGCTACCGCGCAACGTCTATGGCGGCGTCGACTGGCACGCCAGCTGGCAGCTGCAGAGCTACGTGCAGCTGTTCTTCCAGGAAGACTTCGACGGCAACCTGGAGCTCAACTGGGTCTACGCCCAGGCGCTGCTGCGCTCGTTGTTCCAGGCTGGCGGCACCACGGTGCTGTGCTTCCTCGTCGGTTTCCCGGTGGCACTGTGGATGACCAGCCTCAGCGAGCGCTCGCGCAACCTGATGGTGCTGCTGATCACCATTCCGTTCTGGACCAACCTGCTGATCCGCAACTACGCCTGGCTGATCATCCTCCGCGAGCACGGCTGGATCGCCCAGTCGGTCAACGCGCTGTTCCCCCAGGCGGGTGGCATCACGCTGCTGTACAACGACTTCGCCGTCTGCGTGGGCCTGGTGTACAGCTTCCTGCCGTTCATGATCCTGCCGATCTACTCGACCCTGGAGAAGCTCGACTGGCGTCTGGTGGAGGCCGCCTATGACCTCGGTGCGAACCGCTGGAAGGCGTTGCAGCGGGTGATCCTGCCGCTGTCCATGCCCGGCGTGGTCGCCGGCGCCCTGCTGGTGTTCGTACCGAGCCTGGGCGCTTTCATCACCCCGGCGATCCTCGGCGGCGGCAAGACGCTGATGATCGGCAACCTGATCCAGCAGCAGTTCGGCACCGCGCGCAACTGGCCCCTGGGCGGCTCGCTGTCGTTCCTGCTGCTGGCGATCATGCTCCTCGCACTGATCGCGTTCGCCCTGTATAGCCGCCGCGCCGCCAAGGCCGTCCATCTGGGAGGAGCCAACGCATGATCGCCCAGCACCTGAAGAAACTCCCCGGCACCCGCGAGACCAGTCTGCTGGTGCTGGCCTACCTGTACCTGCCGATCTTTGTGTTGATCGCCTACAGCTTCAACGCCAACCGCTCGGCCACGGTGTGGACCGAATTCTCCTTCGCCTGGTACGGCAAAATCGTCGCCAACCCATCGATCCAGGCGGCTGCGTTCAACTCGCTGGTGGTGGCGGGCTTCGCTACCGTGCTGTCCACCGCGATCGCCCTGGCGGCGGCGCTGGCGACCTCGCGGCCGTTCTACGGGCGGCGCCTGGTGGAGGGCGGGATCAACCTGCCGCTGATCCTGCCGGAGATCGTCATCGCGGTGGCCACGCTGCTGCTGTTCATGTCGCTGGGCATCAAGCTGGGCCTGATGACGGTGATCGTCGCCCACGTCGGCTTCTGCATACCCTTCGCCTACCTGCCGATCCGCGCGCGCCTGAACGACCTGGACAAGAGCCTGCTGGAAGCCGCCGGCGACCTCTACGCCAGCCCCTACCAGGTGTTCCGCCGGGTGACCCTGCCGCTGCTGTGGCCGGCGGTGCTGTCCGGCGGAGTGCTGGCGTTCGTGGTCAGCCTCGACGATTTCATCATGACCTTCTTCGTCGCCGGTCCCGGTTCGACAACGCTGCCGGTCTACATCTTCTCGGCCATCAAGGCCGGGGTAACGCCCGAGATCAATGCGATCTCGACCCTCATGCTGGTGATTTCCATCGTCCTCGTGGTGCTGTCGTACTGGCTCGGCCAGCGCGGTAAACCCGATGCCTGATAACGACTGTCGACCCTGACCTTTTGCTTTTGGACTTTTCTTTCGGAGAACGCCATGAAGTTGAACGCCCTGCGTCACGGCCTTGCCGGTTTGTCCCTCACTCTGTTGGCCGCCGGCATCGCCCAGGCCGAGGAGCCCAAACAGCTGTTCTTCTACAACTGGACCGACTACTACCCGGTGGAACTGTTGGCCAAGTTCGAGAAGGAGACCGGCATCAAGGTCACCATGGATGGCTATGACAGCAACGAGACGCTGCTGGCCAAGTTGCAGGCCGGCGGCGCCGCGTACGACGTGATCGTGCCGTCGCACTCGATCATGCAGACGCTGATCAACCAGAACCTGCTGCTGGAGATCGACACGCCCAAGCTCGCCAACTTCCAGTACGTGAAGCCGGCCTTCCGTGATCCTGCCTTCGACCCGGGCCGCAAGTACTCGGCGCCCTATCTGTGGGGCTCCACCGGCTTCTCCTACGACAGCGCGCGGGTGCCGGGCGGCAAGCTGGATGATTCGTGGAAGGAGTTCTTCGAACCGCGTCCGGAACTGCAAGGCCAGGTCGCGGCGCTGGATACCCCGAGCAGCCTGATCAACGCCGCCGCGCACTACCTGAACGTCGACGAGTGCACCGAGAGCCCGCAGGACGCCAAGAAGATTCTCGAACTGCTGCAGAAGCAGAAGCCCTTCCTGAAGATGTACAGCTCGGACAACACCGTGGACCGCATGGCCTCCGGTGAGGTGGTGCTGATGCAGAACTGGAACGGCTCCACCGCTCGCGCCACCTTGCAGAAGAACACCATCAAGTACGTCTACCCGCGTGAGGGCGTGGCGTCCTTCCAGGACAACTTCGCGGTGCCGAAAAGCGCGCCGCACCCGGAAAACGCCAAGGTCTTCATCAACTGGATGATGAAGCCGGAGAACGCCGCCGCGGTGACCAACGCCATCGCCTATTCCAACGGCATCGAGACCGACAAGCTGCTCGACGCCAAGTGGAAGGTGATGGACGCCATCAACATGCCGCCTGAGTTCGCCGAGCGCCTGCGCCTGGAAAAGGAATGCAGCAACAAGTCCCGCGAGTTGCAGGACCGCATCTGGTCCAAGCTCAAGGGCTGACACAACTGATCTTCGCAAGAGCGCCCTCACCCTAACCCTCTCCCGCAAGCGGGAGAGGGAACCGGTCGGTGCAGGATGAAACCCAGGCGTCAGCCGGCACGTACTGCTCCCTCTCCCTGAAGGAGAGGGCTGGGGTGAGGGGGAATGCATCGGCACTGAGTTTCCCGACGGAAGCCGCCGCTCTTGGAGTTTCCAATCGATTTCGAGGTCCCCATGACCGACAGCTACTGGCTGCGCAACATCCGTCCGCTGGGCAACGCAGCGGCAGACTTCCTCATCCGTGACGGCCGCATCGCCGAGCGCCGCCCCGCGAGCAACACTGCGCCGCAATCCGGCGACATCGACGGCGCCGGCCAGCTCCTGCTGCCGCCGCTGGTGGAAAGCCACTGCCACCTGGACAAGACCCTCTGGGGCCAACCCTGGCGCCCCAACAGCGCCGGCCCCACGCTCAAGGACTACATCGCCAACGAGCGCCGCGTGCTGCGTGAGATCGAGGCGCCCATCGCCGCCCGTGCCGGCGCGCTGCTGGAGCAGTGCATCGCCCGCGGCTCGCTGACCTTCCGCTGCCACGTCGACATCGACCCCGAACTGGGCCTGCGTCACGTCGAGGCCATGATGGTGCTGCGCGAGCGCTATGCCGACCTGATCGACATGGAGTTCGTGGTCTTCCCGCAGACCGGCCTGGTGAGCCGCCCGGGCACCGCAGAACTGATGCGCGAAGCCCTGCAGATGGGGGTGGAAAACGTCGGCGGTCTCGACCCCTGCGGCATCGACGACGACCCCATCGCCCAGCTCGATATCGTCTTCGGCCTGGCGGTTGAGTTCGGTCGTGGCGTGGACATCCACCTGCACGACAAGGGCGAGCTGGGCCTCTGGCAGATCGCCCGCATCGCCGACTACACCGAACGCCACGGCCTGCAGGGCAAGGTCATGATCAGCCACGCCTACTGCCTGGGCATGGCGCCCTGGGAGCAGGTGAAGCCGCTGGCAGATCGTCTCGCCAAACTGAAGATTTCCCTGATGAGCTCCGCGCCAGCCGATACCCCGGTGCCGCCGTTCCTCGCCCTGCGCGAAGCCGGCGTGAACCTGTGCCTGGGCAGCGACGGCATCCGCGATGCCTGGTCTCCCATGGGCAACGGCGACATGCTCGAACGCGCCATGCTCCTCGCCTTCCGCTTCGACCTGTGCAAGGACGACGACCTCGCCGCCGCCTTCGGCGCCGCGACCGCCAACGGCGCCCGCGCGCTGGGCCGCGAGCCGGCGCGTATCGATGTCAGCGCAGCGGCGGACTTCCTCCTGCTGCCGGTGCAGACCCTCGGCGAAGCCGTGGTCGCGCGCCCGGCGCAGCGCCAGGTATTCAAGGCCGGCAAGCTGATTGCCGAGAATGGTCGCCTGCTGGAGTCGCGTCTGTGAGTGCTCCACGCATCGGCCTGAAAGCCAGCTTCGTCGTCGGCTTCGACGGCAGGCAGCACGTGCTGTGGCGCCATGGCGAAGTGGTGTTCGAGGGAGGGAAAATCGTTTTCGTTGGGCGCGGCTTTCCCGGCGAAGTCAGCCAGTGGATCGACTACGGCCACGCGCTGATCGGCCCCGGCTTCATCGACCTCGACGCCCTCGGCGATCTCGACTCCACGGTGCTCACCCTGGACAACGGCGCCGAGTGGAACATGGGCCGTGTCTGGTCCGAGGATTACCTGCGCGCCGGGCCGACCGACTGCTACAGCCCGGACGAGGAACTGTTCAAGTACCGCTACGCCTTCACCCAGCTGATCCGCAATGGCATCACCACGGCAATGCCGATCACCTCGATGTACTACCGGCGCTGGGCCGAGCACTACGACGAATTTGCCGGGGTCGCCGCGCTCTCCGGCGAACTCGGCCTGCGCACCTACCTCGGCCCCTGCTACATGAGCGGCATGACCTACGCCTGCGCCGACGGCAGCCCGGCGCAGCATTGGGACGAAGCCGCCGGCCTTGCGGGGCTGCGCGAAGCCGAGCGCTTCTTCCGTGATTTCGACGGTGCCCACAACGGACTGGTGCGCGGCGCGCTGCTGCCCGACCGCATCGAAACCTGCACGCCCGCCTTGCTGGAGCGCACCGCCGCCGTCCAGCGCGAACTGAGTGCACCGCTGCGCCTGCACTGCTGCCAGTCGCGCTACGAAGTGGAGCTGGTGCGCCGACTGCGCGATACCTCGTCGCTGCAATGGCTGGACAGCTACGGCCTGCTCAATCCGCGCAGCGTGCTGCCCCACGGCATCCTGCACAGCGGTGAGCACGAGTTGCAGCGTCTCGCGGACACGGGTGCAAGCCTGGTGCACTGCCCTGTGGTGTTCGCCCGCGAAGGCGACGCGCTGGACTCCTTCGGCAGTTACCGCGCACGCGGCATCAACCTTGCCATGGGCACCGACACCTTCCCGGCGGACATGCTCGACAACCTGCGCCAGGGCCTGAACATCGCGCGGGTGAAGGAGGGCGATGCAGAACACACGCGCATGCTCGACCTCTACAACGCGGCGACCCTGGGCGGCGCCCGGGCGCTGGGTCGCGACGATCTCGGCCGCCTCGCCCCCGGCGCTCGCGCGGACATCACCGTGTTCCGCCTCGGAGCCTTCCACCAGGGGCCGTTCTTCGACCCGCTGAAGAACCTGTTCACCGCCGGTTGTGGCGACGACTGCATTGCCAGCTTCATCGACGGTCGCAGCGTGATGCAGGACGGCCAGGTGATCGGTAGCGATTACGCCGACCTGCAGCACCGCGCCGACACCCTGTTCCAGAAGCAGATGCAACACCACGCCGAGCGCGCCTTCGGCAACCCGCCGTGGCGCACGCTGTTCCATTCCGCGATTCCCTTTGCCGACGCCTACAGCGCCGACGCACCCCTGCTCGACGCCCACGCACCGAACCGTCTTTTGGAAACCTAAGCCTGAAGGATCACCCCATGCTCAGCTTCGACTTCCAGCAGCTGTCCGCCCGCGAGAAATACAAGATCCTCATCGGCAGCGTGGTGCCCCGGCCCATCGCCCTGGTCACTACGATCGACCCGCAGGGCCGTGCCAATGCCCCGCCCTTCAGCTTCTTCAACGCACTTTCGGCCGACCCGCCGATCCTTGCCCTGGGCGTGGAAAACTACAGCGACCTCAGCCCCAAGGACACCACGCTGAACATCCGTCACAACCAGGAGTTCACCGTGAACATCGTCTCCGATGCACTGGTGGAAGCCATGAACGTCTGCGCAGTGCCTTTCGAGCCGGGTTTCGACGAACTGGTCGCGGCCGGCCTCACCGCCATCCCTGGCACCCGAGTCGGTTGCCCGCGGATCGGCGAGGCGCCGGTAGCGCTGGAGTGCCGGCGGATGATGGCACTGTCCATCGGCCAGTCGCGGGAGATCATCCTCGGTGAAGTGCTGATGGCCCATGTGCGCGACGACTTGATCGACCCGGCGACGCTCTACATCGACCAGCTAGGCCTCGATGCCATCGGGCGTATGGGTGGGCATGGTTATGCGCGCACACGGGAGTATTTCGATCTGCCGACGCGTTCGTTGAAGCAGTGGGTGGAGGCTCCTGGCACGGGAGAGCGTCTCTGGGTTCAGTCCGGAGAACTGGCCTGATCTTGCAGGCGTGGGCCATGTCCGCGACTGCACGCGGCGCCCGCTCGCAGAGGTTGTCTACTTGGCCATGTTAGCGCGTCCGAGGGCGGCTTGCTTATCGCTGGCGTTGTCACAAGATATGACACGTCTCGTGTCGCTCAGGAGGAATCAGACGAGCGGTTATCAGAAAATCTACCCTTGGAATAGTCGTTATTTTATTAATTTTTAACGATATTTATCGGTATTTTCGAGATTTTTCCGTATTTTTCAGAAGAAGGCTCGGGCCTGGTAGTGGGGGTAAAAATATCTGAGGCTTTCACGGTTTCTTAACGAGTTCTTAAGAATTTTCTGAGGCCGTGCTAACCTTGCCCGCGTTTTGTGTAGTGGCTTTTTGATGGTGCTTATTTAGAGGACAGCTCGCTTCGGCGAGTGTTATTCAGGGACGAAGATCAGTGGCGGTGCTATTCCAGCCTCCTGGCGTCGACATGCCGAGCAGCCAGGCGTTTTCCCGAGAGCTCAGTCTCCCGGAAACTCCCCTTGTCGCTATTCTCATGTGCACTTACAACGGTGCCCAGTTCCTCGCCCAGCAGCTCAATTCATTCGAGCAGCAGGCGTATCGCAACTGGTCGCTGCACGTTTCCGACGACGGTTCGGTGGATGGCACGCACGCGGTACTGCGGACTTATGCCGAGGTGTGGGGCGATCACAGACTCAGGGTCGTCGGTGGGCCGCAGGCAGGCTTTGCCCGTAACTTCCTTTCCCTGACGTGTCGGGCCGATATCGTGGCGGACTATTTTGCCTGGTCCGATCAGGACGATATCTGGAGCGCCGAAAAGCTGCAGGTCGCGGTCGACTGGCTGCGCAACATTCCATCGGAGGTGCCTGCGCTTTACTGCGGGCGTACTCAGATCATCTGCGAAGAGGGGATCCCTCTCGGGTTGTCACCGAACTTTTCGCTTCCGCCGCATTTCAAGAACGCCCTGGTGCAGAGCATTGGGGGCGGCAACACCATGGTGTTTAATCAGGCTGCACGGGCGCTGATCATGGAGGCCGGTGCCGACTTGAGCGTGCCTTCCCACGACTGGTGGTGCTACCAGCTGATCAGCGGGGCGGGAGGCGTCGTTCATTACGATCCGCAGCCTCGGGTGTTCTACCGGCAGCATGGCAAGAACGTGATCGGCAGCAACTCGGATTGGTGCGCTCGCCTCCGGCGCCTGGCCATGGTCCTCCAAGGGCGCTTCTACGAGTGGAGCGCTCAGAACATTCGGGCTCTTGAGTCGATGAGCCATCGGCTGAACAAGGACCACCGCAAGACTCTCAAGCTGTTCAAGGTTGCACGCAAACGACGCCTGCCTGGCCGGATCGCCTGCATCCTGAAGGCCGGACTGCACCGGCAAACGCTTCTGGGCAACCTTGGATTGCTTCTCGCGATACTACTGAAAAAGATCTGATCACATGACAATTCTGGTAACTGGTGGTGCCGGTTTCATCGGCGCCAACTTCGTGCTCGACTGGATCGCCCAGTCGGATGAGACCGTCATCAACCTGGACAAGCTGACCTACGCGGGCAACCTGGCAAACCTCGCCAGCCTGGAGGGCGATGAGCGGCACGTCTTCGTGCATGGCGACATTGCCGACAGTTCGCTGCTGCAGACGTTGCTGAGCAAGCACCGCCCGCGGGCTATCGTCAATTTTGCGGCTGAATCCCACGTCGATCGCTCCATCCACGGCCCGGAAGATTTCATCCAGACCAACATTGTCGGGACATTCCGCCTGCTCGAGGCGGTACGTGCCTACTGGAATGGGTTGGAGGACGATGAAAAGGAAAAGTTCCGCTTCCTGCATGTCTCGACTGACGAAGTATATGGTTCGCTGGCCATCGACGCTCCGGCATTCACCGAGCAGCACCAATACGAACCGAACAGCCCATATTCGGCGAGCAAGGCCGCGAGCGACCATCTGGTCCGGGCCTATCACCACACCTACGGCCTGCCGGTGCTCACCACCAACTGCTCGAACAACTACGGTCCTTATCACTTCCCGGAAAAGCTCATTCCGCTGATGATCGTCAATGCCCTGGCGGGCAAGGCGCTGCCGGTATACGGCGATGGCCAGCAGATTCGCGACTGGCTGTATGTGAAGGATCATTGCAGCGCCATTCGCCGAGTGCTCGAGGCTGGCGTGGTCGGTGAGGTCTACAACGTCGGTGGCTGGAATGAAAAGCCCAACCTGGAAATCGTCAATCGTGTTTGCGCGCTGCTGGATGAGCTGCGCCCGCGTGCTGACGGCAAGGGCTATAGCGAGCAGATCACCTATGTTACCGATCGCCCTGGCCATGACCGCCGTTACGCAATCGACGCTCGCAAACTCGAACGCGAGCTAGGCTGGAAACCGGCCGAAACCTTCGAGACCGGCATCCGCAAGACGGTCGAGTGGTACCTAGCCAACCAGGCCTGGGTCGAGAACGTGCAGTCCGGCCAGTATCGCGAATGGGTAGAGAAGAACTACTCCGAGCGCAGCGCATGAAAATCCTCCTGCTGGGCAAGAATGGCCAGGTGGGCTGGGAGCTTCAGCGCAGCCTGGCGCCGTTGGGAGAGCTGCTCGCGCTGGACTCGCGCAGCGCCGACTATTGCGGCGACCTGGCCGACCTTGAGGGACTGGCCGGGACGCTGGCGCGCTATGCGCCGGACGTTGTCGTCAATGCGGCGGCCTATACCGCTGTGGACAAGGCTGAATCCGAGCCGCTGCTGGCCCAGCGGGTGAATGCCGAGGCGCTGCGCGTGATGGCCGAGTTCGCCGTTCGCAGCGATGCGTTGTTGGTGCATTACTCGACTGACTATGTGTTCCCCGGTCATGGCCAGACGCCCTGGCGTGAAGTCGACGATGTCGCACCACTGAATGTCTACGGCCAGAGCAAGCTGGCTGGCGAGCAGGCAATCCAGGCGACTGGCTGTCAGCACTTGATCTTCCGCACCAGTTGGGTCTACGCCGCCCGCGGCAGCAATTTCGCCAGGACCATGCTGCGCTTGGCGAAAGAGCGCGACGCCTTGGGTGTGATCGACGATCAGTTCGGTGCACCCACCGGCGCCGAGCTGATCGCCGATGTCACCGCACACGCCATCCTTGCGACCCGGCGTGACCCCGCGCTGGTCGGGTTGTACCACCTGGCCGCGGGCGGCGAGACCAGCTGGTGTGGCTATGCCCGTTTCGTCCTCGAGCAGGCCGCTGCGGCGGGCGTCGAGTTGAAAGTGACGGCCGAGGCCGTCAACGCGCTAGACACAGATGCCTACCCACTACCCGCCAAGCGCCCGGCGAATTCCCGCCTGAATACCGAAAAACTGCAAAAGGCCTTTTCGCTGAATCTCCCCGATTGGCAACTCGGGGTAGCACGGATGCTGAAGGAAATTATCGAGAAGCAATGATGAGCAAACGTAAAGGAATCATCCTGGCCGGCGGGTCGGGCACCCGGCTGCACCCGGCAACCCTGTCGATCTCCAAGCAATTGCTGCCGGTGTACGACAAACCGATGATCTACTATCCGCTGACCACACTCATGCTGGCCGGAATCCGCGACATCCTGATCATCTCCACGCCGCAGGACACGCCGCGCTTCGAGCAACTGCTGGGTGACGGCCATCGCTGGGGTGTGAATATCTCCTACGCGGTGCAGGCGTCGCCGGACGGCCTGGCCCAGGCATTCCTGATTGGCGAGCAATTCATCGGCAACGACCCGTCGGCACTGGTGCTGGGCGACAACATTTTCTATGGCCACCATTTCAGTGAATTGCTCGAAAGCGCCTCCGCGCGTGAGCAGGGCGCTACCGTATTCGCCTACCACGTGACCGACCCCGAGCGCTACGGTGTGGTCGAGTTCGATGACCAGGGCAAGGCCATCAGCCTGGAAGAAAAGCCGCTACAACCCAAGTCCAACTATGCCGTTACCGGCTTGTATTTCTACGACCAGCAGGTTGTGGAAATCGCCAAGAGCATCAAGCCCTCCGCACGTGGCGAACTGGAGATCACGGATGTCAACCGGATCTATCTGGAGCAGGCAAACCTGTCGGTGGAGATCATGGGCCGTGGCTACGCCTGGCTGGACACCGGGACCCACGACTCGCTGCTGGAAGCGAGCCATTACATCGCAACCATCGAGCATCGCCAGGGCCTGAAGGTCGCCTGTCCCGAAGAGGTGGCCTTCCGTCAGCAGTGGATTACCTCGCAGCAACTGGAAGACCTCGCGGCACCAATGCTGAAGAACGGTTATGGCCAGTATCTCAAGCGCCTGCTTCAGGAGACGATCTACGGATGAAAGCGATCCAGATGGCCATCCCGGACGTGGTGCTGTTCGAACCCCGGGTATTTGGCGACGAGCGCGGCTTCTTCTTCGAGAGCTTCAACCAGAAGGTTTTCGACGAAGTGGTCGGACGCCCTGTGACGTTCGTCCAGGACAATCACTCGCGTTCGGTCAAGGGCGTGCTGCGCGGCCTGCATTATCAGATGCAGCAGCCCCAGGGCAAGCTGGTGCGCGTGGTGCAGGGCGAAGTGTTCGATGTGGCCGTGGATATCCGTCGC
Source organism: Pseudomonas sp. NY15181 (assembly GCF_048068055.1). Lineage (NCBI taxonomy): Bacteria > Pseudomonadati > Pseudomonadota > Gammaproteobacteria > Pseudomonadales > Pseudomonadaceae > Pseudomonas > Pseudomonas sp. NY15181. The sequence goes on along the minus strand of NZ_JBLUPT010000004.1, from coordinate 148,348 downwards.
GGCTCGCCGACCTTCGGTCAATGGGTCGGTGCCCACCTGTCTGCCGAGAACAAGCATCAGCTGTGGGTGCCTGAAGGCTTTGCCCATGGCTTCGTGGTGCTCTCCGAAACCGCCGAGTTCCTCTACAAGACCACCGACTACTACGCCCCGGCGCATGAGCGTTGCATTGCCTGGAACGATCCGCGGATTGGTATCCAATGGCCGTTCGAAGGCGAGCCGCAGCTGTCGGCGAAGGATCAGTTGGGCAAGCAGTTGGCTGAGGCGGACGTGTTCGAGTCTTTGGAAAGCTGAAACGAAGGTATCGGTCGATCAGACGCAGGGCGCTCGCCCTGCGTTTTGCGTACTTCACTATATGACTCAGATCGAAAATCTCTCTCCTGCGCAGGCGTTCGAGCTGGCAATGGAGTCAATGCGTCAGAAACGCTGGGTCGAGGCCGCAACGCTTTGGCAGGCTTTTCGTCAGCAGTACAGCGGCCATCCCGCACCTTGGTTGCAAGGGGCTGTCAGTCTGATGCGCCAAGGGCAATACGCGGCTGCCGATGAGCTACTGGGGCACGCGCGGATGTGCTTTGCCCAGCATGCGGCCACCTGGTTGATCTGTGCCGAGTGGGCGCGCCTGCAGGGCGATCTGCGGCAAGAGGCTGAGTTCCTGATGCAGGGACGTCAGCTACTGGGGGACCAGTGGCAGCTGTTGTGCCAGACGGCCGACCTTGAAATGCGCCGCGGCGACCATGCGCAAGCCCAGACCCTCAATCAGTTGGCCCAGGAGAATGCTCCCGAGCGCTCCGAACCGGCAATCCAGACGGCTGAATTTGCCGAAAAGCTCGGTGATTGGGAACAGGCAAAACAACGTTGGCGGCGTGTGATCGAGCTGAAGCCGGATTACGCCCGTGGTTATTTGCAGATTGCCAACGCCTGCAAAATGCAGGGTGATCTGGTGACTGCCCGCCGTTATCGCCTGGCTTCGCAATACGGTCCCGAGATCTTGAACGCAGTGGCGCCCTCGGTGCAGGCAGAGCCTGCGCGTCGCGGCGGCGTCCAGCGTGGGCATGGGCTCAACCTCATGGGGCTGGTGTTCACCAAGGCAATATTGAACCTCAAGTCCGAGGCCGCAAGGACACACCTGAACCATGCCTGGGTGGTCATCGAGCCACTGCTGCACCTGGTGATCTACTATTTCCTGTTCGGCAAGCTGCTCAACGCCGGCGTCGAAAACTATGGGTTGTTCCTGCTCTGCGGCCTGGTGCCGTGGATGTGGTTCAGCAAGGCAATCTCGACGTGTGCAACGAGCATCCTGGGCGGGCAGTCGCTGATGCTGAACAGCAATGTGCCTCCAGCCTTTTTTCCGTTGGTCAGTGTCGTGCAGTCAACTCTCAAACAACTGCCGGCGTTGTTGCTGTTGCTATTGCTGGGGATGGCGACCGATCCGAAGACGCTCAGTTGGGCCTTGTTGTACTTGCCCGTGATAATCCTGGTGCAGTTCGCACTCACTATTGTTCTGGGCATGCTGATCGCCGCAGTAGTGAGCATAGTGCGTGATCTGGCCAACCTGGTCGGCACCGGCTTGATGCTGTTGATGTTCCTGTCCGGCGTCATCTACCAGTACCAGACCCTCTCCGGCACCATCGGTCATTGGGTCGAATTTAACCCCATGACCCTGGTCATTGCGGCTTATCGCGAAGTGATACTTCAGGGCCAGGCGCCCGCTGGCGCTAACTTGGCATACGTGCTGGCCGTGGCACTCTCTGTGGGCCTGGTGGTGGCAGCGGTCTACAAGCATCAGCGGCGCAATTTCGTGCGCAGAGGGATGTCATGAGCAAGACATTCCTCTCACTACAGGATGTCGGTGTCCGTTTCAAGCTGGTTGGGCAAGGTGGGCGAGCGAGCTACTTCGAGCCGTTGCGCGGCATCAACCTCGATGTCTATGCCGGCGAAACACTTGGCGTGCTTGGTATGAATGGCGCGGGAAAATCCACGCTGCTGAAAATCATGTCCGGCGCGCTGAAGCCGGACAGCGGCAGTCTGACGAACCATGGTGCCTCGGTCTCCCTGCTGGCTCTGCAGGCCGGCTTCGACAGCAATCTCAGTGGGCGGGACAACGCCATCTTTGGCGGCATGCTGCTGGGATATACCAAAAAGCAAATTCTGCAACGGCTTGATGAAATAAAGGAGTATTCCGAGCTCGGTGATTATTTCAACGAGCCGGTCCGTAATTACTCCACAGGCATGGCCTCACGCCTCGGTTTTGCCATTAGTACGACCATAAGTCCCGATGTTCTGCTAGTCGATGAAGTGTTGAGTGTCGGGGACGCCGGTTTCAGGAAGAAAGCCGAGCGTACCATGATGCAGAAGATTGCCTCGGGGCAGACGGTCGTACTGGTCTCGCACTCAAGAAGTCAAATAGAAAACCTATGTGATCGTTGCGTGATCTTGCAGGATGGGCATGTCATTACCGGCGGATCGGTAAATGAAGTACTATCGATTTATGACGAAATAGTTCGTGCGAAATAATTGTTTTTTGAGGGAGTGTATGAAGTCGTTCGTTTATTTGATTCCGTTTTCGCTCGCGTTGGCCATGACGGGTTGCGGTTCCGACGAGGCTGAGGCCGTCGCAGTGATAACGTCAACTCATACCTGTCACTTGGATCTAATCAACGGCAATCAGGAAACTTTGGTGCGATTGACGCCAGGACAGTTAAGTATGCGCGGTTGGGCGTTCGACAGGGGCACTATGACCGCGCCTTCGAATGTAGAGGTTGTGCTCAAGGATAGTCAGGGTAATGCCTATAACTTCCCGGGAAGCAAGCGTGATGAACGCCCTGATGTGGCCAAGGCCTACAAGAAGGAAGATATCAGGAACGCTGGTTTTCAGCTCGTTGCCGACGCCTCGGCGTTGCCGCACGGCATCTATAGCATCATGGTGAAGATGTCCGAAGGCAAGCGCACCGTACAGTGCGATATCAAGAAGAACTTGATTTTCATCTGATAACGGCCCGGAAGTTTGGCTGAAGGAAATTTAGGATGGGTATCCTGCAGAATGTCAAAAACCGCCTGCTCTATCCGGCGGCCTATGCCTATGTATCGTTGCAATCGGAGCTGAACAGGCTGAAGAGCATCGGCAAGAAAGATAAGGTGGTTTTTGCTAATCCTTATCAGGGCGAAAAGATTCTCTTGATTGCGCTGTTCGAAAAGGGCGAGATCCGCCAGGACATCCTGAGCCTGCTGGCCAGCGCCAAGCGTCAGGGAATTTACGTTCTGTGTGTTAACACGCTGAAGATTGGAAGTCCTGCACAGTACGGCGATGTCATCGATTGCTACATCGAGAAGCATAACTTCGGGCGTGATTTCGGGAGCTACCAGACGGGTTTCAATTACCTGTACAAGCAGGGGCTTGCCGAGCAGTGCCCGCGGTTATTGATGCTCAATGACAGCGTCTTCTACAGCGAACTGAAGAACTGTGCATTCCTCAAGGACATGTTCGATTCGCCTGTCGAGGCACTGGGCGGCACGGAGAACTTCGAAATCGAGCACCACCTTGGGTCGTTCTGCATTGCCTTTGCCGGTACCGTTCTGCGACACCCTAAATTGCGCAAGTATTGGGCCAAATACAAGTGCTCCGATGTTCGCCCGCTGGTGATCAAACGGGGGGAAATGGAGTTGTCCAAGACGCTGCGCTCTTGCGTCAGCTCGCCGGAGAACTTCCGCGCCCAATATGATGTCGCTGCGGCGTCAGCGTACCTCAGGGCCAACCCCGAGGTCCTCAATGGCATCCATGCGCTGGTTCGGGAGGACGTCAATCCGGAGTTTCGCAGTTTCTCGTTCGGCCATATATCCGAGAAAATCGTGGCCAAATACCTGCACAACACGGCCAGCCTGATAGGTGTCAACCTCGAAGGCAGCGAACTGGAGAAGCTCGAGAGCCTGCCTGTGCACTATGCAGAAAGCATCGATGACTTCAGCCGATTCATCGGTGCCAGCGTGATTGGTGGCGAACACGTCGGCGACGCGCTGGCCGAGTCTCTGAGAAGCGAGGCGCTGTATGCATTCCTCGACTTTTTCATCAAAGGTTCGCAAGTTCACCAGAACGGTATCTTCCTGCACCGCATCGGCTTGCCGTTTATCAAGTTGGATGGCCTGTACCGTGGCGCGTTCTCGGTGCGCGACGTGGAAATCATTTCCGATGATCTGGGGGAAGAGCAAGCCGTCAGGTTCCGCCGGCTGATGTATGCCAGACCCTTTGGGCGCAACACCCTTTTCGGTTGGAAGCGTGCTGCGTTCGAGCGGGGATTGATCTGATCAAAACGGGCTAAGGGTCCATTTATTCACTGCGGCTGGAGAAACATTGTGATATCGGAACTGGTGGAGATTTCAGTGCATGATGACGTCGCCGTGGAAGGGGTGGGCGCAATAGCTAACTCATGCATGGATTTTCCCCGAGACCGGCAGTTGTGTACTGGAAAGTTATTAATTTCCGGCTGGGTTTTGACCACTGATGCTGCAGGTCCGGCGAATATGGTAATTCGTAGCGGCAATAGTGAGATAATTCGAGAGCTTACCATAGAGCGGCGTGACGTAATCCGAAGGGTACTAGGTGTTGACGACGCTTCGCAGGTTGGTCATCCACAGTTGAAGTGCGGCTTTAGTATTGAAGTCGATATGCAGTTCGATCAGCCCACGCTCGTTTCGCTTCAGCTCAATGGGATCGAGTACCTTTGGAAAACAATCAATTTGAAACCTACGGGTATCGATGCCAATGGCGTGGCGCAAATTTGGTCTGCTTATTGCCATGGCAAGCAGCTTGAACCAGATGCTGGAGTGTCAGTCAATCAGTTAGATCGTCTTGATGATACGATGTTGCAAGCTTTGCTCTTTGAACAAACAGGAGAGTATCTGACCAAGGACATTCTCAGGGGCATGGACATTGCGGGCCTGGAGCGATGCCGAGGATTTTTGCAATACGTAACCCGAGAAGAGTTTTGCATTGATGCGGTGCAGTCTGCATTGACTAAAGGTGCTGTCATTGTTCCCGATCCATTTGGCTATGGTATGGCCTTCTCGGACGAGAGCTATCTTTTTAGCGATCAGATAAACGTACTGAAGTTTCTCTCATCGACAGGGGAAGTCTTCTTCCTGTTTCAGCATGTTGGTTCTGCCGATGCGCTCTATTTTCCGACTCGGCGCGCTATTGTGCTTGCTCATCATGTCAACTCCGCACAGGTGAAAAATTTCGTTTATAGATTTATCAGGAACTTGAGTCGTGTTGCTGAGTACAGTTTCGGTAGTAGACGTTTCCTCGGAGTAATTGCTTCGCACGCCCGTCCTTACCACTTTTATTACGATGTGGCTCCGGCGATGAGTGACTTGAATCAGGCTGGTGTTCTAAAGAATGTTGCGCAGGTTGTTTATTATGCGGGCGGCGATTTTTGCTCATTCAAAGATTTATATAAGCTCGATGCAGTTGAGTGTCGATTGACGCCTGATGAGCTGTGGTCGCGCAATGTGATTGAGCGTGGTTTCTATTTTCATGTGGGCATGGTGTTTGACCAAGGGCGGTTGAAGAGTACATCGCGGTTTGATAGTGAGTTCAATACTTATTCGAGACAGCAGTTTAGCCAACAGCAGGCAAATGCACCTATAGACTTGCTGTCGTGTTATCCGCTGGTCTGGTTCGGCATCACAGTTGAGAAACGTTCCTGGATCGAGCAGGTAGAGGCGGCCGTTGGCCTGTTGACGGAATTGAAGAAGTCCTACCCGAATGTTGGTGTTGTATTTGATGGTTGGACCTCTCCCCTTCACCCCACAGCCAGGGATCTTGAAGAGACTGCAAAGGACAGTGGCGTGGTGGAGAAGATCGTTGCTCAACTCGACCCCGGCATCAGAGTGTTCAGCGTCGTTGGCGCAGACAGCGTGCAGAAAATTTTCTTCGGCAAGTGCGCTGACGTCTACGTTGGAAATTCGGGGACCGGCGGGCTGCATGTGGCCCGATTTGCGGGTTGTCCGGGGGTTGCACACTTGAACACGCAAATGATCGATGTCGATTACCACATTCGCAAGCGTACGCGCCTGGTGGACAAGTCGCTGATCGTCGATCAACCCGATATAGCCGGGCGACGGATGGATTTCATCAGTTACAGTCTCGACTGGCGCGTAGTCTACAAGGAAGTTCGCGACATCTTACTCGGGGTTTCGGTATGAAGACTTGCACAGTTATCGATTGCACACTACGTGATGGTGGTTATTACAACAACTGGAACTTCCCCCCCGAGGTTGTGCAAAGTTACCTCCACGCGATGGTCGCGGCTAATGTTCAAATCGTCGAGCTCGGGTTGCGCTCGCTCAATAACAAGGCGTTCAAAGGTGCGAGCGCATTCACTACGGATGCCTATCTTCGCAGCTTGAACATCCCCGACGCCTTGACTGTGGCGGTCATGATCAACGCCGTTGAGCTTCTATCCGGCGACACGTCGCTTGAATTGACTCTGGCTCGTCTGTTCCCGGAAGGTGCAGACACCAGCCCAGTTTCGCTGGTACGCATTGCCTGCCACGTCCATGAGTTCGAGCGATCGCTGCCGGCGGCTGCCTGGCTCAAGGCGAGAGGGTTCACCGTCGGCTTCAACCTGATGCAGGTGGCTGATCGCCAACAGCCTGAAATCGAGGCGCTTGCCAGGCAGGCCAGCGAATGGCCGCTGGATGTACTCTATTTTGCCGACAGCATGGGCAGCATGAGCCCTGACGATGTTGCTGAGGTGATCGGCTGGTTCCGGGAGTACTGGAAAGGCCCGATGGGTATTCATACCCATGACAATATGGGGCATGCACTGGCCAATACTCTGTGCGCAGCCAATTCTGGCGTGGAATGGCTCGATGCGACGGTCACCGGCATGGGACGTGGTCCGGGAAATGCCAAGACGGAGTTTCTGCTGCTCGAGTTGGGAGACCGTGGAGGCGATCAGGTAAATCTGGTGCCGCTGATGGCGCTTATTGATAGCTACTTCAAGCCTCTTCAGCATGAGTGTGGTTGGGGCACCAATGCCTATTATTACCTGGCGGGTAAATATGGCATCCACCCTACCTACATCCAGGAGATGTTGGCGGATTCGCGTTACAGCGTGGAAGATGTGTTCGCCGTGATCAATCACCTGAAGCTAGAGGGTGGCAAGCGGTTCAGTGCGAACACTTTGGACGCAGCAAGGAACTTCTACAAAGGCCCCCCACGCGGTGCCTGGTCGCCCGAGAGTCTGTTGGGGGGGCGAGAGGTTCTTTTATTGGGTACCGGGCCCGGTGTGTCTGACCACAAGTTGGCGTTGGAGGCCTATATCCGCAAGGCCAATCCCTTCGTCATGGCTCTCAATACCCAATCAACGATCGATTCGGCACTGATCGATGCTCGCGTGGCTTGTCATCCGGTCAGGCTCCTTGCTGACTGCCAGCAGCATACAATGCTGCCGCAACCGCTCATTACGCCGGCCAGCATGTTGCCGGAAAATGTAAAAGCAGCACTGGGCGACAAGCAGGTGCTTGATTTCGGTATCTGCATAAAAGGCAATACGCTTGAAGTCAGTGAGCATCACTGCACTCTGCCGACGCTGTTGGTATTTGCCTATGCCCTGGCAGTCGCCGCGAGCGGCAAGGCGCCGGTGGTTTATCTGGCTGGGTTCGATGGCTACGGTGCGGACGATCCCCGAAGCCAGGAAGTCCAGCAGGTACTGAATACATTTGCGGAGGCAATGCCGGACTTGGAGTTGTGCGCCGTCACTCCTTCCCGCTATACGTTGAAGGCTAAATCGGTTTACGCGATGGATAGTTGAAATGAAGGGTGTGGGTGCCCTGCATGTCTCCACCGGGCAAAGCCGGCTCCAGGCAGGTCGCTGACACCTCATTCTCGACAGGCCCTTGTTTCCAAGGGGTTAAAAAACGCCCGGCATCCTGCCGGGCGTTTTCGTTTTGCTCAAACGCTTACTGCTTGTGCAGCTTCCACGCATCGCCATGGGGCGCGGTGCCCTTGTCGTATGGGCGGAACAGCGTCATGTAGGCCAGGCCCAGTGCGATCACGATGCCGCCCACCAGGACGATTCCGTAGTTCAGGTACCAGGGCGCATCCGGCGTGCGCGGCCAGGACATGTTGACGATCGCCAGCACGCCGTAGGTCAGCGCCAGGATGTTCACGATCCAGCCCCAGTTGCCCAGGGTGAAGGCGCCGCTCGGCTTCCAGCCACGCATGCGGGCGAACAGGGCGCCACCGACGATCATCTGGAACGACAGGTAGATGCCGATGGCGGCGAAGCTCACCACCATGGCGATGGCGTTCTGCAGGTAGAAGCCGGCGCACACGATGGCGCTGGGCACCACGCCGCAGACGATCAGCGCGGCGGTCGGCACATGGGTGTTGGGCGACAGGCGCTTGAGCAGGCCGCTGCCCATTACCATCTCGTCGCGGGCGTAGGAGTAAAGCAGGCGGCTGGCCGCGGCCTGCAGGCTGAGCACGCAGGAGACGAAGGAGACGATGATCACCGCCATCACCAGACGCGCGCCGGTGACGCCGAAGGCGTTGTCGAGGATGGTGGTCATCGGGTCCTTGTCGGCTCCGGAGATCACTGCCTGCATGTCCGGTACCGCGAGGATCAGCGCCAGGGCGGCGAACATCGAGGCGCCCCCGCCGATCCAGATGGTCATGCGCATGGCCTTGGGAATGCGCCGGCTGGGGTTGGGGGTTTCCTCGGCGACGTCACCGCAGGCTTCGAAGCCGTAGTAGAGGAACATGCCCGCCAGCGAGGCGGTGAGGAACGCCGGCCAGTAGTCGCCATCGATGCGGATGTCGAAGGTGTTGAACAGTACCGACAGCGGTTGGTGGCGCTCGAAGATCAGCAGGTAGCCGCCGATTACCAGCGCGCCGATCAGTTCGCAGAGGAAGCCGAACATGGCCACGCGGGCGAGCAGTTTGGTGCCGCTGAGGTTGAGCAGGGTGGCGATCAGGGTCAGCGCCAGCGCGACCATAGTGTTGGTGACCGGGCTGGATTCAAAGCCGAGCAGGGTGGCGATGTAGGGACCCGCGCCCAGCGCCACGGCCGCGATGGTCACGCAGAGGGAGATCGAGTAGATCCAGCCGACCATCCACGCCCAGCGCTTGCCCACCAGGCGCCGCGCCCAGGGATAGACGCCGCCGGAGATGGGGAACTGCGAGACCACTTCGCAGAAGATCAGGCACACCAGCATCTGGCCGATGCCCACCAGCAGGTAGGACCAGAACATCGGAGGACCGCCTGCGGCCAGACACAGGCCGAACAGGGTGTACACACCGACCACCGGCGAGAGGTAGGTGAAGCCCAAGGCGAAGTTCTGCCACAGGGTCATGCTGCGTTCGAAATTCGAGGTGTAACCCAGCGCGCGGAGCTGTTCCGCGTCGCGGTCCAGGGCAATGCCTGGCTGGATCGGACTATTCATCGTGGTTGTCCTGTTTGAGGTTTTCGCGTCGGCAGTGCAACGGAAAGCGTTGTTGTTATTGTTCGGCGCGGGACCTGGCCGCGCGCCGTCTTCCTTCAAACCTCAGGCCCTGGTCGGTTACAGCTTGATCCAGGTGGCTTTGAGCTCGGTGTACTTGTCGAAGGCGTGCAGCGACTTGTCGCGACCGTTGCCCGACTGCTTGAAGCCGCCGAAGGGCGCGGTCATGTCGCCGCCGTCGTACATGTTCACCCACACGCTGCCGGCGCGCAGGGCGCGGGCGGTGAGGTGGGCCTTGGAGATGTCACGGGTCCATACCGCCGCCGCCAGCCCGTACGGGGTGTCGTTGGCGATGCGAATGGCTTCCTCGGCGTCCTCGAACTCGATGACCGAGAGCACTGGGCCGAAGATTTCCTCGCGGGCGATCTTCATGGCGTTGCTCACGCCGTCGAACAGGGTCGGCTCGACGTAGGTCCCGCCGGTTTCCTCAAGCACGCGCTTGCCGCCGGTGAGAATCTTCGCGCCTTCGTCCTGGCCGGCCTGGATGTAGCCCAGTACCTGCTCCAGCTGACGGCCGTCGACCAGGGCGCCGACGTTGGTTTCCGGGTCCAGCGGGTGGCCGGCTTTCCAGCCTTTCAGCGCTTCGACCACCAGCGGCAGGAACTTCGCCTTGATGGACTTCTGCACCAGCAGGCGCGAGCCGGCGGTGCAGACTTCGCCCTGGTTGAAGGCGATCGCGGCGGCGGCGGATTCGGCGGCGGCCTGAAGGTCCGGGGCGTCCTCGAAGACAATGTTCGGGCTCTTGCCGCCGGCCTCCAGCCAGACGCGCTTCATGTTCGATTCGCCGGCATAGACCATCAGCTGCTTGGCGATCTTGGTGGAGCCGGTGAAGACCACGGTGTCCACGTCCATGTGCAGGGACAGGGCCTTGCCGACGGTGTGGCCGTAGCCGGGCAGCACGTTCAGCACGCCGGCCGGCAGGCCTGCGTCGATGGCCAGCTGGGCGATGCGGATGGCTGTGAGCGGCGAGCGCTCGGACGGCTTGAGGATCACCGAGTTGCCGGTCGCCAGGGCCGGGCCGAGTTTCCAGGCAGCCATCATCAGCGGGAAGTTCCACGGCACGATGGCGGCGACCACGCCGACCGGCTCGCGGGTGACCAGGCCGAGTTGGTCATGGGAGGTGGCGGCCACTTCGTCGTAGACCTTGTCGATGGCTTCGCCGCTCCAGCGCAGGGAGTCGGCGGCGCCCGGCAGGTCGACGTTCAGCGAGTCGCCGATGGGCTTGCCCATGTCCAGGGTTTCCAGCAGCGCCAGTTCCTCGGCGTGCTCATCCAGCAGCGCGGCGAAGCGGATCATCACGGCTTTGCGCGCGGCAGGCGCTTCCCGCGACCAGACGCCGGAATCGAAGGTGGCGCGGGCGCTCTGCACGGCGCGTTCGGCGTCAGCGGCATCACAACTGGCGACCTTGGCCAGCAGGCGGCCGTCCACCGGGCTGATGCAATCGAAGGTGTCGCCGGAGGCGGCGGCAAGGTACTCGCCCTGGATGAAGGCGCGGCCTTCGATTTTCAGGGCCTTGGCGCGGGCTTCCCATTCGGCGCGGGTTGGCTGGCTCATGCGTATCGCTCCTCGTTCTTGCTGTTGTTGGCGGGGACGGTTCGCAGACCGTCTCGGGCTAATACATTTAAAACCATATCTTATGAATCGGCGATTGCCAATACAGGTCGAAAAACGAGCGGTATAAAGGGGTTTTTGCGCGGAAATACCTTGCTGAAACTGCGGGAATCGATTTAAAAATATGGAGACATAGTTTTGAGCGAGGCCGCAGCCCAGCTGACAGGTAGACTCGCCATCAACGCCAGAACAGGAATTTCTCGCGCAGGAAGCGTCCGCGCTCCTCGCACTGCTGCCTATGAACGAATTCAGGAAAGTCCGCCCAGCCAGTTTCATGCGCCTGCGCCAGGAAGGGCGCACCGAGGAAGTTGCGCGCCGGTTGGTGGAAATGGTCGACCTCGGTCTCTATGCCGAAGGCGAACAACTGCCCAGCGAAAGCGAGCTGGCGATGCAGTTCGGCGTCGCCACCGTGACCCTGCGCGATGCCCTGGCTGAGCTGCGCGAACGCGGAGTGATCGAGACCCGGCGTGGGCGCAACGGCGGCAGCTTCGTTTGCTCGCCGCAGCACACGTCCGAGGACGCCTTGCTCGGCCAGTTGCGCCAGATGAGTGCCCTGGAGTTGCGGGACCTGGGGGATGAACACGTCGCCATCGCTGGCGCTGCTGCGCGTCTGGCGGCCCAGCGCTCCACGTCTGATGAGCAGGCGCGCATTACCCAGTACCTCGATGCGCTCGCCAATGCCGGCACACGCCAGGAGCAGCGTCGCGCGGATGCGCGCTTCCACATCGAGATCGCCGTTGCCGCCCAGTCCGTGCGCCTCACCCACGCGGAGACGCGCCTGCAGGCGGAAATCGGCGAATGGCTGTGGCTGCCGGTGGAAGGTTTCCCCGGCGCTGCGGCCGTCGAACAGGAGCATCGCGCCATACTCGAAGCCATCAGCGCGGGCGACTCCAATCTGGCCGGCGCCCTGGCCGAAGCCCATGTCACTCGTGGCATCAAGCGTCTGATCAATCTGCGCCTGAGCCTGCTCGCCGACGACGGCTGAGTGGCACAGTGCTTGCTGCTTTCACGATGCGCTCGAACGGGCGCCTGCAATGACTCACCGAACAGACCCAGCGGGCCTCTCTGGCCCGCCCAATAACAAGAACAGCAACAAGAACAGCGAGGCCCCCGGTCATGTCCAGCGAGCAACCCACGGATGAACTCCAGCGCTGCGCCCAGCGCATCGACGCTTCCATCCGTAACGTTTTCCAGCGTCTCGACGAGCTGGCCGGCGAGGTCGTGGCGATCTGGCGCGCGCTGGCGGAGGAGGGCAAGCGTCCTTCCTCGAAAGACCTCGGTGTCTTGCGTCCGCGCATCCAGCACGACCTCACCGACGACGGCACGCGCCTGCACGGTACCGGCGTGGTGATCGAACCGGGCGAGCTCGCCGACCAGGACATGTACCTGGAGTGGTGGTATCACGGCCGCGGCAACAAGGTCGTGCCCATGAGCCTGAACTTCAACCGGCGCAGCGAGAACTTCTACAACTACCTCAACATGCCCTGGTTCTCGCGGCCGCGCGCCAGCGGTCAGCCGTCGGTGGTCGGGCCTTTCGTCGACCTCTACGGCACCGACCTGTACATCCTTGCCTTCTCGGTGCCGATCCAGGTGGACGGCCGCTTCATCGGCGTGGCCGCCGCCGACATCGCCCTGCACGAGTTCGAGGGCGTGCTGCTGGGCAGCCTGATGCAGATGGGCCACGAGGCCCTGGTGGTCAACGGCGAAGGCCGCGTGGTGGCTGCCAACACCGCCAACTGGTTCACCGGCGACCTCGCCCGGCGCACGCTGGGCCGAGATGCGCAGGGGCGCGAGCAGGAGCTGGCCGAATCCTTCTCCCACTGGGCGGTCATCGAGCGGCCGCTGAACCGCCGACTGGCCGGTGCGGCCTGAAGCTGCCAAATCTCGTGTAAACGGCTAGGCTAGGGCGGTTCCCTCATCGACGGATGCCGCCATGAGCCAGTCGCTCGACACCCTCTCCGACTTCGAACCCTTGAGTGCAGTGGATGCCCGCGTTATCGGGTGCCTGATCGAAAAGCAGCTCACCACGCCCGAAGCCTACCCGCTGACCCTGAATTCCCTGGTCACCGCCTGCAACCAGAAGACCAGCCGTGACCCGGTGATGAACCTCACACCCGGGCAGGTCGGCCAGTCCTTGCGCCATCTTGAAGGGCGCCAGATGACCCGCCTGGTCATGGGCAGCCGCGCCGACCGCTGGGAGCAGCGGCTGGACAAGGCGCTGGAACTGGTCAAACCGCAGGTCATCCTGCTCGGCCTGCTGTTCCTGCGCGGCCCGCAGACCCTCAACGAGCTGCTCACCCGCAGCCAGCGCATGCACGACTTCGACGATACCGAGGAGGTCCGCCATCAGCTCGAGCGCCTCGCCGCTCGCGGCATGGCTGTGCAGCTGGAGCGCCAGAGTGGCCAGCGCGAAGACCGCTACATGCACCTGCTGGGCACCGAGGAAGACCGCGAGGCCGCCATCGCTGCCAGCGGCAGCCGCAGCTCCGGCGAGCGCAGTGACGTCGGTGGGCATGACGAAGGCCGCCTGGTCGAGCTGGAAGCCCGCATCGCCGCCCTGGAGGAGCGCCTTGCCCTGCTGGAGCTCGGCGTCTCGCGGGACTGAATCAGGTATTCGCCACAGGCCGACCGACTTTGGTCGGCCTGCTCTCCCTCTAATCAAGCGTTAACATTCGGTCTCGATAGTCACCGCATTACCCGTTTCAATCCGGAGTTCACCATGAGTCGTCCTTTCTCCCAGGCCCAGCTGACCGCCGTGCTCAGCCAGCTTTCGGAAACCGACTTGAAGACCGTGAACGATCTGAGCGGCAATCGTGAGCGAAACCTGTTGGTCATTCGTGAGCTGTTTCGACAGGGACTGATCAGCGGCGTGCTGATCGATGACCCGTTTGGCGCCGAGGACGGTGACGGTCCCTTGCTCTACAGCGCAGAGCGTTTGCGTATTCGCCGGAGGCAGGAGGAGATAGCTATCGATGTGGAGGCCGACGCCCACCGGGCGGTCTGGGCAGCTTTGGTCGTCTAGTTTTCTATTCGCCTGCAGTTTTTCTACCGCTCATTTCAGCTGCCACCTCGCCGGCTCCTGTTCTTTCGAAAGCATTCGAATAGCCGGCTCGCGGCTCCCCAACAGAGGCGCGATTGACGTGCCCTCCACGATCTGCGTCGGTCCGGGCATGACGATTCCCTCGCTTCTCAAACCTGTTGATCGGCTGTGGCAATGGTCGTTGACCTCTTGCTTACCCTCCGCTTGAGCCGTGCTCTCTCTCATTTCGTATCAGAAAATTCTGCCGCTATCTGAGGGGTATTGATCCAGTTGGTAGGGTGTCCGCCGACAGCTCTTGCGCTCGAAAAATCTGACACTGCACACCTCGTTTGCATGCCCGCATTGAGTGGGCATGCCTGGCCATGCGTGCGCTCATCTCTACCCATCCCACTGCACCGCTCCGCTTCGGAGTCCGTGTTCATTCGCGATGGCCGTGAGCGTTACGTGGACCGGAAGTCTCTTTCAACTGACTGGGTGGAATGTGCGTTCAATGCAGATCAAGGTTCTCAGCGTCTTAGCGCACTTGAACCGGGGCGCTAGCGCACTTGTAACCCGGATATTGAGCTTCGGCCGTTACCCGAGCCATCTCCGAACTGACGGCCTGGACGGTCACCGTAAAGTTGGCTTTTTGTCCGGCATTCGGGTTAACACGTTGCAGAAAGGCGCTGTAGGTCTTCATGACACGTCTCCTGATGGGCGTCGGAGACAGTATCGGCTCGACCTGCGTCACCTCATGTCGCAGTCGCTTTATCGTAGAGAGCGGCAGTGCGTAACGCGGTGGCGGCAATGTCATCTCGCATATCGAGAGGCTCCAGCACCTCCAGCAAATCGCCTTGACCCAGTAGCCACAGCTTGAGGCCCTGGCTGGGGAGCAGGCTCCCGGTCATGAGCCAGCGATCGTCGGTCTCTTGAACGAGCTGTTGGTCATCGGTCAGCGGGTTTTCTACCAGGCGCTCGAACATTTCTTTTCGCAGGCGAAGGCGAATACCAACCGAGGCATCGGACTTCAGATCCACCAGGCTATAGCGCGCTTCGATGGAGTTGATGTCGTATGCCTCTGGCGCCTTGATGTCATAGAAAATCGTCTTGACTGAGACGAAGCGGTGTAGGGGAAGAGCCCTGGGGCGATCTGTTGGCCGGTGATTTTCGAATACGCAGGACAGGTAGATGTTGGAGTCCTGATACGACAGCCCCAAGGGCTTCAGGCGATAGGTCTTCGGTTCTTGGGCTCCCCGTGGTACGTAGAGCGCTTCGACAGAGCAGTTATCTAGCAGGGACTGTTGCAAGGTACTGAGTACCGTTGCATCCACTCTACCGGGATGTAGGGTGATGAAGCGGGTCGTGCTGATAATCTTCTTCGACCAGTCTTCAGTTGGTCGTGCGTCCTTTAGCACCGATCTGGCGTAATTTCGCAGGGTCGCCAAATTGTCGACTTGTGCCTGCATGCCGAAGCGGGAGGCGTGATCCATGATCATGGTCAGATTCATCGCGTCAGTGGGCAGTAAGTTGAGGTGAGCCAGCGAGCGCGTTGCCCACCAGCGATAGCCTTGCCCCGTTTCTTTCCGATGCACCTGAAGCTCATATTCGTCGAGCAGCCACGCCAGATCGCGCTGAAGCGTCCGTTTGCTGATGCTCATTCCCTGCTCGTTGAGGCGCTCGTAGAGCGCATTCGTATCCACGGCGCTTGCCTTGGGTGGCAGCATATTCAGCAGTGCATGCCGTCGCTTCAGTTCATTCATCCCTGATCTCCAGTGTCTGTACGGCGCGACACAAGCTGTCGCGAGCTGGGGAGATAATAAACAAAAGATGGCAAGGCGATAGCGAGGGGCATCAAGTGAGCCGATTCGGGAAAGCGTTGTCGTCTGCACGTACACAAGCATGCTGCTGGCATGAAGTCGCTCGGCGATTGCGTTGCGCTGCCTTGCCGTGGGTGTGATGTCGGTATGGCATTATGCGTTGAGGGAGTGTGCTACTCCCGGCGCTTCAGCAGTGAACATGCACAAAGTCACGGAGTAAGGAGTACAGGGATGCAGGTAGTAGATGGCGAGCGCCTCTATTCGGCTTCGGATATTTGCGGGTTTCTCGAGTGTGCACACCTGACGGTAACCGATCTGGCCCACCTCGACTCGCCGCAGCAGAAGGCGGAAGAGAGTGAGGAAAATCGCCTGATTCAGGAGAAGGGGCTGGCTCATGAGGCGGCTTATTTCGCCCGTCTCCAGCAAGAGCACGCTTCGGTGGTGGATATTGCCGCGAGTGGCGCGCGCTCCTTGGCCGAGCGGGTGGCCTTGACCCGAGAAGCCATGGCGCGTGGGGTCGACGTCCTATTCCAGGCCACTTTTAGGGAGGGCATCTACGTTGGTCATGCCGACTTCCTTAGGAAGGTTGCTCGCCCGTCTGCGCTGGGTGACTACAGCTATGAGGTCATCGACACCAAGCTTGCCAAGGCGCCCAAAGCAAAATTCCTGATCCAATTGGCCCTGTACTCTCGGCTGCTGAAGTCGCTCCAGGGACATTCGCCTGAGTACATGCATCTGGTTCTGGGTGATCCGGCCCAGAGCGAGCGGAGCTTCCGAGTGGCTGATTACACGGCCTACCTCGACCGTGTACTGCAGCGTTTTGAGGCATTCGTATCCTCTTCGGTGCGGCCCGAAACCTACCCTGAACCCTGCGGACATTGCCGTTTCTGTGGTTGGCGCGAGCGATGTGCCGAGCGCCGCGCACAGGATGATCATCTGTCGGCCGTGGCGGGTATCAGCCAATTGAACATTCGCCATCTGCAACGAGCAGGGGTCATGACGCTGGCGCAATTGGCCACCGTGGGGGAGGGGGTTCAGGTGCCCAAACTGAGTGCGGAAACCTTGGCCAGGTTGCGCCATCAAGCGCGTCTGCAGCACCAAGGTCGGCAGGATGGCGTGCCGATATTTGAGCTACTCCCTGAGCAACCTGGCAAGCGCGGCTTTCGACGTATTCCCGAACCTGCCCTCGGCGACCTGTTCTTCGACATGGAAGGGGATCCTCTCGAGGACGGTGGTCTGGAGTATCTGTTTGGACTCTACATTGTCGATAGCGAAGGCGAGCGATTCACGTCCTTTTGGGCGCATTCGCGTAAGGAGGAAAAGGAAGCCTTCGAGGCCTTCATCGATTTTGTGATTGGGCACCTGGCTAACTATCCCAACGCGCATATCTATCACTATGCCAGCTACGAGGAGACCGCACTCAAGCGGTTGATGACTCAGCATGGCACACGGGAGGCTCAGGTCGATTGGCTATTGCGCAACGGCAAGCTGGTGGATCTTTACAAGGTTGTGCGTGAAGCCATTCGGGTGTCCGAGCCTGGGTACTCGATCAAGAACATCGAGCATTTCTATATGGGGCGCCGCGCTGGTGATGTCACCAATGCCGGAGCCAGCATCGTGTTCTATGAGCGCTGGAAGGCAACGTTGAATCCCGACTTGCTGGAGCAGATCGAGCGCTACAACGAGGATGACGTGCGCTCGACCTATCTGTTGCGAAACTGGTTGTTCGAAATTGCCCCGGCCCCCTCGGACTCTCAGGATGTGACCGTCTCCGCCGAGCCAGTGGATCAGCCTGCGGCCACTCTCGCGAATGAGTTGGAGCAGCGTCTGGAGCACTACCACCAGCGACTGTTGGGCAGCTTGCCCAGCGATGACACGCTATGGGACGAGCAAGCGCAGGTTCGGCAACTGATTTTTCAGCTACTGGATTTTCACCGTCGCGCGGCGAAGCCGGAGTGGTGGGAGATGTTCAAGCGCGACGACATGAGTCGCGAGGAGCTTCTGCAAGATGTTGAAAGTCTGGCTGGGCTGGTGCGCACCGATGCCCCGCCGATTCCCGACAAAAAATCATTCCTCTACCAGTACGCATTTCCCGAGCAGGAAACCAAGTTGCGCAGTGGCTCCCAGGCGAAGGTGATAGGCAGTTCGAAGACTGTCACGTTGCATCACCTGGATTTGCAGGGACGCTTCGCCACGCTCAGGGCCACAAAGGCCAATGAGCCGGCAAGGAGTCTTGACCTGGGCCCGACTGCTCCGATCGGCACGGAGGTACTTCGCGAGGCCATCTTCCGCTACGCCGATGCAATCCTGGCGGACGCGTCTCAGTATTCGGCGATCGGTGATTTTCTGCAGCGCCGGCATCCACGTCTACGTGGAACGACCATGGGCGAGGTCTTACCACGGGCCGATGCACCGACACTGAAAGCGGTGCAACAGGTTGTGCGTGGTCTCGATTCGAGCGCGCTGTTTATCCAGGGCCCACCGGGTGCCGGTAAGACTTTTACCGCTGCCCACGTGATTGTGGATCTGCTGCAAGCGGGCAAGAAGATCGGCATAACGTCCAACTCCCATCATGCGATTCACAACCTGCTGGCGGCGGTGGAGGCCTGCGCAAAAGCGGCGTCTTTTGCGTTCTGCGGTTTGAAGAAATCAACGAGCGATGAGGACACACGTTTTGTGGGGCAACTGATCGTGTCGGTGGACAGCAAGGAACAGTTGCTCGCTCAGTGGCGCGCTGGCGCCGATCTCATTGCAGGTACCGCCTGGACGTTCGCTGACTCGGCGCTTGATGGCGCGTTGGACTATCTCTTCATCGACGAAGCGGGTC
This sequence comes from Pseudomonas sp. NY15181, assembly GCF_048068055.1. NCBI lineage: Bacteria > Pseudomonadati > Pseudomonadota > Gammaproteobacteria > Pseudomonadales > Pseudomonadaceae > Pseudomonas > Pseudomonas sp. NY15181. The sequence goes on along the minus strand of NZ_JBLUPT010000004.1, from coordinate 129,576 downwards.
AGGTAAGTGTGGCCAATTTGGTCGCTATGGGGATGTCCGCGCGTAATTTGGTGCTGCTGGGGGATCAGATGCAATTGGCTCAGCCGGTAAAGGGGCAGCACCCTGGGCGCTCGGGAGATTCGACGCTCGATTACTTGCTCGATGGGAAGTCTGTGATCCCGGCAGGCTATGGCATCTTCCTGAGCCAGACTTGGCGCATGCATCCACGTCTGTGCGCGTTTGTTTCGGCAGTGGCTTACGAAGGGCAATTACGCTCAGCGCCGGGTACTGAGCGGCAACAGCTTCTCCTTGATGGACAACGCCCATGCATTCCAGCTGCGGGCTTGTATTTCCATCCCGTCGCGCACGAGGGCAATAGCCAACGCTCCCAAGAGGAAGCCAAGGTGGTGCTGGAACTCTATACGTACTTTCTGCGCCAGCCCTATGTCGACAAACAGGGTTTTCAGCACCGAATCGGTGTGGAGAACATCCTGGTTGTGGCGCCTTACAACCTGCAGGTTCAGCTGCTGAAGGAGCTGCTTCCGGCAGGCGCCCGGGTGGGGACGGTCGACAAATTTCAGGGCCAGGAAGCCGAGATTGTCATCGTCTCGATGGCGACCTCGAGTGAGGACTACCTGCCACGCGATATTGGCTTCTTGTACTCGCGCAATCGATTGAATGTAGCGGTTAGCCGCGCGAAATCCCTGGCGTGTGTCGTGGCTAATCCTGCGCTCACGGCGATCCGCTGCACCACGCCGGAGGAAATGGCGCTGGTGAATACGCTTTGCCAATTGATCGAGTACGGAACGCCGCCCGGCGAAGCTGCTAATCAGTGAGGGTATTCGAGCGGTAGCCGCACGCCACGACACTTGGTAGACAGAGAAAATTAACGTCGAAGGACAGGATGATGAATCAAGAGCTGTTGGAGCAGATCGCTGAAAACCTTGTCAGCTTGGCAGAGCAAGTGAAGGAGGCGAGCGTTGAGGCTTCGCACACGGTGCAACTCCCCCTGCAAGACGTTCGGGCGGGTTATCCCGAAGCTCCACTGGCTGCACTGAAATCCTGGGTAGCTGCCGGCGGCAATGACGCTCAATACATTTATCAGGTATCGGCCTCTGAAGGTATGGTCATCGACGATCTGCATAAGGCGTTCAGCTTGGCGAAAGACAACAAGACGGGGGGCCGTGCTTATGCTCGCCTTCACCACGCGTCCCAGTGCCTCTACGTGGGCAGTTCGAGCTCCCCGATGGCGCGCCTTAAGCAGCATCTCGGCTTCGGGGCCAAGGGCACTTATGCCATGCAGATTTGCCATTGGCTTCCCCCCCAATCGAGCGGATCGCTCAAGATTGACGTTTGGCGCTTTTCCAAAGAAACGCCCAAGGCGGTCATTCAAGTAATTGAGGATGGGTTGTGGGCCAGTCGCCAGCCTATGTTCGGTCGCCAAGGGGCGCGCTAGCCAGCATTGAAACTATCACGCTGTGATCTTGTGACAACCCAGCCTCTTTTTTCTGGAAGTAAAAGCTAATGAATAACTCCGATGTCGACGGCTGTAAGTGGGTACCCACCGGTCACCCGTTTCCCGAGGTATTGAAGCATTACCTCAATTATCGCAGTGCCGGTACCGCTGAACTGGGCACTATCGACTTTCAAGAGTGGTTGATTCGCTCCAAGGTCGTCAGCAGCCCGAATACTGCTCGTTCATATTGCTTCCCGATTCGGGAGGGGGAGTTTGATCTGGTAACGCTTCCTGTCACAGCCCTGAAAGTTATTGCTGCCGGTGGTTGGGAAGGTTTGCTGGAAGTAAATAGAGGTCGTGATTTCTTCTTGCCAGGTGATGACCATCGTCAGGTCTGTCTCGTTGCTGTGTGGCTTGTTGGGCACTTTCATGAGGAGTCGCATCGCTTGGGTAAGACTGCAGAGGCGTTGCTGATTGCACGCGGTTTTGCGGGCACGCCAAACTCAGCTCAGACGTTGCTGAGCGTCGGCAAGGCCGTAGGTCGACATTTCCAGCTGCTCGATAAAAACAGCCTGCCTACTAAATACTTTGAATTGCTCTTCCGATATGTTCGAAAATGTATTGCGCTTGGTAACCGATAACTGTCTGTAGCTGCAGCATAGTGAAGCGCGCTGCTAACAAGTCGAACGATCTCGACTACATTAACGCCACGCGATGAGTGGCGTCATTGTGATAGTGGTTTTGAAGTTATGTATGGACTTGGTCAAGGCTTTGTATTTCATGAGAGTATCTTGCCATCTCGATAAATGCTTGGCTCCAATTAATTTCTTCATAATTCATAGGCTGGCTTCCGCCTTCAAGAGTGATCGAGGGATGTGCAAATTCTGCCCAGCAATTCGGTGAGTAGTTCTGTGATGGGACAGAGAAGTACTGATCTCCACTCTTGATGTTGATTTTCATTGAGTTGGTGTCGCTTTCTAAGAAGAAGTCAGGGTGGCCAAAGGCCTCGAGTAGTGGTGGTAGATTATTATGTGAGCACGGCATTAATCCGATGTGATTTCTGAGGGTCGCAGTGGTTGGGTTTAGGTCTAGTATGGATATTTTTCTTCTAACACCATGGGTGGCTTCGTATGAGTGTCCTTTGGTGATTTTATATGGAACTAAGAAGTCAAAGCCTTTTGGATAGCTTTTGTTTATCATCTCGCTGAGCAGTTTTTTGTCTAGGTCTCCATTGAAGGGGGTGTCCCTTATTTCAATAGGAATTGGCTCAAAGGAGAAGTAAATTTGAATTTCCTTGTATAGAAGTTTTTCTCCGCGTTGGCGGTAAAATGCGATTGGTAATGCAATTCCTTTTATCATTTTAAGTCCTTTTTCAAGTTCGATTTTTTGGCTGTTTGAGATTCATATGATTGTGTGCTGTTCTGAATGGATTTTTAAGCGGGCGCGATGGCCCTTATCGACGGGATCTCCCTGCGCCAATGAAGCTCTTACCCCAAACCATCCAAAGTCCAGGTTGTTCAGGAATGCCTGCAACCCGGTGCGAGCGTTTCACCATCATGAATCGCTGGAGATTTCTTCGACAGTTCGCCGACCATTTCGGTGATCTGAGTATGATCAATGTTTTGGCAGATGGTCAGCACCGTGCGCTGAGGCATTCTAGGCTGGTACCTATAGAAACGCATCGCTCGGCGTTATATGCTGACTGAACAGTCACAGCTCAAGCCCTCAGCCCTCGGCTCAAGTGCGGCTTGCCAGTCAGCTTGGGCGAACTAAGCTAGTTCAACTTCCCTGAGGTTGTCATGCTCGTTGCTGCTAGCGGCCTCCGTTGAGACGGCAGTGCAGACTCGGATTAGGTTCGGCGCCACCGCGCATGCAAATACGCGCTGTCCTTGAAGGTTTCCGCCAAGATCCAGACGCTTTTTGTACAACCCAGGGTCGCCATCAAGCATCTCCCCTTGGAATGCTTTGGGCGACTGCGAGTGATAGAGGTTGAATACCCCATCTCTAGGAACTCCGATCTCTTGCCAGGCGCCATAGCGATCTCCCTGGTTGAGTCCTGGCTGGAACCGTCCTTGTCGTAGACGGCCGACGTAGTGGGCAAAAGGTGCTTCATTCGCGACACGCTCGTCGGACGCGGTCTGAATGACTTTGATCGGTCCCCCGGGAGCCAAGCGCAGAAGCCCCAGCGCTACACCGGTTTTGGCGCTTGGGGCGTAGATATCCTCGGAGTCATTTCCCATAGGGAAATGAACCACGATGTCTGGTGTGCAATTGCCGAATATCCGTCGAATCAGGGTATCACGCCTGTTCGCCAGCTCCTGTTCAACCGAGGAGGGCATCACTCCCTGACTAACATTCTGATCAATGGACTGCGTCTTTTCGTCTTGCTCCGCAGACTCTAGCGAACGGTTGAAAAAGGCCCGAACAATATGTGAGCGGCTGCTGTTGCCGGCCAGAAGCACATGGATCTGCCCCGGAACCTGCTGATTGAATACCTTGCGCATAGCACTGAAGAAATTTATCAGGCCAAGCTCAATGCGCTGACACAGGTATGCTTGAAGGGCATCGACCGGCACGGCAAGTTCGCAGTTTTTGCTCTCACCTGTCCGATTGAGCAGCCCAATCTTGAGTACTCCATCACTTTCGGGAAGTTTGCCGTTCTCCCAGAGCGGACGCAGGCGCGAGATCACCATCAGGGAGTTGGTCAACGCTGACTGGGTTTTTTCCAAGAACATTTCCGAGCCTGGGAAGTCATCTGCATCGAGTGGCTGGGTGAAGGCAATCTTGTGCTTCCTGCACAATTCTAGGTTGTGCTGGAACACTTGATACGCCATGTTCTCCAGCAGGTTTTCGCCCCCCAAGAAGCGATCGCCGCCATTGCCACAATGAGCAATGACTTCCTCCCACCCATCATTCTCTTCCTCTGCATTTGGGGCACGGTAGTAGCCGAAATCGAAATCGGTAGTCCCCCCCCCAAAGTCGAATACTGCATAGGCTGCCCCCTCTACGCTTGGCTCCAATCCCAAGCGAGGTAGAACGGCGGCAGCATAGGCGGCCGGCTCGTTGGCCAGTTCCTCGACGCTGAAGCTGAGAAAGGCATCCTGCATTATCAGTGACGCCGGCAGGCTGCGCTGTAGACCACGGCGGAAGGCAGCAAGGATGTTGTCCTTGACTGCCCGTGGATAGGCCACTGGAAAGGTCAGGTAGTAACGCAGGAATAGCCCACGTTGGCGCCAGTTGATCGTCATGCCGAGGAACCAAGCGTACAGCTCCACAGGATCGAACGGATCCTCCTTTCCGACCCTAAGCCGCTCTCCTTTCACCGGGTTACGTAAACGCTGCGGCTCCAGCTCATGTTCATGCTGTCTACTTATATCGATCAGACGAACTCGGGCATCTTTTTCCTGCCGCAGTGCCCACTGTTTTAGTCGTGTCAGAATACTGGCCACGGTACTCGGATTGCTTCCGTTGTTTCGTAGGTTTTGAAGTGCCTCGTGCGAGCAACGTACCTCGTCCCAGCTCAGGTTGGGCCGGTAAGACTCGCTGTGCCACTGACCCATGAATGCCTGGAAATCAATAAACTCGAGAGCTGTAGGGTTCTCGTAGTGCGCGGGCTGCTCCCTCTCCCAATGGTCTTTTACGCCAATACGCAGGAGCTTGTGCCGGCCGTTGTCGTCATACGCGACCACGGTGCTGCTGGTCCCGAAATCGATGGCGATATTCCAGTCTCGGATATCATTGGCAGGATTGCGTGCCCGTAGCTTCTCTGCTGCAAGCAGTTCGGAGGGCATTCCCCAGAACTCCCACAGTCCTTTGTCTGGGTCAGTAAATTGCGACTGCTCGAGCATAGGTAAGCGGCAGGAGCGGTAGTCAATTGCCTCATATAACGCCTGCATGGTCGTGCTGAGATCCAAGTTTGCCAGTAGATCTTCATCGCCATTGTTGGCCTCAATTCGCCATCCCTTCTGCTTCGCCTCGGTAATGAAACTCACAAGAGTGAGATTTGCGGCGTAGTCGTTACATGCTATGCAGGCCCCTTCCTGATGGCTTATTTCCTCCTCCCAGTTGTTATTTTCCAAGTCAATAACTCGCTCGTCGCACAGCCACATGGCGACGCGTAGCAAACGCGATTGAGCACCAGACTGAAGCGGATTTCCGGACGCACTCGCAAAGCTGGTCAGCTCTGCGCGCCGTGGTAGACGCCATTGGGTAAGACCCATGATTTCTTTGTCCTCCACCAGGCACTCGGCACTTTCAACATCTGCGCGGATGCTGGTGTCGGGGATCGACTCCCAAAGCAGGAGTGTGTCACGGTCAAAGAGCATGCTCGTATTTTCGTTTGGTGCCATCACCCACCAGAACCGACAATGTGCCAATGCTTGTGCGATCTTGGCCATTTCCTTGTCCAAGTATCGTTTGTAGAGGGATTCGGGAATTACGTCCTGCATGTCATATTCCTTGAATATGGCGATCGTCCGGAGAGTCAACAACAGTCGGGCATGCGAGAGAGATGTACTCATGTGGCTACCAGAGGGAGTTTTTGGGGTTCTCCTCCGGCATTGCAGAGACCGGGCAGCCAAAGCTCATGGATTGTCTCCCCGGTGGGGGTAACGCGCTGGTGGCACCGATAGTCATAAGCCGTTCCCGGCTCTACGGACATCAAGCTGGCCTGCCGGGTATCCCAGATGCGGTTGTGGATGGCTAGGCAATCTTGCAGGACACGCAGCTCTAAAGCGTGAGCTGGGCGTCTCTCTTGCTTACAGCGCTGCGCTAAGCCATCCCACAAGTCCAGCAGCCGGTCCCATTGCGCTGCAATGGCGACCAGACGGATGAGCAAGTCGCCCTCACTAGCCTCGTGAATTAGCCAACCGGGAGCTAGTGATGGTTTGTTTCGCAGCACTGCCAGCAGCGCCAGAACTTCTGCCATCTCCGCGCGTAGAGTGTCGTCGGAGGCCTGAGCTGGCTGCCCTGTGTCACTGGGAGTGGCAATCGGCTCGATGTTCATCGGAGCCGCAGTTTCTTCGGTGAGTGTCTGATCTCCGACCAGTCGGGTGATGAGGTCGCGCACTTGGGCGTCATCCTGCAGCAGACGAATCAACGCGTCCCGTGTCAGAGGTTCGTCGTATAGCGGAGAGCACTCTTCTAGGCTTTTCACGTTGTCACTCATTCGGTGGCCTCCACCAGGTCACGCATCTGCACTCGCAACTTGAGGCGTTGACCGAGCTGCTGCCCCAGCCTGATGATCCAGCTGCGTTCAGTTGCTGGCAACAGAAGGAAGCGCTTGCGCAAGATCATCAGGATCTCGATAGAAGGCTCAGGGAACGGTGACGGAACGTCTGGCACCTGCAGCGAGCCAGCCAGAGCAGCGACCTCGGTCGGGCTGACGTGACCCCAGAAGTTCTGGTACAGCATTGGTAGATACACCAACAGGTGCTCCACGCTCGGCAACTGCCGAGCATCAATCTGCTCCTGCAAGCGCTGCAACTCGGTAGCTGCGCGCTGTCTTTGAAGATTGAGCTCGTCGCTCAGCGTATCCTGTGGCTGCTGGAAGAGATCATACAAATACGGCAGCGCATAAGCCCGCAACCACACATGTTCCGGTAACCCGTCGGTAGAGGCTCTGTCTTGCGCCGGCAGCCTGGAGAACAATGGCTCCCAGCGCAGGATCTGCCAGGCGCGGCAGCCCAATGCAGCCAAGGTACTGGGCACAGCGGTCAGGTGAGGGAGCGCGTCCTGATCGTAGAGGATGTTCAGCTGTACATCCGCCAACTGCGACTGTCGATAAAGCTGCTTGCTGATGGCCGTCAGGATACCGGCAAGGCCACTCTGAGATTGGTCGGCAAGGCTATTCCAAGGCTCGCCATCTAGTTGCAGGCAGTGCCACAATTCGTCCTGCAGGTGAAAACAGGCTACCCGGTCAGCCAAAGCCAGCAAAGTCAGTTCAATGTGTTGGGACATGGTCGTCTCACCCGCTAAGACGGGCGCTCGTTCTATCGGGAGGCGTTGCCAGCCAGGAATTACTGGCTCTTCTGTACTTGCCGACTGACTTCATCTAGGTCGGCATAGATGGCCGCATTGTCTTTGGCCGGGTCCAAGGCTTTCTCTGCGGACATTAGCGACTCTTCAACGGCAAGCGCGTCGGCCGGACCGAGCTTGCCATTGAAGTAGTTGATGACATTCAGCACATCGCGTGTCTGGCCCAGAATTGCTTCTAGGCGCTTGGCGTTGAAGTATTCTGGGGCGCTGGCCGGCAGAACCCAGATGTTCGCCATTGTCCCCACAGAAACCTTGAACTTGTCGTCCAACGCCAGTCCGCCAACCATCAGGCCGGCGGCGTACTTCTGCTCGGAGCTAATCTCCGCCGAGCGCTTGGGATCCAGCTCGAAGGCTCGGATCTTGTCCATGTACTCTTCGAAATTATCGAAGTCATCCGGCTTGATACCTTTTTCGGCCGCTTGGATGGTCCTGTCACCCATCTCGTCGAGCTGCTCGCTAGGCTTGAACACCTGCAGGAGTTGCAGAACCGCCTGTGCAACACCGACAAAGGTATTGAGCTTTTCCAAGGCACCTAGCAGCATCGGGGCAACACGGGGCAACACAGTTGTGCAGAAGCTTGCGGCTGCGCTCCCCGCCGCGGACAGAACCGGAGTGATTGTCGCTATGGCTGAGCTGACAAGACTAGCTAGTACGGGAACAAAAGACATGGCTGGCTCCTTTTCAGAAAGAATCGAATATCTCGATGGTCGTCATAAGCGTCTGCGCACTGCGGGTCGCCCCTAGGTGTGTGTCGTAGGCGTCCAGTGAGATGGAAAGTTGTTCAAAGAGTTGAGGAAGTTGCTCTCGGGCGATGCTCCAGTCTCGTTCCTGCCACGCGAGCATGCTGGCGCAATCGCGGAATAGCGCCAGCAGCAGCGATTCGACGCTGAGCGGTGCAAGTGCGAGGTGTTGCTTCCAGACATTCAAATGTGCGCTCAGCTTCTGCTGAATGCGCTCTCGCATCAGGTGCTGCTGTGCCCGCCGCGATAGGTAATTGATTTTCAGGAACATGTTCAGCATCTGAACACCGTCATGCAGGAAGCCTGCAAGTTGTTCCTGCTGCAGCACAGCCAAACCTGACAAGGACGGCAACAGCTTGCTGCGTTGCTCCCAGAGCTGTCGCGCCCCACGCTTACGAATTTCCTCTTCGCGAATTTCCGCGCCGTCGGTACGAGCGTTTTGGGCGATCTGGACCCTAACCGGAGCATGCCAGCCGCCACAGTAAATAACCGTCTCCCCCGGCTGCAGCAGAGGCAGAAAGCTTTTCTGATCGTCGTTTAGACCGATCGCATCCCCGATGGAGTTGCGGTCATCCGCCGCAAACAGGCGGTGGACAATCTTTGTATTGGTGTTCTTGATGACATCCGCAACCAATTTGTTAGGGATCTGGTCAGCGATGATCAAACCTTCACCGTACTTTCGGACCTCGGCCAGCAGGTTGGCGAACATTTCCACGCCCATTTTCTTCGACTCTGCGTCCCCCGGCTCCGGGCGCGACAGCAGGCGATGAGCTTCCTCCACCAACGTCAGGTGCTGGAATTCGGAGTTTCGGCGATGACGATGCTTCATGCATTCCGCAAGGCGTGTGAGGATTAGACCCATGAACAGAGCTTTGTCCTGCTCATCCTTGAGCTCTTCCATCTCAATGACCACGCACCTGTCCAGCAGCTTATCGAAATCCAGCGAATGGCGAGTATTGAGCATCCGGCCCTTGGTCCCCAGAGTCAGGCTGCTAAGGCGCGCCACTAGCGAGCCGCGGTACTTCTCCTCGAACTCTCGCCCCATCCCCTTGGAGGCAATGACATTGTCGAGCTCAGAGATCATGTCCGAAAAGGTGGGCCAGGCAAGCGCGCCTTCAGCCCATGGATCATCAATCAGGAAGTTAGCCCCTGAATGAATATCCCAGCCCTGTTGCTTGTAGGCGTTGATTATCGCCTCCTCGACGATCGAGGGCATCGCAGCTTCCATTGGGAACACCGCAGCCAAGGTGGCCTTGAGTACAGAAATGTGGCTAGCGAGACTCTGATGACGTGAGACTAATTCGAAGGGGTTTAACCGGAAAGGTGTGAGATCCTCGCGCCCCAGCGTGTAGTAGTCGACTTCGATGCCAGATCCGTGCAAAGCACGGTACTCGGTCTTTGCCGGCTCGATCACCAAGAACGGGCGCTTGGATTCAAGCAATAGGTTCATGCAAGTCGTGGTTTTGCCTGCACCAGTCACTCCTGTCACGAATACGTGCTTGGACAACTCCCGCCGGGGCAGATCGACGCGTTTATGCTCTAGGAGCCGCCCGTGCTGGATAATGTGCCCTAATTGCAGGAGCTCCCCGGGAGCACCTCCCGATGCACCTGTGTTCAGAGCAAACTCCACGCTCTTACGAATCTTGACTCCTGGCAGCTCCTTATGCGGCAGGCCAGCGATCAAGGCCAACTCCTGGGTGTTCAGCCAAGTCGCGCCATAGAGGTTATCCAGTGTCGCGAAAGGCACACTATGCGCCAGCAGATTTTCAACATTGCTGCCGGCATTGGGCATGCTCTGAATCTGCAGAAGGGGATCGAGCGCCAGTGGCGAGGTGAACTGCAGCTTGTGCGCACGCAAGGGGGTGACACTGGATGTTTCCCCCTGAAAGATCGACAGCACGCCACGGGAAAGTCGCTCATAGGTGGACGAAGTCAAAGCGCTGGCATAGACCGCTGTCCGATACATCCCCTTGCTGCGGCCCAAGTGAAAGCGTTCGATTAGAGTTTCGTTAAGGTGCTTCTGCAGCTCCTCGGCGCGCTTGTCGGTACGCTCACGGGTCATGGCGATGCTCGCTCCGTGCGAACTCCCTTCGGCGGAAGACAAGTTGCTACCAACGGCAAGGGAGTCATTGTCCGTTGTCGTGCGCGACTCTGTCGTACCCGCGTTCCTCGTTTTGCTCCCCTGGGAACTGGAGTTGTTCCACCCCTCGCTTTTGCCACGACTGTCCGCCACCGACTCCCCCTTGGTGCGGGTTTCCGAAGTACCCGTCGTTTTCGTCAATTGCCAGTTAGAGTTAGCGGAATGCTGTACTGACTGGCGGATGTTGGCGGATAGGACAGTGGATAGTTCGTATATCTGTTCGAGGGTCTGGTGGATTTCTGTTTCTTTGGCCGGCTCGGCTACGACGATCAGTTGCCAGGTTTCGCCGACTAGGCTGTTTGCCAGGCGTTCGATCCCTTGGAAGTCCTCATCTGTCTGCCCCCTGTCAGCTTCATTGAGCGACGGGACGCCAGTTATCAGACCCAGATGGCGGCTCTGTCCAAGTCGTTCGCTGAAGGCTTCAAGAGTCGGACTGCCGTGCCGTAGTTCAAGCAATTCTGCCCCGGGAAAATTGCCCTTGAACGTGGTACCTAGAAGATCCATGGCCTGGGTTGCCCTAGATCCCTTGGCCCCGGCGACGCCAACATATAGCTCAACCCCTTCGGGCCTTCCGGAAACGATGTACAGACTCGAGCAATCGGTGCTGCTCAGGCATGAGATGACATTGGCCATAGCCCGACGATAGGCCGCGGGTTGTCCCTCTCCGATCTCGGTCAGGTGTAGCAGCCGAAACTCGACGGGAGCGCACGCTCCGGCAAGTACCAAGCCAAGCTCCGCAAAACTTGGAGCATCCCAACTGAGCTGCAGGCGATCGAGATTGCCGCCCTCCACGTTATGGAGCGTCTGGCTTCCGGGAGCGAAATTACGGGTCATGGGGAAACCTTGGTTCGAAGAAGGGTAATAAGAATGTTCGGAGTCAAGTCTGTGTCGTCTAGACCTACCTCGGAAGCGGAGCACCTTTCGGTAAGATGTGACTTGATAAACAGGGCGATTGCATGAGCGAGCCAACAGAGGCTAGTTCTCGAATATGTATGGCCAGATAATTATTTCCTCTGCCAGCAAGTTGCTGGTAAAGATTCATAACCGCGTGCTCGTAGTATTGGTTGTGGTTGCGGAGAATTTCGCTCGTGTGATCCAGGCTCATCGTTCGTTCCTTGTGCTTGCATGCCAATGACGATGTCGTTGCAGACGTCAGTTGGTGCCAGGACTCTTGTCCAGTTGCGCGATGGTCAGTTGGATTTCGACGCGCCGATTTCTTGGGGCGCCCGGATTGATGTCTTCGAGGGAAGTGGGCGTCGCTGAATCCGGCAGCGATTACCCACGTTGAATGTTGCTCATCGAGCGCCAGAACTTGCAGCTACGTGGAAGTGGTGGGCAATGTCGTCGTCCTTGGCGAACTAGAAGCGCATAGAATGACGGAAGCTTCCGGAGTATGGCAACTAGCTATTGTTGGTTGGCTGGCCTGTGCAACTGCCTAACCATCAATGCCTTTATTCGCTGCGCGCTCCTCCCGCTCGCGATACAGCTCATAGCCTTTCTTGGCGACAACAATGAAGCCGATAACCGCAAAAAGATTTTTCATGCGCCTATGCTCCAGGTTCAGAGATTTTTAACGTCGATCAAGCCGAAGCAAGTGTTCGAGCCGAGCCTTCATTGCATCGATCATGGTTGCTGTGTGTCGCTCTACTGGCTCGTGACCGCATTTCGGACATTGGGTGTAATAATCGAGTCCAATCGCGAACACATCGCTCTTCGGTAGGGTCGTTTTCTGCCACGAACAACGTGGGCAGCTAAATGTGAGTGGTGGCGGGGGGATCGGCATAGGGATACCTTCAGTCCTTGTTGTTCCACAATTTAGGCACGCCGCGCGACAACTTGCGTCGCTGGCGCTAGGTTCATTTCTCGTCGCCCTGTCGAGCGGGGCTGGTGGGGTGACCCAATCACCATCCCGGATATCGCTGGCAGATCTGCTTGTCGAGAATGCGATCCTCACCGTACTCACCGTACTCACCGCCGTAAACGCGCGGCACCTCATCGATATCTACGGCGATCTGTTCGATCACCTCGCTCAACTCCAACGATGCGAGCCAGCGCTCGGGAATGTTGGTGCAGCCGAGCTGGATGCCGAGCAAATTCCCGGCGATCATTCCCGTACTATTGCTGTCGCCACTGTGATTGACGGCCCAGGTGACGCCTTGCTCAAAACTGTCGGCCATCAATGCACACCATAGTCCGATAGCCAGTGCTTCCTCGGCTGTCCATCCGCCTCCCAACAGTGCAATGACTTTGGGGGTGGGCCGAACGCGCTTCTCATGAAATGCCAACACGAGTTCGATTAGCTCGCGTGTCTCGCTCATGCCTTCCCGGTCTCCGTACTGTTGGAGGCTACCCAGGATGGCCTCCTTCAGCGAACAGGAGGGCGGCAGGAGGCGGGAGAGGATGTCTGCAAACAGCCCGGCCGCGAGATAACCGGTTGGATGCCCATGGGTGAGGCGAGCAGACTCAGCCGCCAGCTCGAAGGGGGCAGGGAAGAATGCATGGGGCGCTACCCGCATGACGCCACCGCAGCCCTTGCTGTTGTTACGTGCTTGCTCACCGAATGACTTGCATGCACGCAGTGCCGATAGACACGTCATACCGGGGGCTCGACGAGACCAGAGCGCCCGCTCCTGAATCAACCATCCATCTTTCGCCACCTCGGTGGCAGGCTCTCCGCCCTGTGTGAGGTACCAGCGCAATAGCGCGTGGTGGATCACTGATGGCGGGTGACAGGGGCCACGCGATTCTTGTCTGACATGGGCACGCAACAGTCCCTCGGCCGTGAACAGCATCATCTGCGTGTCATCGGTAATCGCACCTGTGATGCCATAGGCCTGACCTAAATCCCGGATGCCTGAAGAGCCAAACTTCCGCTCAATGGTCGTCCAATCGAGAAGCTCCACCGGAGCCCCCAAGGCATCTCCGACGGCCCCACCCAGCAGGCAGCCTTTGATCCTATCCAGACGATTCATACTCCGCTCCTTAGATCTCTTCGGCCGTGCTGACAAAGTTCCAGCTGGCATTGCGACAGTTGGATGTCGGGGCGCTCGATCAGCCCCATCTGTGTCAGCTCGCTGCTGAATCTGTTGAATGACGGTGTCAGGTTATGTAGCTTTGAACGACATATCCATGGTGTTTACCTGTACAGGTAAAGTTTTCGAACACAAGGAGGCTCAATGAAACGGAAACAGTCGATCGAATCTGTCCGCTGGGATCTGGCGCTGCGTTATCGTCTGATCGAAACCGTGGCCTGGTGGGAGGGCCGGCTAACCACGGGGCATCTGATGCAGAGCTTCGGTATCAGTCGGCAGCAGGCATCGAAGGACATCAACACCTACATCGCCGAGCATGCGCCTAAGAACCTGACATATGACAAGCACCTGAAGGGCTATGTCCCCAGCTTGAAGTTCTCACCAAAGTTCATCGACAGCAGTGCCAGTGCCTACCTGCACCTGTTGAGCCAGAACAAGGAGCGGGCACCACACATCGAGGGGCTGGCCCTGGCTTATGCGCATACCGAAGTACTGAAGGTGCCGGATCGCTCGGTACGTCCTGAGGTGTTGCGCCCTTTGGTGAGAGCTTGCCGTGAAGGACTGCGCCTGGAGTGTGAATATGTCTCTCTGGCCAATCCGGTGCCAGAGACACGTCTCATCGCTCCGCACACCCTCATCTATACCGGTATTCGCTGGCATGTCCGGGCCTTCTGCGAGAAGAACCGGGACTACCGCGACTTCGTCCTCAGTCGTTTTCGTGGCGAACCGGACGTACTAGATGTCTCCGAAAACGGACAAGAAGAGGACGCAGGTTGGTCCTCCGAAGTGACTGTGATCATTGAGCCTGACCCGCGCCTGAAGCCGGAGCAGAAGGCTATCGTCGCGCAGGATTACGGCATGCAGCAGGAGCAACTGCTAATCCCCAGTCGCGGTGCTTTGGTGCAATACGTGCTGCAGCGCTATCAGATTGATCCGAACAAGATCCAGGCTAAGGCCGCTGCGCAGCAGATCGTGGTGGCGAACCTGGAAGAGCTTCGGCAGTGGATCTATCAGTGACGGAACGAAGCAGTAGTGCGGAGCGGTTTGTTGAGTGGTGCCTAGATAATCGGTCCGCCATTCCACTCCGCAGTAGCCACGTTTATGCCTGGTGACGCTACAGCACATCGTCGCAGTTCCAGCACTGGAACAGGGCTGCTATCGTTGTGCCATTGTCACAGGGAGTCGTTGCATGCAGTACCAAGCCTTGAAGGAGCGTCATCGCCTGGAGCGAGACCAACAGCACCCCAATCTCAGCCTGCGTATTCACCGTGCTCTGAGTTGGCTGAACCGCGCCGAACAGGCTGATGATGTCGATGGTCGTTTCATCTTCCTGTGGATTGCCTTTAATGCGGCCTATGCCACGGATATCGACGAGCAGCGTCGACTCTCAGAGCAGGAGACCTTCAAGGCCTTTCTGGAAAAGCTCTGTTCACTCGACGTTTCGCGCAGCATCGAGATGCTTGTCTGGTCCGAGTTCTCCGGGAGCATCCGTGTATTGCTGGATAATCCCTTTGTGTTCCAGAGCTTCTGGGACCATCAAAACGGCAAGATCAGCGAGGCAGAGTGGAAGGAGCGCTTCAGCAACGGTAAGCGCTCTGCTCAGCAAGCGCTTGCCAGTCGCAATACTCCAGCGGTGTTGGGGGTACTGTTCAATCGCATCTATACCCTGCGCAACCAACTCGTCCACGGTGGCGCCACGTGGAACGGCAGCGTCAACCGCGATCAACTGCGTGATTGCTGCAGCCTGCTTGGCAAGCTGGTCCCCCTGATCATCCAACTGATGCTGGACAACCCGAATACTCTTTGGGGAGATGCCTGTTATCCGGTAGTGAGCTGATCTTCTTCCTGCGTATTTGCAGATCCGGTAGCCGGGGGCCGTAGATGGGAATGTTCACGCTCCGGCGACCTCCATCATCGCCAGACCCAGGTAGGCTTTGGCGATGTCCAGACGTCTTGTCTAGATGCTTGAGGTCTTGGCCCCGCAGATGGGCAGGCTCACTGCAGCGGAAGGTGTGTTTGAACAGGTCGATGGAGCGGCCGTCGCGCAGGCGTAGCCCTTCAGGTGCTTGTCATATGTCAGGTTCTTAGGCGCATGCTCGGCGATGTAGGTGTTGATGTCCTTCGATACCTGCTGCCGACTGATACCGAAGCTTTGTATCAAGTGCCCCGTTGTCAGCCGGCCTTCCCACCATGCCACCGTCTCGATCAGGCGATAACGCAGGGCCAGATCCCTGCGCACAGACTCGATTGGCTGCTTGCGTTTCATCGCCCCTACATCTGCTCGAAAACTTTACCTGTATGAGTAAACACCATGGATGCGTCGTTCCACGCTACATATCCTCAGAGTGTCATTCGCCGACCGCCACCATCGGGTTCGCACGCGGAAGGAGTAAAGCTGTGACTGGTATCGGGATGTCTTTAGGGGTACTTGCATTTGCCTTGGTGCTAGCTAGGGGAGTGGTGCTGTTTTGGCAGTTGATGCGTCGGCGAGAGGCGCATTCCTTCTGGAAACTCAACCAATCGTCGGCAACATTCTTCCATACACGAAAGTCGTCGTTTACCCACACTGCGGCTGAGGATAATGTTGCAGTGGGTTGTTGCCATATTGCCCAGTTGGATGGGCTGAGGAGAGGGAATTGAGGATAGCGAATCCGCCCCAGGCAAGGGACCTGATGGCGACCGCGCGAAGTTTTGGCAACTACGACCTAGCAGCAGCTCTCGCGGATCTCATCGATAACAGCATCAAGGCCAAGGCCACTCGGGTGGATATCTCGTTCGAGCCCGAGGAAAGTGATGTTGTCGTAAGGATCCGTGACGATGGGGCCGGCATGGACCTGGAGACGCTAAAGATTGCCATGCGCCCCGCCAGCGCCAATCCACAGGATGAACGGGAGCCCGACGATCTTGGGAGATTTGGATGGGGACTGAAATCGGCCTCCCTGTCTCAAGCCCGGGTGCTGACGGTGGTTTCGTGGTGTGACGGAGCTATCAATGCTGCGCGATGGGATATCGATGACATCGACGATTGGGGGATGGAGGTTCTGGAAGGACCTGAAGCAGAAGGCCTGCTGGCCAAACCCCGCAAGTCGAAATCAGGTACGGAAGTGATATGGACCCGTTCCGATCGTGTGCTTGATAGGGATGTCAGTTTCTCTTTTGATGACTCGCTTACCTATGCCATTGCACATGCCAACCAGAGGCTGTCATTGGTATTTCACCGCTATCTGGCAGGTGAGCTCGAGCGGCGTTTGACTATCTCGGTCAATGGTCGTCTGTTGCGCCCAATCGACCCATTCATGACCTCCCATGATGCAACGCAGACGCTGGATGCCGATGAAATCAAGACAGCAAGCGGATCTTCCATCAGTATCCAGCCCTACGTTCTGCCTCACTTTTCGAAACTCACCGTCGAGGAACAGGAGCGGCTGGGCGGTCCCGAGGGAATGGTTCGAAATCAGGGATTCTATGTTTATCGAAACAAGCGCCTCATCATATTCGGCACTTGGTTCCGACTGGTACCACACGGTGAGCTTTCCCAACTGACTAGGGTCAGGGTTGACCTGCCTAACACTTTGGACTCTGAGTGGCGAATCACTGTGGATAAGTCGGATGCTCAGCTTCCGGCTGCTCTCAAACGCCGTCTTCAGGATGTCGTCAGGCGCTTCAATCGACGGTCATTCTCGGTTCATCGTAAGAAAGGAGTTTCGCTTGACCGGCCTGAGGTGCAGTCCGTCTGGCTAAGGTATGTCAAAAGTGGCCAGGTTCGCTATCGAGTAAATCGAGATCACCCCATGGTGGCAAGCTTGCTGGATATGGACTCCATTTCCGGTAATGCCGATGCTGTACTTCGACTTCTAGAGTCCTATTTCCCGGCAGACAGATTTCTTGCCGATGCAAATGGAGTGGGCGTCAATCAATGCCCGACTTCAACTGAGGAATTTGAGTCTCTTGTCCATCAGTGTGTTCTCAATTTTCTTCAGAGCAGTGATGGATCGCTTGAAGTTGACGAGTTTCTTGATTTCATCCGGGACGTAGAACCCTTCTCCAGCCAGTGGACATATACTGAAAGCTATGTCCGAAAAAATACCGCCAAAAAGTGGGGGATGAAAAATGGATTTTGATGCCGCTCTAAGTTTTCTCCGAATGGAGATCGACAAGATAGTGAAGGGGAAATTTCCTGTTCCTCAAGGGTTTCTTGAAAGTCATGTAAAAGAGAAGTCAGGAATTTCAAGAATCCTAGAGGAAGAGTTGGCTGATCGGCTGATTCGTCATCTTGAGACTTTTTACGGAACCAACCAAGATGACGGCCATGTTTTGAAAACTGATTTTGAAGAGTGGTACCCGAAGCGTAAGGGAGAGATCAGTTTCTACTTCTGGCGTCGGCTGCAGAAATACTGGTTGGATCACTCAGTCCTGCCTGTCCAGGTAGTTGGGTCCGTAGACAACGTAACGGACGAAATCGTTGGCTATCTGGGCAACCCTCAGGAGAGCAAGTCTTGGCGTCGTCGAGGTCTTGTGATGGGACACGTGCAGTCCGGCAAGACTACCAACTACTCGGCACTTATTGCCAAGGCGGCAGATGCCGGATACCGAGTCATCATTGTTCTCGCGGGCCTTACTAATTCGCTGCGATATCAGACCCAAGTGCGGCTTGACCAGACCTTTGTTGGAAAGTCCTCACTTGGTGATTCGGTGGCGTCGGTGATTTATCCCGTCTCCTATGTATTCAAGGGGGTCGAAGGCGAGAGCTCTGATATTCGCCACCCCTATTGTGGCACAACACAGGTTTCCGATTTCAATGTTGGGAAGGCAACCGGAATAGGTGCAGCAGAAGGGAATTTTGCCGACCCGATATTGTTCGTGACAAAAAAACATGAAAGAGTTCTTGAGCAGCTTGCCGGTTGGCTAAGAGGGCTTCGTCAAGGCGGGCAGCTCGAAGGCCCAATGTTGTTGATTGATGACGAGGCCGATAATGCCTCCATCAATACGGCAAAGGATCCGGGGGCCACGACGAGGATCAATGCTCGCATTCGTGAACTCTTGGACTGTTCCCGTCGCTCGTCGTACGTGGGGTATACTGCAACTCCGTTCGCGAATATCTTCATTGATCCAGATACAAATGATGAAATGCTCAAGAATGATCTATTTCCTGAGCACTTCATTAAGTCTTTGGAACCGCCGGGAAATTATATCGGGGCAGACAAGCTGTTTTCCGAAAATGGAGAGCTTTACGATGTTTGCGTAAGGTCGATTCCTGACGACTATCAGGACCTTCTACCGCTTAAGCATAAGTCGGGAGATCCGGTCAAAGAGCTTCCGCAAAGCCTCAAGAATGCTGTTTTCGAATATGCGCTATTCAGGTGTCTCCGTACGTTAGCGGGTGAAGGGGAACGCCATTCCTCCATGCTCGTAAACGTCAGCAGGTTCAATGCTATTCAGCAACAGGTTCACGATGAGATCTATCGTTTGCTCCAAGACTTGAAAGCGACTGCTGAAGTATGGTCGATGAGTCCGAATTGGGAGCGATCCGAGGTCCTAAGTAGTTTGCACGAAGTTTGGAAAAAAGAATACGAAATGTATTCCGAATTCACTTGGAATGAGGTGAGAGAAGTACTGCAACGGTCTATCTCATCGATCGAGGTCCGTTTGGTCAATATGCGTGGGGGCGGATTGGACTATGCCAAGGCGCCTGAATCGGGACTTCATGTCATCGCTGTTGGGGGCTTGGCTCTTTCACGTGGACTTACCCTCGAAGGCCTTGCGGTTTCATATGTGCTTCGTAATGTCGGGGCCGCTGACACCCTCCTTCAGATGGGGCGGTGGTTTGGTTACCGTCCAGGATACGAAAAACTCTGCCGAATCCACGCAACCAAGGACATGCTCGGAGATTTCCGCGAGGTTAGTGATTCAGTTGAGGAGCTGCGAGACGACCTTGTCCGCATGGAGAGAATGGGGCTCACTCCAGATCAGTTCGGTCTTAAGGTTCGTCAGAGTCCGACAGGTATCGCCATCACGGCTGCGAACAAGATGCGAGCAGCGAAACCCCTCCTGATTGCTTTGGATCTTTCGGGGCGCCATTTACAGGCATACGAGCTGTTCAACAATGACGACTTCAACCGCAAGCACTTCGAGGTAGTCACTTCATTGGTGTCTACTCTCAATTCTGATTTCCCTGACAAACGTGCGAAAGATGAGTCGGCGTTTGTCTGGTCCGGTATCAACGTGTCTGTTGTGCAAGAGTTGCTTCGGAAATTCAAACTCCCTCAGCTGGAGTTTGCATTGGGCAACGAAGAGAGAAGCTTGGCACTTGACTACATCTCTGATCGGGCTGCTGGCGAGCTTGCCGAGTGGGACATTGCGATTCCCTTTAGAAAAAAGGGCTCTTTCAAGTTTCCCCTGGAGATCGAGGGGATGGGGGACGTATTTTGTCGCGAGCGACACTCCGGCGTACCCAAGTCGGACGATCCTGATGTCGTAAAAATCACTGAGAAAAACGTTGTAGCAGATGCTGCTCCCAATGACCTCATGTATGGGGAGCGCGGGTCAGCACTGTACGAGCGGATCAAGGAAATCGAAGCGGAAGATCCTAAGATCAGCGCCGAGAAGTCATGCTTGCTTTCGAGAGAGCGCCCTCTGCTTGTTATCCATTTGATTGACTTCGAGCTTGACTCGAAACGAGCTGACGGCAAAGAACTCAAGTTTCAAGGCGGCTTGCCGGTTGTCACTTTGAGCCTGGCCTTCCCCAACACCGAAGTGGCACCGAAACCACGCGAATATGCTATTTCCGTCCGGATGGCCCAGTTGCTGAAGCAGCAACTGGAAGAAGCTCAGACCGATGAGGATCTGGACGATGAACAGTGACTTCACCGGCAAGTGGAACGAAATTTCAGAGCGCGGTCACGGTGCAGGACGCTTTCGTGTCTGCCCTGATCACCTGCTCGATCTGTTCATAGGCTTTTCGGTTGCGGGCGAGCGCGAGTTCACGTTGGAGTCCTCCACTGCGGACTTTAAGGCGGATGAGATACCTGCATTCGAGAACATCGATGTCCAGCTGGGAGAGGTCAGGGGTACTCATAGCCTGACCTTGCGATTGACGGACCGTGGGTTAACTGACCTCTTCTCGAACATCTGTAGTGATCTCGCAAATGCATCGTCAGTGGCGGGAGCAGCAGAAGGCGCGATCCGGATTTTCGTGGTCAGGCTGAGTCGATGGGCAGAGCTACTGCGTCGCCGACGCGACCACGAACTCTCGTTCAACGAGAGATTGGGTCTTCTTGGCGAGCTGAGCATGTTGGTTTGGGCTATCGACGAGTGTTGTGTCGATGCTCCGCTGGCTATCCGCGGATGGCGTGGACCAGATGGTGACTCCAACGATATTGGTCTGAACAGTGTGCGCATTGAAGTGAAAGCGCAGCATTCTACTCAGCGCCAATCACTGAAAATCTCGTCGCTGGACCAGCTGGACTGGGACAGCCGGAATTTGTTCATTGCAGTCAATCGCTTTTGTTCGTCAGATGAGGGGGTGAGCTTGGGATCTTTGGTTTCGACCGTTTCCTCGAGGCTTGTAACCAACAGTCATGGACTCATGGAGTTCCAACGCAAGTTAATTGTTGCGGGCTATGATCCCGATGCTGGCTATGTTGACGAGACATTCAAGCTTGAAGAGTTGAGAGTCTATCGGGTTACGGAGAGCTTCCCGCGTTTAGTACCTGGAAACGTCCCGCTTGGGATTTGCAAGGTCAAATATGAGATCGCGTGTGAAACTATAAGCGACTTCGTGATTGCCCCTTCTGAATTGGTGGGCCTGATCAATGATTGATCTTCAGGAGGAGTATTCGCACCTGCTTGAGGAGGTCCGCATTGGCAGTATTGCGGATCATGAGCTCCAGATTACCGAGTTTTTCCGAATCTATTCGGCTGTTGCTGCCGAGAACGGCGATACACCGGACATGGAGTACTGCCCGATACTCAAGGAAGGGCAGGGTGGCTACCGCGTAGATGGATATGCGCTGGATGTGCTGGAAGGGGATTCCGGTGAATCCGGCGATCTATATTTGGCGGTTTGTGATTACCGGCAAGGTGAGGAGCTGCCGTCGATCATTAGTCGGGACATAGATCGAGCTGTTGATGGTGCCGAGCGCTTCTTCAGGGCTGCAACCAGCCGAAAGTTTCTTGATAGCTTGGAAGAGGCCAGCCCGGCTTATCAGCTTGCTGTACTGATTCAGCAATACAACGCTAGGATAAGGCGACTGCGCGTAATTCTGCTCACCAATGGCCATCTGCGGGTCCGCAAGAGCGTCTTCGAAACCAGAGATATCGACGGCGTGACCATGCATATCAACGTCCTCGATCTCGAGCGCTACTCGAGGATATCTTCGACTGGTGGAGAGCCGGTCGAGGTCGATTTCGACGAGGACTTCGATGGTGCCATCGAATGTCTGCCTGCTTCGGTTGGGACGGATAGCTACCAGAGTTATCTCTTTGCAATCCCGGGTTCGGTACTGGCCAAGGTCTTCGCAGCATTCGGAAATCGCCTGCTCGAGCAGAACGTCAGGACTTATCTACAGGCAAAGACCGGCGTCAACAAAGGTATTCTGCGTACTATCGCGGACGAGCCAGGGATGTTCTTCGCGTACAACAATGGCATTACTGCTACGGCGTCTTTCGTGCAGACCCGAAGGCTTGCCAACGGTGCTTTGGCAATTTCCCACATCAAGGATTTCCAGATTGTTAACGGGGGGCAGACCACAGCGTCCCTGCTCTATGCTCGTGATGGTCTGGGCAGGAACCTCAATCACGTCTACGTCCAGGTCAAGCTGTCCGTAGTGGAGGAAAATCAGCTTGCTGATGTAGTACCCCGAATCTCCGAGTACGCCAATACTCAGAACAAGGTTTCGCTGGCTGATCTTGCTTCCAATAGTCCGGTACAGATTCGAATTGAACGCTTCTCCAAAGAGGTTTCTGTTCCCCAGAAAGCGGGCGAGCTTCACAGCAGCAAGTGGTTCTATGAGCGGGCGAGAGGCCAGTACAAGAATCTCTTCTCGTACAAGACCCCGTCCGAGCGCAAGAAGCTCGAACTGATGTATCCGAAGACGCGGCTCGTGACAAAGACCGACCTTGCGAAATTCGAGTTGTCTTTCGAGGGACGTCCCCATCACGTCAGTGAGGGCGCCCAAAAATGCTTCAGTCGCTATACGACATCGGTACTCACGAAGCTTGGTGATGGATCCTCGCTCAGTGAAACGTGGTTTCGCCGAGCAATGGCCAAGGCGCTTCTATTTACCGACCTTGATGAGGCCGTTCAAAAGTCAGCTTGGTACCAAGCTGACCGAGGCTACAAGGCTCAGATAGTTACATACACGATTGCGGCCTGCGCAGACGGGTTCCGATCGGAAGGCCAGCAGGTTGACCTCGATCGTATTTGGCGAGAGCAGAGTGTTCCTGGGCCGATGCTTAGCTGGATGCTTGTAGAGGCGCAGAGGGTGGCAGATATCCTGAAGGCGCCACCAGACAACGTGAGAAACATTTCGGAGTTTGCGAAACGAGATTTCTGCTGGGAGCAGCATGTGAAGGGCAAGGTCGGCGTGCCGAGTGACGCGATTCTCCAGTTCGGTATTTCCCAGGAGAATTACGGTGACGAAACCCGACAAGGCAATCGCGAAGCAGCCAGAAACCTCGAGGTTGACTTCGATGTCGCTCTGTTCGGCCTCGTGCCCCGGGCGAATGAAATCATCGTCAAGGCTAGGCAAAGCGGAGTGGCGTCACCAAAAAACATGAGCGCTTTGACCAAGATTGCCACCGGTCGTCTGAATCTGTCGAAGGGAGAGAAGACCGCTCTGAAGTATCTGCTGGAGCGTCTGGAGATCGAATGCTGAGAGCCGATGGGCTCAGGTCATTGTGAGCTGATCGCTGGGAACGGGTTGGTCGGAGAAGTCGGGCCAGGAGACGTATTTTTGATTACAATCCGGGATCGTTTCCAGAAGCCAGTTCATCTCTGCTTCCGGTCCGCGTATCCCGCACTCCCAGAGCTCGATCACTCGCCAGCCTAGCCTGAGCAGTTCGTCTCGGTTCCTGAGGTCACGCTTCACGTTCTGGTCGAATTTCGTTTGCCAGAAGTCCTCGTGGGTCTTGGGGGTCGTGGCGTATCTGCAGCCCGGGTGCCTGTGCCAGAAGCAACCATGAACGAAGATGCAGACCCGGTAACGAGACAGCACTACATCGGGTTTGCCTGGAAGATTTCGCTGATGCAAGCGGTACCTGAAGCCTTGCCGATGAAGCAGCTTCCTGACTTTCATCTCTGGCAATGTATCGCTGCCACGGATGCCGGCCATCATTCGAGACCTGACTTCTCTGCTGACTATGTCCATGAACAAACCCCAGATGACCTTGCCCCTGTCGCAGGATACCGCCTTGGAAAACACTTCTGCGCTTTGTGAGCCCATACAGATCGTGGATCTCTTCGCAGGTCCAGGAGGACTGGGCGAGGGATTTGCTTCATCCGGCAATGGCAACCGATTCGATATCGTCGTTTCGGCCGAGATGGACCCCGTTGCCCGTGAAACTCTAAGGCTAAGGGCTTTCTTCCGTCGGTTGAAGCGGGCGAACTCTGAAGGGCTGAAGGACTACTACGACTACTGCAATGGTAAGTCTGCCACTCCTTGGTCTGATGCCACCAAGAAGGAGTGGGATGAAGCCGACCAAGAAGCTCGCTGCATTACCTTGGGTTCGAGGGAAGGTGATGATGAGCTTCATGCGATCATCAAGACAAAGAATCTAGACTTCAAGCGCCCTTGGGTGCTGATTGGCGGTCCTCCATGCCAGGCATACTCCATCGTGGGGCGTGCTCGCAATCAGGCCAAGGCTGGTTACACGCCGGAAAATGACCATCGGCACTTCCTCTATCGTGACTACCTCAAAATCATCCAGAAGTGGAAGCCTGCCGTTTTCGTGATGGAGAACGTGAAGGGTATCCTCTCGTCCCGGGTTGGGGGCGAAAAGATCTTCTCTCAGATTCTCCAAGACCTCTCTGATCCGAACCGGGCTCTTGAGATTAATGAGCCTGGCACGAAGTACCGCATTTGCTCGCTGGTTAGCCGAGAATCATACGGCCCGGGTGAGGATGTCGATCTCGTCGATCCCCGCAGCTTTATCATCAAGGCAGAGGAACACGGCATTCCGCAGGCCAGGCACCGTGTAATCCTTCTGGGTATAGCACTTGATGAGAATGGTGAGATTCCTCTGCACTCTATGCTGGATACAGCAGACAAGGTATCGGTCGGTGAGGTAATTGGCACGCTGCCAAAACTCCGAAGCGGTGTGACGAAACCTCGAGATAGCGATGAGGTCTGGTACCTCGAAGTGGCTAATCAACTGGGCACACTGAAGCGTGAGGCCCAAGAAAGAGGCAAGCCGCGACTTTCGAGCGAGTTGGGGATTGTGCGGCAGAAACTCGACCTCCCCAAGCTTGGCGTTGGTGCCCCACGAGTGCCTCGCAAGGGCGACGAGGGAGCGACTGGAATACTGCATCTGGACAAGTGGTATCGAGACGAACACCTCGATTACTGGCTCAACCATCAGGCTCGTAGCCATATGCCTTCTGACTTGGGTAGGTACATCTACGCAAGCATCTTCGCACAGCTGAATGATCGCTCACCAAAGGGCCACGAAGAGTTTGATCTTCCTAGCCTCGCACCCGCTCATAAAAACTGGGAAAGCGGCAAGTTCAGTGACCGCTTCCGCGTACAGCTCGAGAACGAGCCTGCAACTACAATTACCAGTCACATCTCGAAGGATGGGCACTACTTCATTCACTATGACCCCCTGCAATGCCGTAGCCTGACGGTGAGAGAGGCGGCAAGGCTCCAGACGTTTCCTGACAACTACTTCTTCCAAGGAAACAAGACGCAGCAGTACCACCAGGTGGGTAATGCTGTGCCCCCACTGCTAGCGTCCAAAATTGCTTCGATAGTATTTGGTGTTGTTCGGCAACAGATGGCGGCTGCAGGCGTGCAGAGGGACCATCCGCTTGTTGCGATTGCTTGAACATCAGGTTGTTGGCGCAGCTGTATGCGGCGGCTGTTGAATTCAATCGCGCGGTCTCCAACTTGGCCTCCTTCAGCAACTGGTCCCATGTTGTTTCAGGACCGGCTCTTCAGCTCCTTGGGGATCAAGCCGGGGTTGGGCGAGACCTGATGTTGTCTGGCTTTCTCAATTTTCACCCATGGGAAGGTATTTGCGAGCGCCAAGGACATAGCCAAATAAATCGCCGACGCCTCCGAATGGTGTGGAATCTGTATCCTCCCACGAAGAAGGCTATGCGCCCCGCTGATAATGTTGCCTCGGTAGAGAAGTCAGGAGGTCGAGCGCCACTGTCATCGAAAAGATCATCGCGAGCAACATGCCCAAAACGCTGAGGTCTTGGCCCTCATCGCTGAACATGAAGTTCACCATCCGATCGCGCCTGAGGCCTAAAAGCGTTCTGAAAAAGCAGGGCTCGCACAGACCGATCTCATAGCGCTCGCCATCATGGGCTGAGCCATAGCACCAATTGGCACGAAGAGTGCCAAATTGCAGTCCATACTCCTTAACATGCGTGCTATTGCCGCAAACGTCGCACTGTACATCGCTGACCGATTTGATTGGTTCCATTGCTGCGATCCCCCTTGGTAGGTATTGAGCGCACGTATGGTCGATCAAGAGAGGGCGATTAGCGTAGGACTCCATATTCAATCCGCCCAATCAGACTCATCACATCACGATCGCCGTTGTGCTCTTGCAGTTGTTCGATAGGGGACTTGATGCCAAAGGCTCTTGCAGGCGATACCAACCAGCGCGATGTTTGGGTTGCGTTGAGGGCGAAGAGCGCGAGTGCTGCTTCCAGTACCTGAGTCAGCGACTCCCCCTGCCTGAGCCGGGCGCTTGAGTTTGGCGGTGATGTTTCACTGCATTTCTCGTGGTGTTGACAACGAGCGCTGAGCCAGCCATTGCGTTCGTGGATGCAGCCCGGGGCCCCACATAGCTCGCACACTGACTCTGACAGTTGCTCCACAAGGTCCACTACGGCCGCGACGTAGTCATCACCTCCGTGGTGGTAAAAGCGAAGTCCGCCAAATTTTTCCTTTATCTGTGAGGCAATGGCCTGTTCCGAACCTGTGTGATCGATGTGCTGTTGTATCAAATCGCATGCCGCGTAGATCAGGGCGAACCAGCCGTCCTGGCATTCGAAGCCGAATAACTGAAGGCATCCGTGCCCCTGCGCAGGGAGAAGCTTGGGGTACCGTGAGCACAGGATGGTTTCCAGGGTTTTGTCCATGGGGGTTGCCCTCACTCAAGAGCTGCATGATGCGCTTTGCTGTCAGAACCATGAGTCTTCTAGTGCAAAACCATGGCGTTCGAGGACTTCGTTGATCGCCCCACAGGTACGTTCGCACCGGCGCAATTCGCAATCGGTGAAGGACACTGCCAGGGCGAGCAGCCAGGCCAACTCGTGCGAGCGAATCTCCAGTGGATCGCAGTACCAGACCTGTACGATCGAGATGCTCGGGTCCTGGAAGTGGAAGCCATCGACAAGCTGAAGCGACCCCTGCCTGTCTCGCCAGCCGTCAAGGCTGATGGCATAGGTTTTCTGCCAGTTGTCCGCCAGCATGCTGATTTCACTCAGGGCACTGATACCGGCGAGCGGAAGACCCGAGGTGTCGAGATCCCGCACGTAGAAATCCCGGATCCTGGGGTTCGAGATGCAGTCTCTGACCTCGGTCAGGGAGATCACTCCGGCCTCGTAAAGGCTGGATTGCACCTGCTCGACCAGTCCAGGTTCGTTGATCATACGTAGCTGAGCCATTGGCACCTCCTTTCCCAATTCGGTTTTTCATCGGCGATTTCGGTGGCAATGAGCCAAATACGGCAGACGACCACCGCGTATGGCCACGCGCGGCCGAAATCGGAATGGCACGGCCGAATTCGGACGTTAGGTGTCCAAATTTGGAAAAGAAAGGCCTGAGTGGGAAAGACACTCGACGACTGTGCGCTCATAAAAGGTGGCTAACCTGGGGGTAACTTACCGAATTTCCCTGGAAAACGACCAAGTTTCCCTGTCGGCGTTTTCCGCAGGTTTAGCTGTGAGATACTTTATTTGAGGCCGCGCGATTGCGAGCAAAGGCGTTGTACGTCACTTCGTTCCTCCCCACGCGGCTCGCTTTTTCTGCGCTTCGCTTGAAAAAGAAAAGGCGTACTTAATACGTCAATAGCATTGACATAAAAATAATAACAAGGTGCTCATCATGGATAGAAAAACAGCGAGGCTAAGCCTCCGAATAACTCCTCACGACAAGAGAATCATCACCGCCAAAGCCCGTGGTCTCCATCTCAGCGTTGCCGATTGGCTGGTCCGGGCCGCGCTGGATCGCGAAATCATTCCGCCGATCCCGGTCTGGGACGCTGAGTCGATCAATCACTTGTCTCGCATCGGCAACAATCTCAATCAGTTGGCTCACTCGGCCAATGCTGGACTGCTTGTGGATGACGCAGCACTGCGTGAAATCGCAGCCGAACTGCGTGCCCTGCGGGGGCTGCTGGATGATTTTTAAGGTCCGCAAACATCGCTCGAAGCGACATTTGCGCATCTTGGTTCGGTATCTGCTGTCTCGTAAGGGTGAGTCAAATGAGCGCGTGCTGCGGCATGAGTCGATCAACGCGTTGCCGATGTTGCCCGGCGAGACACCGCTCAGCTATGCGAAACAGTGGGCTGCTGCGCTGTGGGAATTCACTGCTCGGGAGCGCTGCGGGAAAAAGCCACCGGAGGATTATTTTGTACATTCCGTGCTGAGTTTTTTCCCCGGAGATACCGAGCACAAGGCTGATCAACTGACAGCTGAGCAGGCGATTGAATTGGCTAAAGAGGCGATGGTTGAAGTCGCTCCTGGAGATCGGCAGGCGATGTATGTCGTGCATGGCGATAAGGCTCACCTGCATGTCCACATCGTATTTTCTGTCGTCGAGCGTGGTGGACGGATCTGGAATCCGCGCATGGATTTTCGACTCTGGGAAGCTGCTGCAGCTCGGCTGGAAGTGAAACATGGCTTGTATCAGGTGACCGTTGGACGGCCTGGTGGGGAGCCGGCTCGGAAAAGGTCGCCAACGGGCAATGAGCTGAATATGGCCATTCGCACCGGGCAGCCCTCAAACCGAATGTTGCTTCAGCAAATAGTCGATGTGGCGTTGGCTGGAAATCCCCCATTTCCTGTTTTCTGGCAGCGCCTGCTCGATGCCGGTGTCACGCCAATCCCTCGGATAGCGAGTACTGGTCGAGTCTCTGGAGTCTCGTTTCAGTATGGGGATGGGTTTCCTATGAAAGGAAGTGACCTGGGGAAGGGCTACTCATGGTCGGCGCTCGCCAAACAGCTCAACTTTGCGCCATCGCAGCATCTTCACCTGCTACGGCCTTTCGCGGTTGATCCCGTCGATCCGGGGTCGATACACATGGAGGCCGATCCCTCCGTACCGGCTTTGCTACAAGGGAAGCCTCCAGCGCTCGAGCGATTTATTGCCAAACCTGTCAGTGATCAACGGATCGATTGGGTATGGAAGAACAAGCCGACACGGACCGCATTCATCGAGTCGCCCAAGGTGTGCGTTGCCAGATCTGCCCATCAATCCGTTTATGAGGCAATGGCCGAGCGTTCTCGGCTGCGTCGGGTGAAGCGAGTAGGTGTTACCGGAGGTGAGGTATTCCGCAGGCGGATGTGGTTCGAGCTGGCGCTGCGTGGCATTTCGGTTGTGGGGTATGAACCAACAGAAGCAGATAGATTTCGATTGGAATGGTGGATGAATGAGCAAGCTGAAAATGGCCGAGGAGATGGCTCGGCAGGCGGTCCAACTCCGGACGGAGGAGATGTCTCTGGCCCTCTCCGTAAAGTTGGATGCCATGCGGAGGGCAAAAGTGTCGACCAGCGAGGAACTGGCGGAGGCGATGTACCCGTTGCTTCAGGGCATGACATCACTGGCACTGGAGAACCAGGTGCTGCTCAAGGAAATGCGTGTGTTGATGCGCAACGAGGTTCAGGAAATGAGGGTGGAAATGAGCGAGCTTCGAGCGATATTGATGGAACTCAAAACCGTGTTGAGGTCCTCGTATCCGCAGGTGCAGGACTGAGTCCCGAGCCTCACTTCACGCCCTATATGCGCCGAGCCTCTCGCCTGGGGAAGGCGGCATTGCTGCGCCAGGGTGTGCATTCTGCGCTCGAAACCGAGGACTTGCAGACCATTATGGACATGGTATGGGAGCTGGATCGCAGGTTTACGCGGTGGAGTATCGCGTGCGCTAGACCCGGCAACGAGCCACTCTGCAATTTGACTACGAGTGAGCAGGCTCACTCTGCTTGGTCCAACTTACAGGTGCTGAACAGCCAGGGCTGCAATGTGCAGTTGTCGCTCTCATCGGCTGACAGCTGGCTGCATCTGGTCAATGTAACTGAGGCGGATCTCTTGGTGCTGAGCGCACGGGGAATTGAGCCGACCATCCAGTTCACCCGGAACGGTGTGACCGAGATCTTCGTGCATGTGAACTATGGATGTGAGCGCCGTGACGTTATGGATAGCTTGGCAGAGCAGGTTCAGGTTGGGCTTCAGGCGAGCGTTCGGGCACACATTGGCAGCGTGTCCTTCCCATTGCCTGGGTTTGACTGCTGGCATGATGAGCAGCTGCAGCTCTGTAGTGCTTTCAGGCTCACCCCAAAAACGATGGGAATGCAGTTTTCGAGTCAACTGCGGCAGTTGAAGGGCGAAGCGGGCCCACCCAGGATGCTGGGAGCTGTACCCATACAACGTTCTCAGGTCATTGATGAGCACGATGAAGGGCTGCTGAATGGGCGACCCCGTCCCCAGTCGGAATTGCCCGCTCCGTGAGTCGTAGGCGGCTTTGCAGGGGACGTTCTGCCTCGCTCGTTAAAGCAGCCAACCTTCGACAGCCAGGAGGTGGGCTGCCTCCTGGAAATGGCCGCGTGATGGGCGGCAGCAGCGCTAAGACGCAGCTCGCCTGTTCTTCTGGCAATGCGGTTTGAGCCGCTGGAGACGTTGGTAGTTCTCCCGCGCGATGTGCGAGAGATCGATATCCAGATGAAGTTGAGCAAGCTTCTCGTATCGTTGGGCAAGGGAGAAATTCTGGCCATAGTTGATGGTCGTGTCGTCGTCCAGTGCATGGCCGACGAGTGTCTTGATCATCATCTCCTGCACCCCGGCTTTACGCAGTAGATCAATAAAGGTGTGGCGAAAGCTGTAGAGGCAGTAGCCCATCCCCTTACTGAGGCCGCAGGCGTTGAGGTAACCCAAGTCAGTGATGCCTTGGCCACTGAACCAGCGGGAGGCTGCGCGCGCATGACCATGCCTCCGGTCATAGGGCAACTCGGGGAACAGCGGTTGGAATCGACCGCCCTGTTGTCGCCGTATGGCGACGAAGTCGAGGAAACCAACGGCGATCAGTTGAGGATGCAGCGGTATGTACCGGGCGCTGGCGTCGGTCTTCAAGCGCTGCAGGGGACCTCTGTCAGTGATTCGTATGACGGGGATACCGGACTCCTCGAAGACGTCGCCCGCATTCAGTTGGCACAGTTCGCCAGGACGTGCACCGGTGAGTACGCCAAGCAATGGGAGCCAGAAGCAATAGCTGTATGGCGTCCAGCGGAAGCGATCAGTCGGCTCGGTGGTGTAGACGCGACTGGTGAAGATCGCATTGAGTTCGGTCGTGTCAAACGTAGCGTAATGAGCCGTACTGGGATATTGCCCAGCAAGCTTCACGCTCATATCGAGCTGGCCGAGCTGATACTTGGATTCCTGGCAAAAAACGATGAAGCGCTTCAGCAGGTTGAAGTAGCGGTGGATGGTTTCGCCGCTGATATAGCCTTCGATGTTTGCATCGTGAGTCCGTGAGGAATCGATCACTGGAAGACTCAGGGAGTTCTTGTTCTTGAACTTAAGGGAGTCTTTTAGGCTGGTGAGATCATTCGTACACAAAGAGCTCGTCAGGCGATCGGGGCCCAGCAAGTTAATGATCTGCTGCAGTTGTGAGCGGTATTTGTAGGTGGAGCCATACTCCCAGTGTCCAAGTGCGGCGTACTCATGGATCATGGCGTTGGCGGCATACTGCAGCGTGACCTGCCGTGATGGAGCAGGTGAGCTGGGGAGGGCTGCAGTATCTCGTAGAGACTGACCGGGGAGGGCGTTCAAGTGCTGAGGGTTATTGAGCAGCGCTTGAATTGTGGCGGCCAGCGTGAGCGGGTCGAGCGTATTATGTTGCGGGACAGTAAAGGTCAGGGTGTTAGTGCATGACATTGCAACTCCTTGGCTCCAAAGTGAGGCCATAAGGAGACTCTTTCTATGACCAAGCCTGGGGCTACCAAGCTTGTGGACCCAATATAGAAATGGTTTTAGCTCTGTCAAGAGAGTATGAGCTTTGCTGCATGTCGATATGCTTTAAAACGGTGCTTGATTATTTTTAAACCTCCGGCTGGCGGAGGTTGTAGAAAAATCAATAAGTAGAAATTTTTTTTTGCGTGAAGGGGAAAGTAAGGGGCGGCTGAGACCATGGATGCGGTTGATGGTGACGCCGGCACTCTGGCCGGCGCCTGGCATTCCGACGGATTACTGTGAGTCGTGTTGTTGCTTCAGCCAATCCACCAGTGCCTGGTTATCGGGCTTCTCGGTCGACAGAGTGTTCCGAATAGCGCTCGAGGGGTGTCGTGCCGAGGTGGGGCGACCAGGGCGAAAGCTGCGTTTCTGTAGGGCCTGAAAGCGCTCATAGCTGACATGGCTGAGATCGAGGTTGAAGCGCAACATTTCCACGGTTTCCTGCTTGAGCTCCATGCTGTAGCCATTGCCATACTCCCTGGTCGTCGAGTCATTGATATGCCCTGTCAGCGCTTGAATACGTGGCTGATCCACGCCGGTCTGGCGCAACTGGTTGACGAAGGTGTGGCGTAGCGAATGGAAGCTGAGGCCATTGCGTCGAGGAAAGCCACACTGCTGTAAGTAGCCGACCCGTTGCGGGTCGCCACAGAACCAGCGCGAGGCGAGGTGACTGTGAGCACGGCGAATGTCCGCGCGCATTTCGGGAAACAGCAGCTCCTTGCGCGATGAGGCTTCGGCACCGCGTTGCGCGAGGAACTCCAGAAAACCTTTCTCGATGAGCACCGAGTGCAGCGGAATGTCCCGTTCACTGCTGGCGTTTTTCAGCAGCTTGTGTGGATGGTTGAGGTTGTGGCGCATGACCCAGATTCCTCCGGGGCTCTGGCAAATATCCTCCAGGGTGAGCTGACAGAGTTCGTTGAGCCGGGAACCGGTGAACAACCCGAGTAGGGGGAGCCAGAATTTGTAGCTGTCCATCCGCCAACGGGGAACATCGTGGGCAGTGTATACCGGACCATTGAACAGCATCTGCAGCTCCTGCTGCGTATAGGCGCGACGAACGCGGCTGCTCTTCTTGCGGGCGATTTCCTTGAGCCGAACCGGGCCCGCGATGTCGCGGGCGATCCACTCATTGTCGTAGGCGAAGCGAAACATGCCCTTGGCCAGATCGAAGTACTTCTTCGCCGTTTTGGCGTGAATGGCTTCATAGCCCCCTTGTGCGATCAGGACGTGGATCGGTGTGTCGTTCAGCTCGCTGATCTGTCGGCGGTTGCGGGGGTACATCAGCAGCACGGTGCGCAGATTGCGAAAGTCTTCGGTGGTGATCGACGCAATGGGGCGCGTAGGCCCCAACAGCTCGCAGACCACTTCCAGGCGTGCGCAGTTGAGAAAGCGCGTGCCTTGATGGGACCACTGGCCGGTCAGCTCCTGCTCGCGCCGGTAGCGCTCCATCAGTTGATGGACACTCATCTGGCCCTCAGTGCGCTGTTCGCTGCGGGGCTGGAAGCCGTTGGCGAACAATGCGCCGAGGGGATTGGCTGGCACCGTATCGGCGTGCGCGCTGGGCAAGGTCCAACTGGCGTCTCGCGTTGAGGCGGCAGCGTCGGGTTGCGTGGGGCGCGGAGGCTGGGGATGGTCGTCATCGGGGCGCAAGCGGCCCCGAATTGCCTCCACGTGCAGACGCAATTCGTGCAGGCTTGGAATGCCTCCGCCAAAGTGCTGGCCCTGCCTCACCAGATCGGTCAGCCAGTCGAAGCGCTCCAGCACAAAGCCCGCCTTCAGCACAGCCTCGTGCAGATCCTGTGTGTGCAGGTCGAGGGTCAACTGTTCCGGCAGTTGGGGGTAGTGCTCGCGCAGCAGTTGAGGCGTGCTGATGTCCAGCCGATGTGCGCCGCCGGTCGCTGGATGCAACCGATGGCTCGGTGTGTCGGAACCGGCCTGGGTGTCTAGACGGCGTAGGTGCTCGTGGTCGCGCTCGCGCAGATCCTGTGGGCGCAGTGGCAGCCAGCGCGGGTCATGGTGAAAGTGCAGGCCGTGTTCCGGAAGCAGGTAGCGACGCAGGGCCTCGAGATGGAAGCTGGCCTGGTAGAGGGGCAGCCATTCACCGCGATCCAGGCAATGTTGAAGTCGCTCGTTCAGCTCCGCCAGGCCTTGCAGGATGAAAGCGGCACGCTGCTCGCCTTCCTGGGGATTCAGGGTGTGCAGGTCGAACACCTGGGTTTTCAGCATCAGCGGGTAGGCGGCTCCGAGCAGCTCCGGCAAGGGGGCCTGCACTGTGAGCTGGTGCTCGTCACGCAACAGAAAGGTCGGCGTCAGGCGCAGTTGTTCGAGGCGTTGACGGCCGACACTGAGGCTCAGGTCCTGGACCGGGCAGGCGACCTGCGAACTCTGGGGGCGCGCCGACGGACTGGGGGCACTCTGGCGACTCAGTGGCGGAATCGAGCCTTGAATCCGCTGGAGCTCCTGCTGCAGGCCTTCGGCGGTCTTGATGTCGCCCAGACGGAAGCGCAAATCGCGAATGCGCCGAGCGAGATTCAGGGCCAGCTCCCGAGCGTCGTCCAGTGGGACGCCGTCGAGCGACCAGCGAATTTCGCGGCCCACGGAGGGAAAGCGTTGTTGCAGGAGGCTGGGCAGGATCAGCCGGAAGGTCAGGCGATCTGCGTGGTCGCGGTACAGGTAATGAGAGAGATGGATCATGGGGTTCAACCTCGTCGTAATTGGAAATTTGCGAGAAATTTCCAGACTCGGTTTGAACCCCTTGATCAGTTAAGTCTTAAAAATCAAAGACTTAACGATTTGATTGGTGGAGCCGGGGGGATTTGAACCCCCGTCCGCCAGTTCTCCGCTGTCGGTTCTACATGCTTAGCCATCTCTACTGAGTTAACTCCGCGCCGCCCGAGTGGCAGGGTGCTTGGAGCGAGCTGTATGAGTTTTAGCCGTTACGCCTACAGCGAACTTGGCGGCGATCCTGTTCTATATGACAGACCTAATCTTCGGGTTTACAGGCATCCCCTAGGGTCTGCTAGCGGCACTTAGGCTGCTAGGGCGTAGTTGTCGTCGTTGGCAACTATAAAGTTGTGGCAGCTGATTTACGAGAACTGTCACCTACTCGGCATGCCCCTCGAGTTTTGTTACCGGCGTCGAATCCTAATCGGCCCCAAAACCTTTAAGGTCGCCGATCATTCTACGGGAAAGCCGCCCTGATAGCCACCCAGGGCGGCGCAAGCTCCTGTCAGCTCAGGAATTTCAGCACGGCTTCGGCCACGGCTTCGGAGGATGCGGGGTTCTGACCGGTGATCAGGCCGCGGTCGACTTCGACGTGGCTCTGCCAGTCGGGGCCCTTGCTGTAGCGGGCGCCGTTGGCCTTGAGCATGTCCTGGACGAGGAAAGGCACCACGTCGGTGAGACCCACGGCTTCCTCTTCGCTGTTGGTGAAGCCGGTGACATGCCGGCCCTGCACCAGTGGACGGCCGTCCAGCCCGCGTGGATGGCGGAATACCGCGGGGGCGTGGCAGACGGCGGAGACGGGTTTGCCGCTGGAGTGGAAGGCTTCGATCAGCGCCACCGACGTGCGGTCCTCGGCCAGGTCCCAGAGCGGGCCATGACCGCCGGGATAGAAGAGGGCGTCGTAGTCGTCGGCGTGTACCTCGGCCAGTTTCACGGTATTGGCCAGCGCGGCCTGCGCTTCGCTGTCCTGGCGGAAGCGGCGCGTGGCCGGGGTCTGGGCGTCTTCCTCATCGCTCTTGGGGTCGAGCGGTGGCTGGCCGCCCTTGGGGGAGGCCAGGGTCAGGGTGGCGCCGGCATCCTTGAACACGTAGTAGGGCGCGGCGAACTCCTCGAGCCAGAAGCCGGTTTTCTTGCCGGTGCTGCCGAGCTGGTCGTGGGAGGTCAGGACTACCAGGATTTTCATGCTCACTCCTTCGGCGTATCGCTGTGACGAGCGGCTGCCGCAGCAACGGCAGCCCAGATTGGTCAGTGTAGGCGGTACGCCGCGCTCGTCAGCGTGACAGGGTGATGCCCAGATAGGCGGCGTACAGCACGCCGTTGAGCAGCAGCACCCAGATCGGTAAGCCGTCGCGCTGGGCGTTGAGGCGCAGCCAGAGGGCGGCGCCAAGGGTGATCAGAACGCCGGTGAGTACTTCGGTGCGCGGTTGCCAGGGGGTGAGCAGGATGCCGATGGCGGGCAGCAGGGTGCCCTGGAACACCATGGCGCCGCTGATGTTGCCGAAGGCCAGGGTGTCCTTGCCGCGACGAACCCAGAGGATGCTGTTGATCTTTTCCGGCAGCTCGGTGGCGATCGGAATGATCAGCAGCGACAGCAGCAGCGCGGAGACGCCCAGCAGGTGCGACAGCCCCTCGACGCCGTGGATGAAGCCCTTGGCGCCCAGCACCAGCAAACCCAGGCCCAGCAGCAGCTGCAGCAGGATGGTTGCCAGGTTGGTCGGCAAGCCGATGCGTGACAAGTACATGTGGTGGTCGGCCTCGGTGCCGTGGCCGTTCTCGACGAGCTCCTGCGAGGCACGCAGCGTGAGGGTGATGTAGGCGACGTAGGTGAGCACCAGCAGCAGGCTCAGGCCGAGGCGTACCGTCAGGTATTCCGCCGGCACGAACATAGCGACGGTGGCGAGGCTGAAGGCGATCAGGAAGAAGTTCAGGTCGCGCTGCAAGCCGCTGCGCTCGGGGCGCACGCGCCCGGTCAGGCCGCGCGCGCGCAGGGCGAAGCAGGCCATCAGGCAGGTGGAGAGGGTCGATAGCATCAGCGGTGCGCCGAGGATGGCGCCGACGCCGACTTCCTCGTTGAGTCTGGCGTTACTGGTGCCCGCGAACAGCGCCAGCAGGGGGATCAGGGTTTCCGGCAGGGCAGTGCCGATGGCGGCGAACAGCGAGCCGGTGACACCTTCGGAGATCCCCAGGCGTTCACCGAAATGCTCCAGCGCGTTGGTGAAGACTTCGGCGGCGACCAGGATCACCATCAGCATGCCGAGCAGTTCGAGGATGAAGGTCAGCATGTGCGGGGCTCCAGGTGGATGGAGCGAGGGACGGGGCGGTGCATCACGGTGAAAACTCCCGGCCGGTTCGATACCCATGACCACGCGCTCCCCGGCCGTTCGGAGGCTGCGTGGTCAAAGGTCTTGCCAGGCGATGTATCGCTGGCGACGCCATGGCCTGAAATCTGTCTACGATCTGCTGCGCGTCGGCAGAACATCGTTGAGACCCGCTGAGAAATGCTCATTTACTCGCGTAAACTCCGCTTTCTCAGCAGCTCTCGCCTAGTTCTGCTCTAGCTCGCGAGATCGTCAACGGATTTGGGCCAAGTGTGTTGACGTCGCCCCCGTTCGCACGAACGGTCGGCTACTCCCCAATGACGCGCGCATTCTAGCCGATCGCAAGCTTAGCTCAACCCGACCGCTCACCAGGTGTCGATCAGTGGACGCTTTTTCCCCTGGCGCGGCGCCGGGCGGGGCGTCGAGGCCAGGCCGCGCAGCAGCCAGCGGCGGGTGTCGGCCGGGTCGATCACGTCATCGATCTCCAGGTAGCTCGCCATGTTCAGCCCCTTGCCGTTGCGGTACGCGGCGGCGACCAGCTTGTCGAACAGCTTCTGCCGCTCCTGCATATCTTCCATGGCGGCCAGTTCCTTGGCATAGCCGAGGCGGATCGCCCCTTCCAGCCCCATGGCGCCGAACTCGCCGCTGGGCCAGGCAACAGTGAACAGCGCCGCGTGGAAGCTGCCGGCGGCCATGGCCTGGGCGCCCAGGCCGTAGCCCTTGCGCAGCACCACGGTGAAGAAGGGTACGGTAAGGCTGGCGGCGGTGACGAACATGCGCGAGACGTGGCGCACGGTGCCGGTCTTTTCCGCCTCCGGGCCGACCATGAAGCCGGGGGTGTCGCACAGCGAGATGATCGGTAGGTCGAAAGCATCGCACAGCTGCATGAAGCGCGCGGCCTTGTCGCCGGCCTCGGCGTCGATGGCGCCACCCAGGTGCATGGGGTTGTTGGCGATCAGGCCGAAGGGCTTGCCCTCGATGCGTACCAGCGCGGTGATGATGCCGGCGGCGAAGCCTCGGCGCAGCTCCAGCACCGAGCCGCTGTCGGCCAGTTGCTCAATGACCTGGCGGATGTCGTAGACGCGCAGGCGGTTTTCCGGCACCGCGTGGCGCAGCAGGCGTTGGTCCGCGCACTGCCAGTCGTCGGTGTCGCCCTGGAAGTAGGCGAGGTACTGACGGGCGATACGGGTGGCTTCGGCTTCGTCCTCCACCAAGATGTCGATCACCCCGTTGGCGCTCTGTACGTCGCTGGGGCCGACCTCCTCGGGGGCGAACCTGCCCAGGCCGCCGCCCTCGATCATCGCCGGGCCCGCCATGCCCAGGCTGGTATCGTGGGTGGCGATGATCACATCGCAGCAGCCCAGCAATGCGGCGTTGCCGGCGAAGCAGCGGCCGGAGACCACGCCCACCAGCGGCACCAGTCCGGAGAGCCGTGCCAGGCCGACGAAGCTCATGTTGTCCAGCCCGGCCACGCCAACGAAATCGGTGTCGCCCGGCCGCCCGCCACCGCCTTCGGCGTAGAGCACCAGCGGAATGCGCCACTGCTCGGCGAGGTGCAGCATGCGGTCGGTCTTCTTGTGATTCATCACGCCCTGGGTGCCGGCGAACACCGTGTAGTCGTAGGCCAGCACCAGACAGCGCGCCTTCTCGTCGCCGAACTGCGCGGCGTTGATGCTGCCCAGGCCGCTGACCAGGCCGTCGGCGGGGCTGCTGGCGATCAGCTCCTCGACGCTGCGGCGACGGCGCTGGGCGGCGATGGCCAGGGCGCCGTACTCGATGAAGCTGCCGTCGTCGAGCAGGTCGGCGAGGTTCTCGCGGGTGGTGCGCTTGCCGATCCTGTGGCGCTTCGCGACGGCATCCGGGCGGCGCTCGTCGAGGCCGATGGCGTGGCGTTCGATGACGTCGGCGAGATCGGCGCGTATGGCATCGAGATCGATGGCGGCGGCATCCTGGCCGGCCTGTGATTCGATGTCCGCCGGCTCGACGAACAGCAAGGCGTCGCCTTCGCCAAGGCTGTCGCCGGGTGTCGCGGCGAGGCTGTGGACGATACCGCTGGCGCTGGCCTTGACCTCGAATTCCATCTTCATGGCTTCGACTACGGCGATGGTCTGGCCCTGTGCGACAGCGTCGCCGGGCGCTGCATTCAGGCTGACCAGCACGCCCGCGCTGGGCGTCGCCAGTGGAATACAGCCGGCCGGTGCTTCGCTGGCGCGCTGCTCGACCGGTGCGTGGCCGGCATGGCTGAAGAAGCGGTGGGGGTGTGCGTGCTCCTGCGCGCCGAGCAGGCTGGACAGGTGCTCCTCGATGTAACGGGTGGTCACGTGATTCTCGGCGACAGCCGGCTGACACAGCAGGTTGAGCAGCAGCGGGATGTTGCTCGCCACGCCTTCCAGGCGGAATTCACAGAGCGCGCGGTAGGCGCGCTGGACCAGCTGCGGATAGCCGCCGTTGCCGTGGACGATCAGCTTGGCCAGCAGCGAGTCGTAGCCGGCGCTGTTGCGGTAGCCGGCGTAGCCGTAACCGTCCACGCGCAGGCCGGGGCCGCTGGGTGGTTCGTAGGCGCTGATCCGGCCGCAGGCGAGTTGGGGCGTACCGTCGCTGGCGAGGCTTTCCAGGTTGATCCGCAGTTGCAGGGCATGGCCGCGCGGCGCGGGAATCTCGGCCTGGGTCAGGCCCAGTTCGGCAAGGCTGGCGCCGGCGGCGATGCGCAGCTGCGCCTGCACGAGATCGATGCCGGTCACGGCTTCGGTGATGGTGTGTTCCACCTGTAGGCGCGGATTGGCTTCCATGAACACGAAGTCGCCGCTGTCCTCGTCCAGCAGGAACTCGAAGGTGCCCAGGCCGCGATAGTTCACCGCTTCGGCCAGGCGCAGGGCCGCAGCGAGGATGGCGCCGCGCAGGCGTGGATGCAGGTTGGGGCTGGGGGCGATTTCCAGCAGCTTCTGGTTGCGCCGCTGCAGGGTGCAGTCGCGTTCCCATAGATGGCTGACGCTGTGGCCGTCGCCGATCACCTGCACTTCGATGTGCCGGGCGCGCTGGATCAGGCGCTCGACGTAGAGGCGGTCGTCGCCGAATGCCGCGCGGGCTTCGGCCTGGCAGCGGGCGTAGGCGTCGGCGATTTCCTCGGCGCTGCGTACCGCGCGCATGCCGCGTCCGCCTCCGCCGGCCAGGGCCTTGATCATCATGCCGGCGCCGCTGGGCAGCTCGCGGAAGAAGCGCTCGGCGTCTTCCAGCGAAGTGGCGCGGTTGCTGCCGGCGGCCAGCGCCACGCCATGCGCGCTGGCCAGGTCGCGGGCGCGGGCCTTGTCGCCGAAGCACTCCAGCACCTGGGCCGAGGGGCCGACGAAGGTCAGTCCGGCGGCCTCGCAGCGGCGGGCGAAGTCGGCGTTCTCGGAGAGGAAGCCGTAGCCGGGGTGCACGGCATCGCAGCCCTGGGCAAGGGCAAGGTCGATCAGTTGCTGCGGGTCGAGGTAGGCGCTGGCGCCGCGTCCGCGCAGGGGCTGCGCCTGGTCGGCCTGGCGGGTGTGCAGGGAGTCGGCGTCGTCTTCGGCGTAGACCGCCAGGCTGCGGATACCCAGTTCGGCGGCGGCGCGGGCGATGCGAATGGCGATTTCGCCACGGTTGGCGATGAGCAGGTGCGTCAGGGGCATGGCGATTCCGGTTGTGATTCTTGTCGGTCGGCAATCGCTACATCTTAGGTAGGTGGTGGGGGGGAGGAATGAAGTGCTTTCTCGCGAATGGGGAGAGCTTCGTGAAGCTTATTGGCGCAATGGACCGCTGAGCGCCTTGATGTCGTCAGCGCCCGGAAAGGAAGGCGGCCGACCAGATCGGCCGGCCGTCACAGAGGGATCAGGATTTACCACTCTGCTTGAGCAACTTCAGGGCTTTTTCAGTTTGGGCGATGCAAGCCTTGGTATTGCCCGACTGCTGGGATTGGATAGCCTTTTCCTGCAGGCGCATGGCTTGATCCTGGGTTTGGGCGCTGCCGGCATTGGACTGCACGGCAGCATCGATTTTCTGGAGGTTGTCGCTGCACAGGTCGGCGGCGAAGGCCGGCGACGCCAGCAAAGCGACGGTAATGAGCAAGGCTATACGTTTCATGGTGGTACTCCTGGCCAATCGACCGAGTCGCGGCGGACCGTTCATGCGGACCGTAAAGGGTGGACGGCCGGGTTTCTTGCCAGGTTCATTCTTTTTCGCCAACGGTTGCCGGCAGTTCGACGCATACGCCGAGGCCGGCGCCATCCAGGCCTTCGTGCAGGCTGATGCGGCCATGATGAATTTCCACGATGCGCTTGACGATGGGCAGGCCAAGCCCGCTGCCGGCGCTGCTGGCCACGCTGGGGCTGCGGTAGAAACGGGTGAAAATGGCCGCGTGCTCGGCCTGCGCCACACCGGGGCCGTTGTCGCGCACCCAGAGCTCCAGCTGGTCGCCCGCGCGCTCCAGGCTTACCGCTACGCGGCCGCCTTCGGGGGTATAGCGCAGGGCGTTGCCGACCAGGTTGGTGAGGATCAGTCCGAGCCAGACCGATACCCCCATCAGCGTGGCGTCCGGGTGGGTGTCGAGGGTGAGTTCGATCTGCTTGTCGATGGCCTGGGGAGCGAGTTCGGCAATGGTTTCTTCGGCGAGCAGGCCGAGGTCGACACGGCGGAAAGTCTCGTGCAGTTCCTCGCCGTCGAGCCGCGCCAGGAGCAGGATCTGCTCCATCAGCGCACTGATGCGCTCCACGCTACGGCTGACCTGCTGCAGGCCGTGTGCATGGGCCGCCGGGTCGGAGGAGCGCAGCGCCACCTGGGCGTGGGTGCGCAGGCTGGCCAGCGGCGTACGGATTTCGTGGGCGGCATCGCTGGTCAGGCGGCGTTCGGCCTCCATGGCCGACTGCAAGCGCTCCAGCAGCAGGTTCAGTTCCCTGACCAGGCTGTGCACCTCCACCGGCGCCCGGCTCAGCGACAGCGGATGCAGGCTGTGGGCGGTGCGCAGGTGGA
Organism: Pseudomonas sp. NY15181; assembly: GCF_048068055.1. NCBI lineage: Bacteria > Pseudomonadati > Pseudomonadota > Gammaproteobacteria > Pseudomonadales > Pseudomonadaceae > Pseudomonas > Pseudomonas sp. NY15181. The sequence continues at coordinate 87,766 of NZ_JBLUPT010000004.1, read as the reverse complement.
CCTGTGTGATCAGACTGCGCAACGGCGCCAGGCCCTGGCGCACGCCGAGCCAGACCAGCACGAGGAATAACGGCAGGGCCAACAGCAATGGGAACAGCGCACTGAACAGCAGCAGGCGCAGCGTCTTGGAGCGGTAATGCAGGTCCTCGAATACCCAGATCCGCACGCCATTCGGGCCCGTCGAGGCGATCTGCAGCACTCGCCAGTTCACGTCGCCCTGCTCCAGCCTGGAGAAGCCCAGGGGCTGCTGCTCGACGCCGGGCGGCGGCTCGTCGGTGGTGAGCAGTCGCTGACCCTGGTACCAGATGGAGTAGCCCAGCGTGGCTTCCCGGCGTATCAGTGGCAGGCCTTCGATGGCCTTGCGGCTGCGGGCGATGATGTCGCCCGGTGGCGTGGGCTGGGCATCGACGGAGTCGGCGATATCCACCAGGCTCAGCGCGGCCTGGCCGAAGTCGATCATGTCCTGGTCGTAGAGACCGTTCACCTGCTGGCGGGTCAGGTGATAGGTGAAGAAGCCGGCGACCAGCCAGCACAGCGAGATGCCGCCGATCAGCAGCAGCAACAGGCGGCGACTGAGCGAGCCGGCGCGGCGCGGGATGGGACTCACGGCGAGGACGGATTGCCGGGGCGGTCGATGCCGTAGCCGATGCCGCGCACGGTGCGGATCAGGCCATTGCCGAGCTTGCGACGCAGGTGGTGGATGTGGACCTCGATGGCGTTGCTCTCCAGGTCCCCGTCCCAACCGTACAGCGCCTCCACCAGGCGGGTGCGTGACAGCACCTTGCCGCGTTGTTCCAGCAGCAGGCGCAACAGCGCGTACTCGCGCGGGGCCAGATCCACCGGCGCGCCCGAGAGGCTGACCTGGTGGGTAGCCGGGTTCAGCATCAACTCGCCGTGCTGCAGCAGGGGGGCGGCGCGCCCGGTGCGGCGACGGGTGAGGGCGCGGACGCGGGCGAGCAGCTCGTCGAGGTCGAAGGGTTTGGTCAGGTAGTCGTCGGCGCCGGCATCGAGACCGGCCACGCGGTCGGCCACCTTGTCGCGGGCGGTGAGGATCAGCACCGGCGTCAGGTCCCCGCGCCTGCGCAGGCTGCGCAACACTTCCAGGCCATCCTTGCGCGGCAGGCCGAGGTCGAGCACCAGCAGGTCGAACTCATCGGTCTGCAGCGCCTGATCGGCGGCCTGGCCGTCCTGGATCCAATCCACGGTGTCGCCTTCCAGGCCGAGGCCGGCGCGAATGCCATCGCCCAGCAGTTGGTCATCTTCCGCCAACAGGATTCTCATTGGTGCCCCCTCATCGCGCCGCGCTGCCGCGACTATCCCGAGCAGGATAGCCGTAGCGGCAGTTTCGCGGCAGAGGGTCGCAGTGCTGGCTTAACGGGGCGTTAAGAGGGCGCTCCTACGAAAAACGTCCTACGTTCTGGCGCGGGTCACGCGATCCACCAGGTAGACCACCCCGCGATAATCGATGCCGCCGTGGGCGGACAGGCCTATCTCGCAGGTACGACTGGTGGAAACGCCTTCCTCGCAATGCTGCACCGCATCCTTGAGTGTACGCAGCGAGTGTGCATTTAGTTCCGGTGTGGTGAAGCCCTTGTCGCCGGCGAAGCCGCAGCAGTGGATGCCCTCGGGAATCACCACCTCGCGGGTGCAGCGCTTGACCAGATCGATCAGCGCCTGGCTTTCGCCCAGGTGCTGGGTGCTGCAGGTGACGTGGATGGCCACCGGCTTGTCCTGCGGCTGGAAGTCCAGGCGCTCGACGAGGTGCGTGCGGATGAACTTCACCGGGTCGTAGATCTTCAGCCGCTCGTCCGCCAGGTCCTGCACCAGGCGCAGGGTGCAGGGGCTGGTGTCGCAGTAGATCGGATCGAGACCTCCACGGCTGGCGCGCAGCAGTTCGGCGAGCAGTTCGTCGCGCTTGGCGTCGGCCTGGTCCTTGTAGCCTTTGGAGGCGAAGGGCTGGCCGCAGCAGAGATTGTCGGCGTTGTCCGGAAAGACCACCTGATAGCCGGCTTTCTCCAGCAACTGACGGGTCTTGTCGATCAGCGGCATCTGCTCTTCGTCCGCCGCCGCCGGACCCATGGCGCGGGACACGCAGGCGGTGAGGTAGACGACGCGCGGGCGGCTGTCATCGAGCCTGTGCGACGGTGCGGCGAGGCGAACTGGCTGCGGCATCGCCGGCGTCCACTGCGGGACGCGGCCCTTGCTGGCGTGGCTGATCGATGCGCTGAAACTTGCCAGACGCGGGGCGCCCAGCAGCCGGCGTGCGCCGTTGGCGGCGTAGAGCATGAAGCGCGTGCCTCTCATCGCCGTGGCGAAGTTGCGCGCGAGCCAGGTGGCGGTGCCCGCGTGGCGCGCCTGCTCGCCGCGCAACTTGCGGATCAGCTCGCCGGTGTTGATGTTCACCGGGCAACGCTGGGCGCAAAGGCCGGTGGCGGCGCAGGTGTCGATGCCCTGGTACTGGTAGTCGCGCTCAAGCTGCGAGGTGTCGATGCCGGCGCGGCGCTGGGCCTGGATGTCGCGCCACAGGACGATGCGCTGGCGCGGGCTCAGGGTCAGCCCCTTGGACGGGCAGACCGGCTCGCAGAAGCCGCACTCGATGCACTTGTCGACGATCTCGTCGGCGGCCGGCAGCGGCTTGAGGTTCTTCAGGTGCAGCTGCGCATCGTCGGTCAGCACCACGCCGGGATTGAGGATGCCGGTGGGGTCGAGCAGGCGCTTCAACTGCCACATCAGCTGGTAGGCGTCGTGGCCCCATTCCAGCTCGACGAAGGGCGCCATGTTGCGCCCGGTGCCGTGCTCGGCCTTGAGCGAACCGCCGTATTCCACGGCGACCAGGTGTGCGACGTCGTCCATGAAGGCTGAGTAGCGCGCGATCTGCTCAGGCGATTCGAAACCTTGGGTGAAGACGAAGTGCAGGTTCCCTTCCAGCGCGTGGCCGAACAGGATGGCCTCGTCGTAGCCGTGCTTGTCGAACAGCTCGATCAGGCGGTTGACGCCTTCGGCCAGCTGTTCGACGGGGAAGGTGACGTCCTCGATAATCACCGTGGTGCCGGTCTCGCGCACTGCGCCGACGGCCGGGAAGGTGTCCTTGCGGATGCGCCAGAGCTGGTTGTAGACGACCGGGTCTTCGCTGAAATCGACCTGTTTTTCCACCGGGTAATCGGCGATGGAGGCGCTGATCTGCGCGAGCTGTTCGTGCAGCAGTGACTGGGTCGCCGCGCGGGATTCGATGAGTAGCGCGCAGGCGCCTTCGGAGAGGCTTTTCACCCAGACCGGCATGCCCTGCATGTTCTCCACCGAGCGCAGGCTGCGGCGGTCCAGCAGCTCCACGGCGGACACCGGCTGCTGCTTGAGCACGGTCACGGCCTTGCAGCAGTTCTCCACATCAGGGAAGACGACCAGTGCGCTGGCCTTGTTCGGGTGGTCCGGCACGGTGTCGTAGGTCACCGCGCTGATGAAGCCCAGGGTGCCTTCGGAACCGACCATCAGGTGGGTGAGGATATCCAGCGGCTCGTCATAGTCGACCAGGGCGTTCAGCGACAGGCCGGTGGTGTTCTTCAACCGGTACTTGTGGCGAATCTTCGCGGCGAGTTCGGTATTGGCGCGGGTCTGCCGGCCCAGCTCGGCGAGCTGGTCGAGCAGTGCGCCATGGCTGTCGCGGAAGGCCGCGACGCTGTCGGGCAGCTCGCTGTCCAGCAGGGTGCCGTCGGCCAGCAGCAGGCGCATGCCGGCCAGGGTGTGGTAGCTGTTCTGCGCGGTGCCGCAGCACATGCCGCTGGCGTTGTTGGCGACGATGCCGCCGATCTTGCAGGCGTTGATCGACGCAGGGTCGGGGCCGATCTTGCGGCCGAAGGGAGCGAGCCAGGCGTTGGCCTGGGCGCCGATGACGCCGGGTTGCAGGCGGATCTGCGTGCCGCCGTCGCGGATGTCGCGGCCGTTCCAGTTGTCACCCAGCACGAGCAATACCGAGTCGCTCACGGCCTGTCCGGAGAGGCTGGTGCCGGCGGCGCGGAAGGTCACCGCAACCTGGTGGGCGTGGGCGGCCTTGAGCAGGGTGGCGACTTCGTCCTCGCTCTCGACGCGGATCACCAGCTTGGGGATCAGGCGGTAGAAGCTGGCGTCAGTGCCGAAGGCCAGGGTCGAGAGCGGATCGTCGAAGCGGCGCTCGCGGGGAATCAGGTGTTCTACCGTGTCGAGGAACGCGGCGGGCAGGCTCATGGCGGCTCCAGTCATCATCGGTGAGCGTGGACCGCTGGACGGCCCATCGGTGTTCTTTTAGTTCGAATGCGCCGAGGCACGTTCTTTCCTGTAGGAGCGAGCTTGCTCGCGAACTCGGGCAGGCCCGGAGTTGGGCAGGTTCGCGAGCAAGCTCGCTCCTACAGATGGGAATCCCTCAGGCACCCAGTTCACGCACCAGCGAATCACCGGTGATCTCGCTGATGGACTTGGCGCCGGTGAGCACCATGGCCACGCGCATTTCCTTCTCGAACAGGTCCAGCAGATTCTTCACGCCGGCTTCGCCGTGGGTCGCCAGGGCGTAGAGGAAGGCGCGGCCGATGAGCACGGTGTCCGCGCCCAGGGCAATCATGCGCACCACGTCCAGGCCATTGCGGATGCCGGAGTCGGCGAGGATCTTCAGGTCGCCCTTCACCGCGTCGGCGATGGCCGGCAGGGCGCGGGCGCTGGAGAGCACGCCGTCGAGCTGGCGGCCGCCGTGGTTGGAGACGACGATGCCGTCGGCGCCGAATTTCACCGCGTCCTTGGCGTCCTCGGGGTCGAGGATGCCCTTGATCACCATCGGCCCGTCCCAGAAATCACGGATCCACTCCAGGTCCTTCCAGGAGATCGACGGGTCGAAGTTGGCGCCCAGCCAGCCGATGTAGTCGGCAAGGCCAGTGGGGTTGCCGCGGTACCTGGAGATGTTGCCCAGGTCGTGGGGTTTGCCCAGCAGGCCGACGTCCAGCGCCCAGGACGGGTGGGTCATGGCTTGCCAGACGCGGCGCAGCGGAGCGTTCGGGCCGCTCATGCCGGAGTGGGCGTCGCGGTAGCGGGCGCCGGGCACCGGCATGTCGACGGTGAACACCAGGGTGGTGACGCCAGCGGCCTTGGCGCGCTCCAAAGCGTTGCGCATGAAGCCGCGGTCCTTCAGCACGTAGAGCTGGAACCACATGGGCCTGTCGATGGCCGGGGCGACTTCCTCGATGGGGCAGACCGACACCGTGGACAGGGTGAAGGGGATGCCTTTCGCGGCGGCCGCACGGGCTGCCTGCACTTCACCGCGCCGGGCATACATGCCGGTCAGGCCGACCGGAGCGAGGGCGACGGGCATGCTCAACGTCTCGTTGAACAGCCGCGTCTCCAGGCTCAGCTCGGACATGTTCTTCAGCACGCGCTGACGCAGGGCGATGCCGGCCAGGTCGTCGACGTTGTTGCGCAAGGTGCGCTCGGCGTAGGCGCCGCCATCGGCATAGTGGAAGAGGAACGGCGGCAGCTTGCGTTGGGCGGCGGCGCGGTAGTCGGTGGAGGCAGAGATGATCATGGGCGTCTCATCAATCGTGGTCTTGTTGCGGGCGTCGTCCCCGCGAAGGCGGGGACCCAGAGAAAGCTAGCTGGTTAATCCGGACTCCCGAGGGGGCGGGAGTGACGATCCAGTGCCATTTTCCTTTAGTGCACCAGCATGCCGGTGAAGATGTAGGCCTGCGCGAGGGTGATCAGACCGACCAGGGCGGCGAACATCAGGCTGTGCTTGAGGGTGAAGCGGAACAGGTCGGATTCCTTGCCGACCATGCCGGTGGCGGCGCAGGCCACGGCGATGGATTGCGGCGAGATCATCTTGCCGGTCACGCCGCCGCTGGTGTTGGCGGCCACCAGCAGGGTGTCGTGGACCCCGATCTGGTGCGCAGTGGTGGACTGCAGCGAGCTGAACAGCGCGTTGGACGAGGTGTCCGAACCGGTCAGGAACACGCCCAGCCAGCCGAGGAACGGCGAGAAGAACGGGAAGGCTGCGCCGGTGCCGGCCAGGACCAGCGCCAGGGTTGTGGACATGCCCGAGTAGTTGGTGACGAAGGCGAAGGCCAGCACCATGCCAATGGAGAGGATCGGCCATCTCAGCTCGACCAGGGTCTCCTTGAAGGTGGTCAGACCAGTTTTCGCGCCGATGCGCAGGATGAACATCGAAACCACGGCGGAGAGGAAGATCGCGGTGCCGGTGGCCGATACCGGGTCCAGCTTGAACACGGCGGCGATGGGCGTCGGGTTGGCGACGATGGGCGCGGTCTTCACCACCAGTTGGTCCAGATGCGGAATCGCGAAGTTGAACACCAGGCTGTACAGCGTGCCGCCCGGCGCGAACATGGCCTTGAACGGCTTCAGGGTCCAGATGGTGACCAGCACGGTCAGGACCAGGAAGGGCGACCAGGCCTTGAGGATTTCGCCGAAGCTGTAGGGCGTAGGTTCCGCGCCACGGGGGCCGTTGCCGCCCATGACGGCGGCGCCGCCAGCGGTGGCGACCACTTCACGCTCGCTGGCCGGCTGCCAGACCTTCAGGAACAGAGTCAGGGAAATCAGGCTGACCAGGGCTGAGGTGATGTCCGGCAGTTCCGGGCCGATGAAGTTGGAGGTGAAGTACTGGGTGACGGCGAAGCTGCCGCCAGCGACCAGCGCGGCCGGCCAGGTTTCCTTCACGCCCTTGAGGCCGTCCATCATGAACACCAGCCAGAACGGCACGAGGATCGACAGGAAGGGCAGTTGGCGGCCGGTCATGGCGCCGATCTTGAACGCGTCGATGCCGGTGACCTGGCCCGCCACGATGATCGGGATACCCAGGGCGCCGAAAGCCACCGGGGCGGTGTTGGCGATCAGGCACAGACCCGCGGCGTACAGCGGGTTGAAGCCCAGGCCGACGAGCAGGGCGGCGGTGATGGCCACCGGCGCGCCGAAGCCCGCCGCACCTTCGAGGAAGGCGCCGAAGGAGAAGCCGATCAGCAGCACCTGCAGGCGTTGGTCGCCGGTGATCGACAGCACCGAGCTGCGGATCACTTCGAACTGGCCGCTCTTGACCGTGAGTTTGTAGAGGAACACCGCAGCGACGATGATCCAGGCGATCGGCCACAGGCCGTAGGCGAAGCCGTAGCCGGCGGCGGCGATGGCCATGTCAGCGGGCATGCCAAAGGCGGCGATGGCGATGATGATCGAGAGGGCGAGGGTGATGCTGCCTGCGACGTGGCCCTTGAGGCGGAACACGGCGAGGGCGAGGAAGAAGAACACGATCGGGATGACGGCGACCAGTGCGGACAGGCCGAGGCTGCCGAGCGGGGTGTAGATCTGCTGCCAGGTTTGCATCTGGATTGGCTCCCTAATTGTTTTTGGGTGGAGGGCCTTGTTGCCGGTCGGGCGAATCCTTGGCGCTTGTGGCGCTGGCAGTGGTCGACTGATCGCGGCTTGATGTTGTCATGCAATCCAGCTTCCGGTAAATTGGTATGACCAATTTACAAAGCCGAGCGCTCAGGGTAAAAGCCCTGCAGTCGGCGTGTCAATTTGCTGCAGTTCTACTTTTGTCGATGAGGCCCGGGTGGGCCGGGTGGTCTTGTGGTCGGCTTCAGGGCTGATTAGGCTGCCGCGCTCGGCGCGCAGGTCGCGGCGCAGAGCGTTTTGCCGTGGGAGATCACGAAGATGGGATTTGGTCAGGTCAAGCAGCGCCGTCTGTCGGATGACATCGTTGAGCGGCTGGAGGCGATGATTCTCGAGGGCACCCTCAAGGCCGGCGAGCGCCTGCCGGCGGAGCGTGTGCTGGCCGAGCAGTTCGGCGTGTCGCGGCCGTCGCTGCGCGAGGCGATCCAGAAGCTGGCGGCGAAGGGCTTGCTGGTCAGTCGCCAGGGCGGCGGCAACTATGTCAGCGAAGGGCTGGGCTCGATGTTCAGCGATCCGCTGTTGCATCTGCTGGAGAGCAATCCGGAGGCGCAGCGCGATCTGCTGGAGTTTCGCCATACCCTGGAAGGCTCCTGCGCCTACTACGCCGCGCAGCGTGCGACCGAGGTGGATCGCCAGCGCCTGAAGCAGGCCTTCGACACCCTGCAGGACTGCTACCTGAGCCCCGGCAAGGTCAGCCGGGCGGAGGAGGGGGCGGCGGACGCGGCCTTCCACCTGGCCATCGCCGAGGCCAGCCACAATGCCGTGCTGCTGCACACCATTCGTGGCCTGTTCGACCTGCTCAAGCGCAACGTGGTGACCAATATCGGCGGGATGTATGCGCAGCGCGACGAGACCCGCGAGCAACTGATGCGTCAGCATCGCGAGTTATACGAGGCGATTGTCGGCGGGCATGCGGAAGCGGCGCGGGAAATTTCCCAGCGACACATCGACTACGTACAGGAAGTACTGGCCGAAGCCCAGGCGCAGGAGGTGCGCCTGCAGCGGGCACAGCGGCGCCAGGGCGCGGTGGACGCCTGATCGGCGACGCGCCCTCGCTGAAGGAGGGCGCGAGGGACGTCAGTCGTCCTTGCCGTGGCGAATGGCGCGCTGGATCTCCCGGTCGGAGTCGCGCTCCTTCTCGGTGCCGCGCTTGTCGTACTCTTTCTTGCCCTTGGCCAGTGCGATCTCGCATTTGATCAGGTGCTTCTTCCAGTACATCGACAGCGCGACGCAGGCGTAGCCTTTCTGCTGCACGGCACCGAACAGCTTGCCCAGTTCGCGCTTGTGCAGCAGCAGCTTGCGCGTGCGCACCGGATCGGCGATGACGTGGGTGCTGGCGGTGGTCAGCGGGGTGATGTGGCTGCCCAGCAGCCAGGCCTCGCCATCCTTGAGCAGCACGTAGCTGTCCACCAGCTGCGCCTTGCCGGCGCGCAGGCTTTTGACTTCCCAGCCGGCCAGGGCGACGCCCGCCTCGAAGCGCTGCTCGATGAAGTAGTCGTGCAGAGCCTTCTTGTTCTGCGCGATGGTCCCCGAAGGGTGTTTCTTCTGTTTAGCCATAGGCCGCGCATTATAGGGAGTCGCTCGCCGCGCCGCTATCGGGACAGCGTGTGAAGGCATGCAAGCTTGAGGGGGCGTGGCTAATCTCGGAGAATGCGCGCTGTTTTTTTGATCGGCGGGCGGGCAGTCGCCCCATAACAAAGCGAGACGTCTATGAGCACGCATATCCAGCGTTCTGCGCTGCTGCCTTATCCGGCGAAGGCGCTGTACGACCTGGTCAACGATGTAGCGCGCTACCCGGAGTTCCTGCCCTGGTGCTCGGCTTCCACCGTGCTGGACGAAAGCGAGGTGGCCATGCGCGCCGAGCTGACCGTGGCCAAAGGCAGCATCACTCAGCGCTTCACCACCCGTAACGTGCTGGTGCCCGGGCAGAGCATCGAGATGAAGCTGGAGGAAGGCCCCTTCACCCAGCTGCACGGCGTGTGGACCTTCAAGGCACTGGGCGACAAGGCTTGCAAGATTTCCCTCGACCTGACCTTCGACTACGCCGGCGCCCTGGTGAAAGCCACCCTCGGGCCGCTGTTCACCCAGGCCGCGAACACCATGGTCGATGCCTTCTGCCAGCGTGCCAAGCAACTCCATGGCTGAACCGGCGAGCATCGCCGTCGAGGTGGTTTACGCGCTGCCCGAGCGACAATCCCTGCTGCGCCTGAGTGTGCCCTACGGCACCCGGGTGCGTGAGGCGGTGCTGCTGTCGGGCATTGCCGCGCAGTTTCCCGACCTGGACGTGCAGAACTGCCCGCTGGGGATTTTCGGCAAGGCCGTGGCCAGACCCGATGAGCGGGTACTGGAAGACGGGGAACGGGTAGAGATCTACCGTCCGCTGATCGCCGATCCCAAGGAGGTTCGCAAGCAGCGCGCGGCCCGGGCCAAAGCCGCCAGGGGGTGATTGCTCGAACAATGAAACGGCAGGCAACAAAAAGCCCGGCATTGGCCGGGCTTTTTTGTCGGGCAGACCCTTATTGCGGGTTCTTGTCCAGCGGTTCCGGAGTCGGGACCGGCACGGTTTCCACCTGGTCCACTTCCTTCTGGATCTGCTCTTCCACGGAGCCGGGCTTGGCCGGTTCTTCCTTGGGCTGCTCGGGCTGCTGCTGGGTCGGTTGCGACGGTGTAGTGGTCGCGCCGCCTTCCTTGCCGAGGATCGACTCGTCGCGGCTCACGCCGGGCATGAAGTCGCCATTGAGGCCGATCAGCTGATCGCTGTCGCTGAAGTACAGGCTCATGCGCTCCTGCTGGCGCTGACCGCCACCGGGCTGGATGCTGTACAGGTAATCCCAGCGATTGGGGTGGAAAGTGTCGACGATCAAGGGGTTACCCATGATAAACCGCACTTGGCGCCGGGTCATTCCAGGCTTCAACTGGTCTATCATGTCTTGTGTTACGACGTTGCCCTGCTGGATGTCGATCTTGTAAACCCCCGGGAAAGAGCAACCGGCGAGTGCGGCGAGTCCCAGCGCGAAAGCGAGACTGGTCAGCATGAGCTTGGCGTTTTGCATCGGGTGGTGACTTCCACTATCTTGGCTGAGCGACGAAACCCCGATCATACCTGCATTGAGGGAAGCTGCGAAGCATCCCGCGCCGAGAAAGCACACATGGTTGAAAATAGCGAACTGCGCAAAGCCGGACTGAAGGTCACGCTGCCGCGCGTCAAGATCCTCCAGATGCTCGATTCCGCCGAGCAACGCCACATGAGCGCGGAGGATGTCTACAAAGCGCTGATGGAGGCGGGTGAGGACGTAGGTCTGGCCACTGTCTACCGCGTGCTGACCCAGTTCGAGGCCGCTGGCCTGGTGGTGCGTCATAACTTCGATGGCGGCCATGCCGTCTTCGAACTGGCCGACAGCGGCCACCATGACCACATGGTCTGCGTCGATACCGGCGAGGTCATCGAGTTCATGGACTCGGAAATCGAGAAACGCCAGAAGGAGATCGTCAAGGAGCGCGGCTTCGAGCTCGTCGATCACAATCTGGTGCTCTACGTGCGCAAGAAGAAGTAAGCGCACGCAGATGCAAGAACGGCGACCTTCGGGTCGCCGTTTTCGTTCGTGCGGGCTTTTTGTAGGAGCGAGCAAGCTCGCTCCTACAAGTGGACATCTCAGCCCTGCACGGCCGAATCCACCATCTTGCGCGCGTGGGCCAGGGATTCCTTGGTCAGGTCGACGCCGCCGAGCATGCGGGCGATCTCCTCGATGCGCTCGGCCTTCTTAAGGTTGGCCACGGCGGTGCGGGTTTCGCTGGTGTCGCGGTCCTTGTGCACGAACAGGTGCTGATGGCCTTGCGCGGCGACCTGCGGCAGGTGAGTGACGGTCAGTACCTGACCGCGGTCGCCGAGGCGGCGCAGCAATTGGCCGACCACTTCGGCCGTAGGACCGCCGATGCCAACGTCCACTTCGTCGAAGACCAGGGTAGGGATGCGCGATGTCTGTGCGGTAATGACCTGGATCGCCAGGCTGATGCGCGACAATTCGCCGCCCGAAGCGACCTTGGCCAGGCCCTTCATCGGCTGGCCAGGGTTGGCGCTGACCAGGAATTCCAGCTGCTCCACGCCATTCACCTGAGGTTCGTCCGATGCGGACTCGCGCAGCTCGATGGCGAAGCGACCGCCGGGCATACCCAGGCGCTGCATTTCCACCTCCACCGCTTTGGCCAGCTGCGGCGCGGCGGTCTGGCGGATGCGGCTGAGTTCGTCGGCCTTCTCCTGATAATGCCGGGCGTAGGCGGCCAGCTCGTCGCCCAGACGCTCCACGGCTTCGTCGTCGGCATTCAGCGCTTCCAGCTCGTCCAGCAGGCGCAGCTGCAGGTCCTGCAGCTCATGGGGCTGTACGCGGTGCTTGCGCGCGAGGCTATAGATGGCGTCCATGCGCTCTTCCAGCTGTTGCAGGCGCATCGGGTCGGCGTCGAAGTTGTCGACGAAGCGGTTCAGTTCGCCAATCGCCTCTTCTACCTGGATCTGTGCACTGGACAGCAGATTCACCGCTTCACCCAGTGCGGCCGGCTGGCTCTGGAAGGCGGTCAGGCGGTTGAGGCTGGAGGTCAGCGCCGACAGCACGTTGCCAGCATCGCTTTCGCTGCACAGTTCGACCACCTGTCGGCACGCGGCGATCAGGCTTCCGGCGTTGCTCAGAGTCTTGTGTTCGGCTTCCAGCGTCTCCAGCTCGCTATCGCCCAGGCCAAGGTTTTCCAGTTCTTCCAGCTGATAGCTGAGCAACTGGTGGCGGGCGCGCTGCTCGTCACCATTGCGCGACAGGCGGTCCAGCTCGTGACGGGTCTGCTTCCAGCGTTGCGCGGCGAGGTGCACCTGGCGCGCCAGGTCCTGGCTGCCGGCGTATTCGTCCAGCAGGCGGCGGTGGGTGTCGGCCTTGAGCAGCGACTGGTGCTCGTGCTGGCTGTGGATATCGATCAGCAGTTCGCCCAGGTGCTTGAGATCACCCAGGGGGCAGGGCGTGCCATTGATATACGCGCGGGAGCGGCCTTCGGCGGTGATCACCCGGCGCAGGATGCACGGGCCGTCCTGTTCCAGGTCGCGTTCGGCCAGCCAGTCGCGGGCCTCGGCAATGGCGCTGACATCGAAGCTGGCGAGAATGTCGGTCTTGTCGGCGCCGGGGCGCACCACGCCGCTGTCGGCACGGTCGCCCAGGGCGAGGCCGAGGGCGTCGAGCATGATCGACTTGCCGGCGCCGGTTTCGCCGGTGATCACGGTCATGCCGGCGGCGAGCTCGAGATCGAGGTGCTCGACGATGGCGTAGTTGTGCACGGACAGGTGAACCAGCATGGGCGGCGGCTCCACAAATAGGTCTGGTTATTTATACAGTATTTTTCGCCGCTGGCAATTCTCCCTTGTCGCTTGCTGGCTCGCCCTTGAAGTCAAAGCCCTTGAAGTAAAAAAAAGGCACCCCATATACACGGCAGAGCCGCGGACCATTGGGTTCGCTTTGTTTTCAAAGGCTTATTTTCTTTTTTAGGAGAGTGGCATGTCTGACGAACAACAGACTCAGGATTCCCAGTTCAACGAGCAGCCGGAGACCGGTGCTGCCGAGGACCTGAACGCCCGCGTGCTGGAACTGGAAGAGCAGGTCGCCGCGGCCAAGGATCAGAGCCTGCGCGCCGTCGCCGAACTGCAGAACGTCCGCCGCCGTGCCGAGCAGGACGTGGAAAAAGCGCACAAGTTCGCTCTGGAGAAGTTCTCCGGCGACCTGCTGCCGATCGTCGATACCCTGGAGCGTGCGCTGGAGATGTCCAGCCCGAACGACGAGGCGATCAAGCCGATGCGCGAAGGCATCGAGCTGACCTTGAAGATGTTCCACGACACCTTGAAGCGCTACAGCCTGGAGCCGGTCGATCCGCACGGCGAGCCGTTCAATCCCGAGCATCACCAGGCCATGGCGATGGAGGAGAGCGTGCATCTGGAGCCGGGCAGCGTGGTCAAGGTGTTCCAGAAGGGGTACCTGCTCAACGGTCGCCTGCTGCGTCCGGCCATGGTCGTGGTCAGCAAGGCACCCGAACAAACCCCGCCTTCGATCGACGAGAAGGCTTGAAATTCATCACCCGGTCCCCATCTGGGTAATCAACCGAGCCAAAGACCCGCAACAGGGTCAGCGCGGAATCTAATTTCTGGAGAGTGAATATGGGCAAAATCATTGGTATCGACCTGGGGACCACCAACTCCTGTGTGTCCATCCTGGAGAACGGTAACGTCAAGGTCATCGAGAACGCCGAAGGCGCTCGTACCACCCCGTCGATCATCGGTTACGCCAACGATGGCGAGATCCTGGTAGGTCAGCCGGCCAAGCGCCAGGCCGTGACCAACCCGAAGAACACCCTGTACGCGGTCAAGCGCCTGATTGGCCGTCGTTTCGAAGAAGACGTCGTACAGAAAGACATCAAGATGGTGCCTTACAACATCGTCAAGGCTGACAACGGCGACGCATGGGTCGAGGCCAAGGGCCAGAAGATGGCTCCGCCGCAGGTCTCCGCCGAAGTCCTGAAGAAGATGAAGAAGACCGCCGAGGACTACCTGGGCGAGCCGGTCACCGAAGCGGTCATCACCGTTCCGGCCTACTTCAACGACAGCCAGCGTCAGGCCACCAAGGACGCCGGCCGCATCGCCGGTCTCGACGTCAAGCGCATCATCAACGAGCCGACCGCGGCTGCGCTGGCGTACGGCCTGGACAAGGCCAAGGGCGACCACACCATCATCGTCTACGACCTGGGCGGCGGTACCTTCGACGTTTCCGTAATCGAGATTGCCGAAGTCGATGGCGAGCACCAGTTCGAAGTGCTGGCTACCAACGGTGACACCTTCCTGGGTGGTGAAGACTTCGACCTGCGCCTGATCGACTACCTCGTCGAGGAATTCAAGAAAGAATCCGGCATGGACCTCAAGGGCGACCCGCTGGCCATGCAGCGCCTGAAGGAAGCTGCCGAGAAGGCCAAGATCGAGCTGTCCTCGACCCAGCAGACCGACGTCAATCTGCCGTACGTCACCGCTGACGCCAGCGGCCCGAAACACCTGAACGTCAAGGTTTCCCGCGCCAAGCTGGAATCCCTGGTTGAAGACCTGATCACCCGCACCATCGAGCCGTGCCGCGTTGCGCTGAAAGACGCCGGCCTGGACGTCTCGAAGATCGACGAAGTGATCCTGGTCGGCGGCCAGACCCGCATGCCGCTGGTGCAGAAGACCGTTGCCGAGTTCTTCGGCAAGGAAGCTCGCAAGGACGTCAACCCGGACGAAGCCGTAGCCATGGGTGCCGCCATCCAGGGCGCCGTGCTGGCCGGCGACGTGAAGGACGTGCTGCTGCTCGACGTCACCCCGCTGACCCTGGGTATCGAAACCCTCGGCGGCGTGATGACCGCGCTGATCGACAAGAACACCACCATCCCGACCAAGAAGTCGCAGGTGTTCTCCACCGCCGATGACAACCAGGGCGCCGTGACCATTCACGTGCTGCAGGGCGAGCGCAAGCAAGCCGCGCAGAACAAGTCGCTGGGCAAGTTCGACCTGGCCGACATCCCGCCGGCTCCGCGCGGCGTACCGCAGATCGAAGTGACCTTCGACATTGATGCCAACGGCATCCTGCACGTCGGCGCCAAAGACAAGGCCACCGGCAAGCAGCAGTCCATCGTGATCAAGGCTTCCTCCGGTCTGTCCGAGGACGAGATTGCGCAGATGGTGCGTGACGCCGAGGCGAACGCCGAGGAAGACCGCAAGTTCGAAGAGCTGGCCGCTGCCCGCAACCAGGGCGACGCGCTGGTCCACGCGACTCGCAAGATGGTCACCGAGGCTGGCGACAAGGCCACCGCCGAGGAGAAAGCCGCCATCGAGAAAGCGCTGGGCGAGTTGGAAGTTGCCGTGAAGGGCGACGACAAGGCCGAGATCGAAGCGAAGATGAACGCGCTGTCCCAGGCGTCCACTCCGCTGGCGCAGAAGATGTACGCCGAACAGCCGCAGCCGGGTGCTGCCGCTCAGGGCGAGGCCGCTGACGACAAGGCTGGCGACGATGTCGTTGATGCCGAGTTCGAAGAGGTCAAGGAGAACAAGTAAGCCGCGTGCTTGCTTCCGCTCCGGCGCACCGACCAGCGTGTCGGTGCGCATGAAACGTCACGCGGGGGCTTGCTCCCGCGTTGGCGTGTCTGGGGGAGAGGTTTTCAAGGTGCAAAGAATTTATGGCCAAACGTGATTTTTACGAGGTACTGGGTGTCGAGCGCGGCGCCAGCGAAGCGGACCTGAAGAAGGCCTATCGCCGGCTCGCCATGAAGTTCCACCCGGACCGAAACCCCGGCGACAAGGAGGCCGAGGACAAATTCAAGGAGGCCAACGAGGCGTACGAGGTCCTGTCCGACGCCAGCAAGCGCGCGGCCTACGACCAGTACGGTCACGCCGGCGTCGACCCGCAGATGGGTGGTGGCGGTGCGGGCTTCGGCGGCGCGAGCTTCTCGGACATCTTCGGTGATGTCTTCAGCGACTTCTTTGGCGGTGGTGGCGGCCGCGGCGGCTCCCGCGGCGGCCCGGCGCGTGGCGCGGACCTGCGCTACACCCTCGACCTGGACCTGGAAGACGCGGTTCGCGGCACCACCGTGACCATTCGCGTTCCCACCCTGGTCGGCTGCAAGACCTGTAGCGGCAGTGGCGCCAAGCCTGGCACCACGCCGGTCACCTGTACCACTTGCGGTGGTATCGGCCAGGTACGCATGCAGCAGGGCTTCTTCTCGGTGCAGCAGACCTGCCCGCGTTGCCATGGCAGCGGCAAGATGATCACCGACCCCTGTGGCTCGTGCCACGGCCAGGGCCGGGTGGAAGAGCACAAGACCCTGTCGGTGAAAGTGCCGGCCGGCGTCGATACCGGCGACCGCATCCGCCTGACCGGCGAAGGCGAGGCCGGCGCCCATGGCGGACCGGCGGGCGACCTCTACGTGGTGGTGAACGTGCGTGAGCACGACATCTTCCAGCGCGACGGCAAGCACCTGTACTGCGAAGTGCCGATCAGCTTCGCCGACGCCGCCCTGGGTGGCGAGCTGGAAGTGCCGACCCTGGATGGTCGCGTGAAGCTGAAGATTCCCGAAGGCACCCAGACCGGCAAGCTGTTCCGCCTGCGCGGCAAGGGCGTTGCCCCGGTGCGTGGCGGTGGTGCGGGCGACCTGATGTGCCGTGTCGTGGTTGAGACTCCGGTCCAGCTGGACAAGCGTCAGCGCGAGCTGCTCGAGGAGTTCCGCGGTACCCTGCAGGGCAACTCTTCCCATTCGCCCAAGGCCAGTGGCTGGTTCGAGGGCATGAAGCGCTTCTTCGACGATCTATGATGCAAGGCCCCGGGCGGTGTGAATCGTCCGGGGCTTTCTAGCTTTGGAGCAGTTTTATATGCGACGTATAGCCGTAATGGGCGCCGCCGGGCGCATGGGCAAGACCCTGATCGAAGCGGTACAGCAGACTGCTGGCAGCGCCGGTCTGACCGCGGCGGTCGATCGTCCGGACAGCACCCTGGTGGGCGCTGACGCGGGTGAGCTGGCTGGCCTGGGCCGCATCGGTGTGCCGCTGTCGGGCGACCTGGCCAAAGTGGTCGACGAGTTCGACGTGCTGATCGACTTCACGCACCCGACCGTCACCCTGAAAAACCTGGAAGTCTGCCGCAAGGCCGGTAAGGCCATGGTCATCGGCACCACCGGCTTCAGCGTCGAGGAGAAGGCGCTGCTCAATGACGCGGCCAAGGACATCCCGATCGTATTTGCCGCCAACTACAGCGTCGGTGTGAACCTCTGCCTGAAGTTGCTCGATACCGCGGCTCGTGTGCTGGGTGACGAGGTGGACATCGAGATCATCGAGGCACACCACCGTCACAAGGTCGACGCGCCGTCCGGCACCGCCCTGCGCATGGGCGAAGTGGTCGCCAATGCGCTGGGGCGTGATCTGGAGAAAGTGGCCGTGTACGGTAGAGAAGGCCAGACCGGTGCTCGTCCGCGCGAGACCATCGGTTTCGCCACCGTGCGCGCTGGCGACGTGGTGGGCGATCACACCGTGCTGTTCGCTGCCGACGGCGAGCGCGTGGAAATCACCCACAAGGCCTCGAGCCGCATGACCTTCGCTCGCGGCGCCGTGCGTGCTGCGCAGTGGCTGGAAGGGCAGGCCAACGCCTTGTACGACATGCAGGACGTGCTTGGCCTTCGCTGAGTGGCATAGCCGTACGTCGTGCAAAAGGTGGACCATGATGTCGCTTTTCTGTAAACTACAGCTTTAGTGTGTCCACTAAAAGCAGCGCAGCATGATCACATAAAAAGCGGGATGACTTCTTCTGACGTCATCCCGCTTTTTTACAATCTGCGCACGCCCAGCCAGGCTTGAACTACGGGAGGTCTTCTTGACTAAGCCAGCCATACTTGCACTTGCCGACGGCAGCGTTTTTCGCGGTGAAGCCATCGGCGCCGACGGCCAGACCGTCGGAGAGGTGGTGTTCAACACCGCCATGACCGGCTACCAGGAAATCCTCACCGATCCTTCCTACGCCCAACAGATCGTTACCCTGACTTACCCGCACATCGGCAACACCGGCACCACGCCGGAAGACGCCGAGTCGAACAAGGTCTGGGCCGCCGGCCTGATCATCCGTGACCTGCCGCTGCTCTCCAGCAGTTGGCGCGACAAGCAGTCCCTGCCGGACTACCTGAAAGAGAACGGTACCGTCGCCATTGCCGGCATCGATACCCGCCGCCTGACCCGCATCCTGCGCGAGAAGGGTTCGCAGAACGGCTGCATCCTGGCCGGTGACGACGCCACCGAGGAAAAAGCCCTCGAACTGGCGCGCGGCTTCCCGGGCCTGAAAGGCATGGACCTGGCCAAGGTCGTTTCCTCCACCGAGCGCTACGAGTGGCGTTCCAGCGTGTGGAACCTGGAAACCGACAGCCATCCGGAAATCGCCGCTGCCGACCTGCCGTACCACGTGGTCGCCTACGACTTCGGCGTGAAGCTGAACATCCTGCGCATGCTGGTCGCCCGCGGCTGCCGCCTGACCGTCGTGCCGGCGCAGACCCCGGCCAGTGAAGTGCTCGCCCTGAATCCGGACGGCATCTTCCTCTCCAACGGTCCTGGTGACCCCGAGCCGTGCGACTACGCCATCCAGGCCATTCGCGAGTTCCTCGACACCGAGATCCCGGTGTTTGGCATCTGCCTCGGCCACCAGCTGCTGGCCCTGGCCTCCGGCGCCAAGACCCTGAAAATGGGCCACGGCCACCACGGTGCCAACCACCCGGTGCAGGACTTGGATTCGGGCGTGGTGATGATCACCAGCCAGAACCACGGTTTTGCCGTGGACGAGGCGAGCATGCCGAGCAACCTGCGCGCCACCCACAAGTCGCTGTTCGACGGCACCCTGCAGGGTATCGAACGCACCGACAAGGTGGCCTTCAGCTTCCAGGGTCACCCGGAAGCCAGCCCCGGTCCGCACGACGTGGCCCCGCTGTTCGACCGCTTCATCGCGGCGATGGCCGAGCGCCGCTGAGTCCGAGCTCGAAGAGGTAGAAGAAGATGATGCCGACCCTGGGAATCACCGACCTCTGGACCTACGTCCTGGGTACGCTATTCATCGTCCTGCTGCCGGGGCCGAACTCGCTGTTCGTCCTCGCCACCGCCGCCCAGCGCGGCGTGGCCTCGGGCTACCGGGCGGCGAGCGCGGTGTTCCTTGGTGATGCGATCCTGATGTTCCTGTCGGCGCTGGGTATCGCCTCGGTGCTCAAGGCCGAGCCGATGCTGTTCCTGGGGTTGAAGTACGTCGGCGCCGCTTACCTGTTCTATCTGGGTATCGGCATGCTCCGCGGTGGTTGGCAGAAGCTGCGCCACCCGCTGGAAGCGGCCGCCGCGCCGACCAAGGAAGTGGACGTCAACCAGCCGTTCCGCAAGGCGCTGCTCCTGAGTCTGTCCAACCCCAAGGCGATCCTCTTCTTCATTTCCTTCTTCATCCAGTTCGTCGACCCGGGATACGCCTACCCCGGCCTGTCGTTCCTGGTGCTGGGCACGATCCTCGAGATCCTCAGCGCCCTGTACCTGAGTTTCCTGATTTTCTCCGGTGTGCGTCTGGCGGCCTGGTTCCGTCGGCGGCAACGGCTGGCTGCCGGCGCCTCGAGCGGTGTCGGCGCCCTGTTCGTCGGCTTTGGCGTGAAGCTGGCCAGCGCAACCCTTTCCTGAATATTGCAACGAGAGTCCCATGCCCAAGCGTACAGACATCAAGAGCATCCTGATCCTCGGCGCCGGCCCGATCGTCATCGGCCAGGCCTGCGAGTTCGACTACTCCGGCGCACAGGCCTGCAAGGCCCTGAAGGAAGAAGGCTTCCGTGTCATCCTGGTGAACTCCAACCCGGCCACCATCATGACCGATCCGGCCATGGCCGACGCCACCTACATCGAGCCGATCAAGTGGCAGACCGTCGCCAAGATCATCGAGAAGGAGCGCCCTGACGCGCTGCTGCCGACCATGGGTGGCCAGACCGCTCTGAACTGCGCCCTGGATCTGGAGCGTCACGGCGTTCTGGAGCAGTTCGGCGTGGAAATGATCGGCGCCAACGCCGACACCATCGACAAGGCCGAAGACCGTTCGCGCTTCGACAAGGCCATGCGCGACATCGGCCTGGCCTGCCCGCGCTCTGGCATCGCCCACACCATGGAAGAAGCCTACGGCGTGCTGGAGAAGGTCGGCTTCCCGTGCATCATCCGTCCGTCCTTCACCATGGGCGGCACCGGCGGCGGCATTGCCTACAACCGCGAAGAATTCGAAGAGATCTGCGCCCGTGGTCTGGACCTGTCGCCGACCAATGAGCTGCTGATCGACGAATCGCTGATCGGCTGGAAGGAATACGAGATGGAGGTTGTTCGCGACAAGAAGGACAACTGCATCATCGTCTGCTCCATCGAGAACTTCGACCCGATGGGCGTGCACACCGGTGACTCCATCACCGTTGCCCCGGCGCAGACCCTGACCGACAAGGAATACCAGATCATGCGCAACGCCTCGCTGGCGGTGCTGCGCGAGATCGGCGTGGAAACCGGCGGTTCGAACGTGCAGTTCGGCATCTGCCCGAACACCGGCCGCATGGTCGTGATCGAGATGAACCCGCGCGTATCGCGCTCCTCGGCTCTGGCTTCCAAGGCCACCGGCTTCCCGATCGCCAAGATCGCCGCCAAGCTGGCCGTCGGCTACACCCTCGACGAGCTGCAGAACGACATCACCGGCGGTCGCACCCCGGCGTCCTTCGAGCCGGCGATCGACTACGTCGTCACCAAGATCCCGCGTTTCGCCTTCGAGAAATTCCCGAAAGCCGACGCCCGCCTGACCACCCAGATGAAATCCGTGGGTGAAGTCATGGCCATCGGCCGCACCTTCCAGGAGTCCGTGCAGAAAGCCCTGCGCGGCCTGGAAGTCGGCGCCACCGGTTTCGATCCGAAGCTGGACCTGAACGACCCGGAAGCCGCGAGCATCCTCAAGCGCGAGCTGACCGTGCCCAATGCTGACCGCATCTGGTACGTCGCCGACGCCTTCCGCGCCGGCAAGAGCATCGCCGAAGTCTTCGATCTGACCCGCATCGACGAGTGGTTCCTGGTGCAGATCGAGGATCTGGTCAAGGACGAAGAGCGCGTGAAGACCCTGGGTCTGTCCGCCATCGACCGCGACCTGATGTACAAGCTCAAGCGCAAGGGCTTCTCCGACGCCCGTCTGGCCAAGCTGCTCGGCGTGACCGAGAAGAACCTGCGCAGCCATCGCCAGAAGCTCAAGGTGCTGCCGGTGTACAAGCGCGTGGACACCTGCGCCGCCGAATTTGCCACCGACACCGCCTACATGTATTCGACCTACGAGGAAGAGTGCGAAGCCAATCCGTCGACTCGCGACAAGATCATGATCCTGGGCGGCGGTCCGAACCGCATCGGCCAGGGCATCGAGTTCGACTACTGCTGCGTACACGCCGCGCTGGCCATGCGTGAAGACGGTTACGAGACCATCATGGTCAACTGCAACCCGGAGACCGTCTCCACCGACTACGACACGTCCGATCGCCTGTACTTCGAGCCGGTGACCCTGGAAGACGTGCTGGAAATCGTCCGCGTCGAGCAGCCCAAGGGTGTGATCGTGCAGTACGGCGGCCAGACCCCGCTGAAACTTTGCCGTGCCCTGGAAGAAGCCGGCGTGCCGATCATCGGCACCAGCCCGGACGCCATCGACCGCGCCGAAGACCGCGAGCGCTTCCAGCAGATGGTCCAGCGCCTGAACCTGCGCCAGCCGGCCAACGCCACCGCGCGCAGCGAAGACCAGGCCCTGGAGCTGTCGAAGAACATCGGCTACCCGATGGTCGTGCGCCCCTCCTATGTGCTGGGTGGCCGCGCGATGGAAATCGTCTACCAGGAAGAAGAGCTCAAGCGCTACATGCGCGAAGCCGTGAAAGTCTCCAACGACAGCCCGGTGCTGCTGGACCGCTTCCTGAACTGCGCCATCGAGGTCGACATCGACGCGGTGTGCGACGGCGAGACCGTGGTGATCGGTGCGATCATGCAGCACATCGAACAGGCCGGCGTGCACTCCGGTGACTCCGCCTGCTCGCTGCCGCCGTACTCGCTGCCGGCGCACATCCAGGACGAGATCCGCGAGCAGGTCAAGAAAATGGCCCTGGAGCTCGGCGTGGTCGGCCTGATGAACGTGCAGATGGCCGTGCAGGGCGAAGACATCTACGTGATCGAGGTGAACCCGCGCGCGTCCCGTACCGTGCCGTTCGTCTCCAAGTGCATCGGCGAATCCCTGGCGAAAGTTGCGGCCCGCGTCATGGCTGGCAAGTCCCTGGCCGAAGTCGGCTTCACCCAGGAGGTGATCCCGCCGTACTATAGCGTCAAGGAAGCGGTGTTCCCGTTCGCCAAGTTCCCGGGCGTCGACCCGATCCTCGGCCCAGAGATGAAGTCCACTGGCGAGGTGATGGGTGTCGGCGACAGCTTCGGTGAGGCATTCGCCAAGGCCCAGTTGGGCGCCAGCGAAATCCTGCCGAACGCCGGTTGCGCCTTCATCAGCGTCCGCGAGGACGACAAGCCGCAAGCCGTTCAGGTCGCTCGCGATCTGGTCGCGCTGGGCTTCGAAGTGGTCGCCACCGCCGGTACCGCCCGCGTCATCGAGGCTGCCGGTCTGCCGGTGCGCCGCGTGAACAAGGTGACCGAGGGCCGTCCCCACGTGGTCGACATGATCAAGAATGACGAAGTCACCTTGATCATCAACACCACCGAAGGTCGCCAGTCCATCGCTGACTCGTATTCCATTCGTCGTAACGCCCTGCAGCACAAGATCTACTGCACCACCACCATCGCGGCGGGTCAGGCGATCTGTGAGGCGCTCAAGTTCGGTCCCGAGAAGACCGTTCGCCGTCTGCAGGATCTCCATGCAGGAATCAACGCATGAGCAAATTTCCAATGACCGTCCAGGGCGCTCGCGCCCTGGAAGAAGAACTGAAACACCTGAAGACCGTTCTGCGCCCGCAGATCACCCAGGCCATCGCCGAAGCGCGTGAACTGGGCGACCTCAAGGAAAACGCCGAGTACCACGCGGCACGTGAACAGCAGGGCATGTCCGAGGCTCGCATCCGCGACATCGAGGCCAAGCTGTCCAACGCGCAGATCATCGACGTAACCACCATTCCGCACAGCGGCAAGGTGATCTTCGGCACCACCGTGGACATCGCCAACGTCGAGACCGACGAGACCGTGACGTACCAGATCGTCGGCGACGACGAGGCGGACATCAAGAACAGCAAGATCTCGGTCAACTCGCCGATCGCCCGTGCGCTGATCGGCAAGACCGAAGGCGACGCCGTGCTGGTGAAGACTCCGGGTGGCGACGTCGAGTACGAGATCGTTGAAGTCCGCCACGCCTGATCGGCAATCCCTGAGCGCAGGCACCATCAGTTGGCTGCTGGCCCAGACATTCTGGGTCGGCGGCCTCTGGCTGCTGCAGTTCATGATGCTGCCGGCGCTGGGCAAGATCGGTCTGGCGCCGCTGCTGGTGGACGCCGTGGCGGATGCGCTGAAACCGCTGCTAGTGGGTTTCGCGGGTTTCTGCGTGCTGCTCCAGGCCCTGGTGCTCTGGCAGGCGCGTGGAATCGCCGCCTTCATGCGCGAGATGCGTGGGCAGTTGCTGCTCAGCGTGCTGGTGATGGCGGTGGTGTATTTCGGTGTGCGCCAGGTTGCGCCGGACGCCGAGCGCTGGCTGCTGTTCAACTACCTGGTGGTGGCGCTCTGCGGGTTGCTGCTGGTGCTGCAGCCGGCGCCGGGGCGGGACGAGCAGGCCTGACGCGGCGGAGCCTTGCCGGCTCCGCGCTGCCGGGCTTGACTGTCAGAGGCCGCTGTAGCGGCTGATGTTCGACAGGTTCTTGTTCGGCTTGGGATTGCGGCGATAGATCAGCGCCATCTTGCCGATGACCTGGATCAGTTCGCAGCTGCCGTTCTGGCAGAGTTCGTCAATCAGCGCACGACGGTCGTCGCGTTCGGCGATGCGGAACTGCACCTTGATCAGTTCATGATCGTTGAGCGCGCGCTCAAGCTCGGCCATCACGCCTTCCGACAGACCGTTTTCAGCGACGGTCAATACGGGTTTCAGGTGATGCCCGATAGATTTGAACTGCTTTTTCTGCTCCTGAGAGAGCGCCATAATCTGACCCCTGGGAAAAAAGGCGGATATTCTACCCGAGTTTCGGTTATACCGGGATGCCGCTCAGACGAGGTAATACGTGGCCCGTTCCAAGACTAGCCATCGCTGGCTGAAAGAACATTTCGACGATCCGTACGTGAAGATGGCACAGCGCGACGGCTATCGCTCGCGCGCCAGCTACAAGCTGCTGGAAATCCAGGAGAAGGACCGCATCCTGCGGCCGGGCATGACCGTGGTCGATCTCGGCGCGGCGCCGGGTGGCTGGTCCCAGGTCACCAGTCGGGTGATTGGCGACAAGGGCACCCTGATCGCCTCCGACATCCTGCCGATGGACAGCATCCCGGACGTCACCTTCATCCAGGGTGACTTCACCGAGGACGAGGTCTTCGCCCAGTTGCTCCAGGCCATCGGAGAAAATCCGGTAGACCTTGTGATTTCGGATATGGCCCCCAATATGAGTGGATTGCCCGCCGTGGACATGCCCCGCGCGATGTTCCTCTGCGAGTTGGCCTTGGACCTTTGCACCCGTGTGCTGCGTCCGGGCGGCGATTTCCTGATCAAGATTTTCCAGGGTGAGGGTTTCGACGCTTACCACAAGCAGGTTCGCGAGAACTTCGAGAAGGTGCAGATGCGCAAACCGCTGTCGTCCCGCGACCGTTCGCGGGAGCAGTATCTGCTCGCACGAGGCTTTCGCGGCGCCTAGACTGGAATGATTGGGCAGGCTTCTGGTCTATGCCTTGCAGGTTTTGCTTGTACCGGTGAAAGCCGGGGTTCATAAAGGGTTACAGACGGCGCCTGCCTGGCGGCGGGCGTTGTGTAGTAATTTTGGCCGGAAGGAGTCTGGCCGTCGTGAGAAGCGGTTTCCAGGGCGGAGCCGGCTTCAGAGGGTAGTCAATTGAACGACATGGCAAAGAACCTGATTCTGTGGCTGATCATCGCGGCGGTACTCGTCACCGTGATGAACAACTTCTCCAGCCCGAGCGAGCCGCAGACGCTCAACTATTCCGACTTCATCCAGCAGGTGAAGGACGGCAAGGTCGAGCGCGTGACCGTCGACGGCTACGTCATCACCGGCAAGCGCCAGGATGGCGACACCTTCAAGACCATCCGCCCGGCGATCCAGGACAACGGCCTGATCGGCGACCTGGTCAACAACAACGTGGTCGTCGAAGGCAAGCAGCCCGAGCAGCAGAGCATCTGGACCCAGCTGCTGGTAGCGAGCTTCCCGATCCTGGTGATCATCGCGGTCTTCATGTTCTTCATGCGCCAGATGCAGGGCGGCGGCGGTGGCCGCGGCGGCCCGATGAGCTTCGGCAAGAGCAAGGCGCGCCTGCTGTCGGAAGACCAGGTGAAGACTACCTTCGCCGACGTCGCCGGTTGCGACGAGGCCAAGGAAGAAGTCAGCGAGCTGGTGGAGTTCCTCCGCGATCCGGGCAAGTTCCAGCGCCTGGGCGGCCGTATCCCGCGCGGCGTGCTGATGGTCGGCCCGCCCGGCACCGGTAAGACCCTGCTCGCCAAGGCGATCGCCGGCGAAGCCAAGGTTCCGTTCTTCACCATTTCCGGTTCGGACTTCGTGGAAATGTTCGTCGGCGTGGGCGCTTCGCGCGTTCGCGACATGTTCGACCAGGCCAAGAAGCACGCACCCTGCATCATCTTCATCGACGAGATCGACGCCGTCGGCCGCCATCGTGGCGCCGGCCTGGGTGGCGGTCACGACGAGCGCGAACAGACCCTCAACCAGTTGCTGGTGGAGATGGATGGCTTCGAGATGAATGACGGCATCATCGTCATCGCCGCGACCAACCGTCCTGACGTGCTCGACCCCGCGCTGCTGCGTCCGGGGCGCTTCGACCGCCAGGTGGTGGTCGGCCTGCCGGACATCCGTGGTCGCGAACAGATCCTGAAAGTGCACATGCGCAAGGTTCCGCTGGGTGACAACGTCGATCCGGCCGTGATCGCGCGCGGTACCCCGGGCTTCTCCGGTGCCGACCTGGCCAACCTGGTCAACGAGGCTTCGCTGTTCGCCGCTCGCGCCAACAAGCGCATTGTCGATATGCGTGAGTTCGAGTTGGCCAAGGACAAGATCATGATGGGCGCCGAGCGCAAGACCATGGTCATGTCCGAGAAGGAGAAGAAGAACACCGCATTCCACGAGGCAGGCCATGCCATCGTCGGTCGTCTGGTTCCGGAGCACGACCCGGTCTACAAGGTTTCCATCATTCCGCGCGGCCGCGCCCTGGGCGTGACCATGTTCCTGCCGGAAGAGGACCGCTACAGCCTGTCCAAGCGAGCCCTGGAAAGCCAGATCTGCTCGCTGTTCGGTGGCCGCATCGCCGAAGAGATGACCCTGGGCTTCGAAGGCGTGACCACTGGTGCTTCCAACGACATCATGCGTGCCACCCAGTTGGCGCGGAACATGGTGACCAAGTGGGGACTGTCGGAAAAGCTCGGTCCGCTGATGTACGCGGAAGAAGAGGGCGAGGTCTTCCTCGGTCGCAGCGCCGGTAGCCAGCACGCCAACGTGTCCGGCGAGACCGCGAAGATGATCGACCAGGAAGTGCGCCGCATCATCGACGACTGCTACGGCACCGCCAAGCGCCTGCTGGAAGAGAACCGCGACAAGCTCGACATGATGGCCGATGCGCTGATGAAGTACGAAACCATCGACGCCGATCAAATCGACGACATCATGGCCGGCCGCACTCCGCGCGAACCGCGTGACTGGCAGGGTGGCAATTCCGGTTCCTCCGGTAACGCCGCTTCGCCGCGCGATGAAGGTCGCCAGGAAAATCCGATTGGCGGGCCCGCCGGCGAACACTGAGAGCACTGAATGAGTTCGTTGTACCACCCGACCCGGTTGCCTTGCGGCAACCGGGTTCTTGATTTAAGCCGCCCGCACGTCATGGGCATCCTCAACGTCACCCCTGATTCCTTCTCCGATGGTGGTCGTTTCAACCGGCTGGACGTGGCGTTGCGCCATGCGGCGGAGATGGTCGAAGCCGGTGCCACGCTGATCGATGTCGGTGGTGAGTCGACCCGGCCGGGTGCCCGCGTGGTTTCTCCTACCGAAGAGCTGGAGCGGGTGGCGCCGGTTGTGGAAGCCATCGCTCGAGAGCTGGACGTGGTGATCTCGGTGGATACCTCCACCCCGGCAGTGATGCGCGAAACGGCGCGACTTGGTGCTGGATTGATCAATGACGTGCGCTCGTTACAGCGCGACGGCGCCCTGGATGCAGCAGTCGATACCGGCTTGCCCGTCTGCCTGATGCATATGCGCGGCGAGCCGGGAAACATGCAGGACGACCCGCGCTACCCGGATATCCTTCAGGAGGTCCGTGGATTCCTCGAGGGACGCGTCAGGGTTTGCGAATCCGTGGGCATTGCCCGTGATCGGATCGTCATTGATCCTGGCTTCGGTTTTGCCAAGACCCAGGGCCACAACCTTAATTTGTTCCGGCAGATGGAGCGGTTGGTGGAATTGGGTTGTCCGATGCTGGTCGGCGTCTCGCGCAAGAGCATGATCGGTCGGGCGCTGGAGCGTGAGGTCGGCGAAAGACTTTATGGCGGCTTGGCCCTTGCCGCGCTCGCGGTAGCCAAGGGAGCCAGCATTGTCCGTGTCCATGACGTCGCTGCGACGGTGGATGTGGTTCGAATGATTCACGCAGTTGAAAGTGCAAAGGAAGAGGAGATATTCGCATGAGCAGGAAGTATTTCGGCACCGATGGTATTCGCGGCCGTGTCGGCACGCCGCCGATCACGCCGGACTTCGTGCTCAAGCTGGGCTGGGCCGTCGGCATGGCGTTCCGTCAGCAGGGCAAGTGCCGCGTGCTGGTGGGCAAGGACACCCGGATTTCCGGTTATATGTTCGAGTCCGCGCTGGAAGCGGGGCTATCTGCCGCCGGCGCCGATGTGATGCTGCTCGGCCCGATGCCGACCCCGGGTATCGCCTACCTGACTCGCACCTTCCACGCCGAAGCCGGCATCGTCATCAGCGCATCGCACAATCCGCACGACGACAACGGCATCAAGTTCTTCTCCGGTCAGGGTACGAAGCTGCCCGACGAGGTGGAACTGATCATCGAGGAGCTGCTCGATGCGCCGATGACCGTGGTCGAGTCGGCCCTCCTGGGCAAGGTTTCGCGGATCAATGATGCGGCTGGTCGCTATATCGAGTTCTGCAAGAGCAGCGTGCCGTCCAATACCGACTTCGCCGGGCTGCGTGTCGTGCTCGATTGCGCCCATGGCGCAACTTACAAGATCGCCCCGAGCGTGTTCCGCGAGTTGGGTGCCGAAGTGTCGGTGATCGGTGTGCAGCCGAACGGCTTGAACATCAATGAAAACTGCGGCTCGACCCACATCGAGGCGCTGCGGGAGGCCGTGCTGGCCGAGCAGGCCGACATCGGTATCGCCTTCGATGGTGATGGCGATCGGGTGATGATGGTCGATCACACTGGAGCAGTGGTCGATGGTGACGAGATCCTCTTCCTGATTGCCCGCGATCTGCTCGATCGCGGCAAGTTGCACGGTGGCGTGGTCGGCACGCTGATGAGCAACCTGGGTCTGGAGCTGGCATTGCAGGAGCTGAATATCCCGTTCGTGCGCGCCAAGGTCGGCGACCGCTATGTGATGTCCGAACTGCTGGCGCGGAATTGGCAGCTGGGCGGCGAGAACTCCGGCCACGTCGTCTGCTGCCAGCATACGACCACTGGCGATGCCGTCATTGCTGCGCTGCAGGTGCTGATGGCGCTGAAAACGCGTGGTCAGAATCTGGCCGAGGCGCGCATGGGTATCCGCAAGTGCCCGCAGGTGCTGATCAACGTTCGCTTTGCCGGTGGCGATGTGGACCCGCTGGAGCACCCTGCGGTCAAGGAGGCCTGTGCCAAGGTCACCGACGAAATGGCGGGGCGTGGCCGTGTTCTCTTGCGCAAATCCGGCACCGAGCCTCTGGTCCGAGTGATGGTCGAAGGCGACGAAGAGGTCCGGGTGCGCGCTTACGCCGAACAGCTGGCGAAAGTCGTGACTGAGGTATGTGCTTGATTTCTCTTGTCAGTTCTAAAACTGTCGAGTAATATCTGCGCCCACTTTGCTCAGCGAGGTACAGCATGCGTCGACCCCTGGTGGCCGGTAATTGGAAAATGCACGGTACCCGCTCCAGTGTGACGGAGCTGATCAAAGGCCTGCGGCAACTGGCTCTTCCTACGGGTGTCGATGTGGCGGTGTTTCCGCCCTGTCTGTACATCAACCAGGTCAAGCATGGTCTGGAAGGTAAGGCAATTGCCGTCGGTGCGCAGAATTGCGCGGTAGAGCCGATGCAGGGCGCCTTGACGGGCGAGATCGCAGCCAGTCAGTTGGCGGATGCGAGTTGTTCCCTGGTGCTGGTGGGTCATTCCGAGCGTCGCCTGATCCTGGGTGAAAGCGATGGGGTGATCAGCCGCAAGTTTGCAGCGGTTCAATCGTGTGGCCTGGTTCCAGTGTTGTGCGTGGGTGAGACCCGCGAGCAGCGCGAGGCGGGCAAGACTTTGGAAGTCGTCGGGCGCCAGTTGGGTTCGGTGATCGAAGATTTGGGCGTTGGGGCTTTTTCCCGCGCTGTAGTGGCTTACGAGCCGGTGTGGGCGATCGGGACGGGGCTGACGGCCTCTCCGGAAGAAGCTCAGGAAGTGCATGCGGCGATTCGTGCGCAGCTCTCGGCGGAAAACGCTGAGGTGGCTCGCGGCCTTCGCCTCCTGTACGGCGGCAGCGTCAAGGCGGCCAATGCTGTCGAGCTGTTCGGAATGCCGGATATCGATGGGGGGCTCATTGGTGGCGCCTCCCTGAATGCGGATGAGTTCGGTGCGATCTGTCGCGCCGCAGGAAACTGAAGATGCTGGAAACAGTTGTAATCGTGATTCACCTGCTGATGGCGCTGGGTCTGGTTGTACTGGTCCTGCTTCAGCATGGCAAGGGTGCCGACGCTGGTGCGTCGTTTGGTGCGGGTGCTTCGGCCACCGTATTTGGTAGCCAAGGTTCTGCTACCTTCCTGAGTCGTTTTACTGGTATACTCGCTGCAGTTTTTTTCATTACCAGCTTGGGTTTAGCGTATTTTGCTAAAGAAAAAGCTGATATGATTCGTCATGCCGGGCTTCCTGATCCGGTGGTGATGGAGCAAAAGCAGGAAAAGGCTCCGGCAGCTAACGATGTGCCGGGCTCGCAAGGGCAGCAACAAGTCCCTGCGGCCGGTAACAGCGATGTTCCGGCTGCTCCTGAGCAGAAGTAAGCAGGCAAGAGTTTTTGCCGAGGTGGTGGAATTGGTAGACACGCTACCTTGAGGTGGTAGTGGCCATAGGCTGTAGGGGTTCGAGTCCCCTCCTCGGTACCATATACGAAAGGCCCGCAGTGCGGGCCTTTTCGTTCCGGAGTTTCGGTTGACCTTCCAGGGGCGCAACCGTATAATTTCGCACCAGCTTTGACGCGGGATGGAGCAGTCTGGTAGCTCGTCGGGCTCATAACCCGAAGGTCGTAGGTTCAAATCCTGCTCCCGCAACCAGTTTGGCAGAGCCCCTTTTCAGGGGCTTTTTGCTAGCTGGACAGTCCGTGCCGCCAGGGCAAGGCGGTCCTTAAGGGATGGGCGTTTCGCCCATTTTTTGTTTCTACAGCATACGCGAGGCGATCAGGTGTCGAGCAAGCTAGAACAGTTGCAGGCCTTGTTGGCCCCTGTAGTAGAAGCGCTCGGCTATGAGTGCTGGGGCCTGGAGTTCATTTCCCAAGGTCGCCATTCCCTGCTCCGGGTCTATATCGATCGTCCGGAAGGCATTCTGATCGATGACTGCGAGATCGTCAGTCGTCAGGTCAGCGGCATCCTGGATGTGGAGGACCCGATCAGTGGCGAGTACACCTTGGAGGTGTCGTCACCCGGCATGGATCGGCCTCTCTTTACGCTTGACCAGTTCGCCCGCTATGTCGGGGAGCAGGTAAAGATCAAGCTGCGCACGCCCTTCGAACGGCGGCGTAATTTCCAGGGCATTCTCCGTGGTGTTGAGGAGCAGGATGTGGTGGTTCTGGTGGACGACCATGAATACCTGCTGCCGGTCGACTCGATCGACAAGGCCAATATCATTCCCCGATTTGAGTGAGCCGCCAGAGCGCGGATTCCAATGGATTGAAAGGCGAGGCGTACGATGAGCAAAGAAGTACTGCTGGTTGTTGAGTCGGTATCCAACGAGAAGGGTGTACCGCCTGGCGTGATTTTCGAAGCGCTGGAATTGGCTCTGGCAACTGCGACCAAAAAGCGTTTCGAGGACGAGGTTGACCTGCGCGTGGAGATCAACCGCGCCAACGGCAACTACGAGACCTTCCGCCGCTGGACCATCGTCGAGGACGAGGATTACTCCAATCCGGCGTCGGAACTGACCGTCGAGGACGTGCAGGAAGAGCACCCCGGCATGAAGGCCGGCGAAGTCATCGAAGAGAAAATCGAGTCCATCGAGTTCGGTCGTATCGCCGCCCAGACCGCCAAGCAGGTCATCGTGCAGAAGGTCCGCGAGGCCGAGCGCGCCCAGGTGGTCGACGCCTACCGCGAGAAGGTCAACGAGATCATCTCCGGCACCGTCAAGAAGGTCACCCGCGACAACGTGATCGTCGACCTGGGCAACAACGCCGAAGCGCTGCTGGCCCGCGACCAGATCATCCCGCGTGAAACCTTCCGCGTCGGCACCCGTGTGCGTGCCCTGCTCAAGGAAATCCGCAGCGAGAACCGTGGTCCGCAGCTGGTCCTGTCGCGTACCGCGCCGGAAATGCTGATCGAACTGTTCCGCATCGAAGTACCGGAAATCGCCGAACAGCTGATCGACGTGATGGCTGCCGCCCGCGACCCGGGCTCGCGCGCCAAGATCGCCGTTCGCTCCAAGGACAAACGTATCGACCCGCAGGGCGCCTGCATCGGTATGCGTGGTTCCCGCGTCCAGGCCGTCTCCGGCGAACTGGGCGGCGAGCGTGTGGACATCGTCCTCTGGGACGACAACCCCGCGCAGTTCGTGATCAATGCCATGGCCCCGGCCGAAGTGGCGGCGATCATCGTCGACGAAGATACCCACACCATGGATATCGCCGTCGCCGAGGACAACCTGGCACAGGCCATCGGCCGCAGTGGCCAGAACGTCCGTCTGGCCAGCCAACTCACCGGCTGGACCCTGAACGTGATGACCGAGGCCGATATCCAGGCCAAACAGCAGGCTGAAACTGGCGACATCCTGCAGCGCTTCGTCGACGAGCTGGATGTCGATGAAGAACTCGCCCAGGTTCTGGTGGAAGAAGGTTTCACCACCCTGGAAGAGATTGCCTACGTACCGATGGAAGAGATGCTCAGCATCGACGGCTTCGACGAAGACATCGTCAACGAGCTGCGCTCGCGTGCCAAGGACCGCCTGCTGACCAAAGCCATCGCCACTGAAGAGAAACTCGCCGACGCACAACCTGCCGAAGACCTGCTCAGCCTCGATGGCATGACCAAAGAGCTGGCCGTGGACCTGGCGCTGCGTGGCGTAACCACCCGTGAAGATCTTGCCGAGCAATCTATTGACGATCTGCTCGACATCGACGGCATGGACGAAGAGCGTGCCGGCAAGTTGATCATGGCCGCCCGGGCCCATTGGTTCGAGTAAGCATTCGCGGCCTGAGGAGAGAAGTGCATGACGCAAGTCACGGTGAAAGAACTGGCCAAGACGGTCGATACGCCGGTAGAGCGCCTGCTGCAGCAGATGCGCGAAGCGGGTCTGCCCCATAACAACGCCGAGCAGGTGGTGACCGACAGCGAGAAACAGGCGCTGCTGGCCCACCTGAAAGGCAGCCATGGTGAGCGCGCGGAAGAGCCGCGCAAGATCACTCTGCAACGCAAGACCACCTCGACCATCAAGGTCGCTGGCAGCAAGACCGTCAGCGTTGAGGTCCGCAAGAAGAAAACCTACGTCAAGCGTAGCCCTGACGAGCTTGAGGCCGAGCGCCAGCGCGAGCTGGAAGAGCAGCGTGCAGCTGAAGAGGCTGTTCGTCTGAAGGCTGAGGAAGAGGCCCGTCAGCGCGCCGCCGAAGAGGACGCTCGCCGTCAGGCTGAGGCTGCCCGTCAGGCTGCTGCGGCCCCGCAGGCTGCCGCTTCTGCCCAGCCGGCCGCTGCAGAGGCGCCGCGCGCTGCTGCGCCGGCGTCAGCTCCGGCTGCCACCGCAGCCCCGGCTCCCGCTGCAGATGACCGCAAGAAGGAAGAGCCGCGTCGCGCGCCCAAGCGCGATGAGGAAGACGAGCGCCGCGATCGCAAGCATGCCCAGCATCGCCCGTCGATCAAGGAAAAGGAAAAGACCAGTGCTCCGCGCGTCGTGCGCAGCGGCGTCGACGACGACGACAGTTTCGGTCGTCGTGGCGGCGGTCGTGGCAAAGGCAAGCTGAAGAAGCGTAACCAGCACGGGTTCCAGAGCCCGACAGGACCGATTGTGCGTGAAGTGAGTATCGGCGAGACCATCACCGTGGGCGAACTCGCCCAGCAGATGTCGGTGAAGGGTGCCGAGGTCGTCAAGTTCATGTTCAAGATGGGTACCCCGGTAACCATCAACCAGGTACTCGACCAGGAAACCGCCCAGCTGATCGCCGAAGAACTCGGCCACAAGGTCAAGCTGGTCAGCGAGAACGCCCTGGAAGAGCAACTGGCCGAGTCGCTCCGGTTCGAAGGTGAAGCCCTTTCCCGTGCGCCGGTAGTGACCGTTATGGGCCACGTCGACCACGGCAAGACCTCGCTGCTCGACTATATCCGTCGTGCCAAGGTGGCAGCTGGCGAAGCCGGCGGCATCACCCAGCACATCGGCGCCTACCACGTGGAAACCGACCGCGGCATGGTCACCTTCCTCGATACCCCCGGCCACGCCGCGTTCACCGCGATGCGTGCCCGTGGCGCCCAGGCGACCGACATCGTCATCCTGGTGGTGGCGGCTGACGACGGCGTGATGCCGCAGACCCAGGAAGCGGTTCAGCACGCGAAAGCGGCTGGCGTGCCGATCGTGGTCGCGGTGAACAAGATCGACAAGCCGGACGCCAACCCGGACAACATCAAGAACGGCCTGGCCGCTCTGGACGTGATCCCGGAAGAGTGGGGCGGCGATGCTCCCTTCGTCCACGTATCCGCCAAGATGGGTACCGGCGTCGACGAGCTGCTCGAAGCCGTACTGCTGCAGGCTGAAGTACTGGAACTCAAAGCCACTCCGTCGGCCCCGGGCCGTGGCGTGGTGGTCGAGTCCCGCCTGGACAAGGGCCGTGGCCCGGTGGCCACCGTGCTGGTTCAGGATGGCACCCTGCGTCAGGGCGACATGGTCCTGGTCGGCGTCAACTACGGCCGCGTCCGTGCGATGCTCGACGAGAACGGCAAGCCGATCAAGGAAGCCGGTCCGTCCATTCCGGTCGAGATCCTCGGCCTGGATGGCACCCCGGATGCCGGTGACGAGATGACCGTGGTCGCCGACGAGAAGAAGGCCCGCGAAGT
This sequence comes from Pseudomonas sp. NY15181, assembly GCF_048068055.1. Taxonomy (NCBI): domain Bacteria; kingdom Pseudomonadati; phylum Pseudomonadota; class Gammaproteobacteria; order Pseudomonadales; family Pseudomonadaceae; genus Pseudomonas; species Pseudomonas sp. NY15181. The sequence continues at coordinate 53,155 of NZ_JBLUPT010000004.1, read as the reverse complement.
CGCTCTGTTCCGTCAGGGCAAGTTCCGCGAAGTGAAACTGGCTCGTGCCCACGCCGGCAAGCTGGAAAACATCTTCGAGAACATGGGCCAGGAAGAGAAGAAGACCCTCAACATCGTCCTCAAGTCCGATGTCCGTGGTTCCCTGGAAGCCCTGCAGGGCTCGCTCAGCGGCCTGGGCAACGACGAAGTGCAGGTTCGCGTGGTCGGTGGCGGCGTCGGTGGTATTACCGAGTCCGATGCCAACCTGGCGCTGGCCTCCAACGCGGTGCTGTTCGGCTTCAACGTCCGTGCCGACGCTGGTGCGCGCAAGATCGTCGAGACCGAAGGCCTCGACATGCGTTACTACAACGTGATCTACGACATCATCGAAGACGTCAAGAAAGCCCTGACCGGCATGCTCGGCAGCGATGTTCGCGAGAACATCCTGGGCATCGCCGAAGTGCGTGACGTGTTCCGTTCGCCGAAGTTCGGCGCGGTCGCCGGCTGCATGGTCACCGAGGGTCTGGTGCACCGCAACCGTCCGATCCGTGTACTGCGCGACGACGTGGTGATCTTCGAAGGCGAACTGGAATCCCTGCGTCGCTTCAAGGATGACGTCTCTGAAGTCCGTGCCGGCATGGAATGCGGTATCGGCGTGAAGAGCTACAACGACGTCCGCGTCGGCGACAAGATCGAAGTGTTCGAGAAGGTCGAAGTCGCTCGTACTCTGTAAGGGGATTCGAGCGTGAACGCAGCGCCCGGGCCAGCTAACCAGCTGCCCCGGGCGTTTGCCGCTTTTAGACCCGGAGCCTCGCGGCTCGGGTAAGCAGGTTAGGAAAATGGCCAAAGAGTACAGCCGTACCCAGCGTATCGGCGACCAGATGCAGCGCGAACTGGCGCTGCTGATCCAGCGTGAAATCAAGGACCCCCGTCTGGGCCTGGTGACCATCACCGGCGTCGAGGTGGCGCGTGATCTGTCCCATGCCAAGGTGTTCGTCACCGTGATGGGGCAGGACGACAACGCCGCGGTGGTGAAGCAGAACACCGACATCCTCAACGATGCCGCAGGCTTCCTGCGCATGCAGTTGGGCAAGGCGATGAAGCTGCGCACCGTGCCGCAGCTGCACTTCAGCTATGACGCCAGCATTCGTCGCGGCGCAGAGCTGTCGGCGCTGATCGAGCGGGCGGTGGCGGAAGATCGTCGCCACGGCGGCGACTCCGAGGAGTAAGGCGTGGCCCAGGTGAAACGTATTCGCCGTGCGGTCAACGGCGTGCTGGTGCTCGACAAGCCGCGCGGCATGAGTTCCAACCAGGCCCTGCAGAAGGTGCGCTGGCTGCTCAACGCCGAGAAGGCCGGCCACACCGGCAGCCTCGATCCCCTGGCCACTGGCGTGCTGCCGCTGTGCTTCGGCGAGGCGACCAAGTTCTCCCAGTACCTGCTGGACGCCGACAAGGCCTACGAGACCGTTGCCCAAATGGGCGTCACCACCACCACCGGCGATGCCGAGGGTGAGGTGCTCGAGCAGCGCGAGGTGACCGTCGGTCGGGAAGCCATAGAGGCCGTGCTGCCACGCTTTCGTGGCGACATAGAGCAGGTGCCGCCGATGTATTCGGCACTGAAGAAGGATGGCCAGCCGCTGTACAAGCTGGCGCGTGCAGGAGAGGTAGTGGAGCGCGAGGCGCGTTCTGTTACTATTGCGCGCTTGGATTTGCTTGCCTTCGAGTCGCCTTGTGCGACGCTGGCCGTTTCCTGCAGCAAGGGCACCTATGTTCGCACCCTGGTCGAAGACATCGGCCGCGAACTTGGGTGTGGTGCTCACGTCGCCGCCCTGCGTCGGACCCTGGCCGGGCCGTTCCAGCTGAGCCAGTCGGTGACGCTGGAGGAACTCGAGAAAGTCCATGCCGAGGGCGGCAACGAAGCCCTCGACCGCTTCCTGTTGCCGGTGGACGCCGGCCTGGAGCACTGGCCGCTGTTGCAGCTTTCCGAGCACAGCGCCTACTACTGGCTGCATGGGCAGCCGGTGCGCGCTCCCGAGATGCCGAAGTTCGGCATGCTGCGGGTGCAGGATCATGAAGGTCGTTTCATCGGTATCGGTGAAGTGACCGAAGACGGGCGCCTGGCGCCGCGTCGACTGATTCGGTCGTAAGGCCGGAACTCGAGGGTGGCTGTCAGCAGGCACGGTCACTCCTCTTATATGAACACAGGGATAAGTCCCTGGCCTGTTACCTCAGAGGAAGCCCCATCATGGCACTGAGCGTCCAAGAAAAAGCCCAGATCGTTAACGAGTACAAGCAAGCTGAAGGCGACACCGGTTCCCCGGAAGTGCAGGTTGCACTGCTGTCCGCCAACATCAACAAGCTGCAGGACCACTTCAAGGCCAACGGCAAAGACCACCACTCCCGTCGTGGCCTGATCCGTATGGTTAACCAGCGTCGTAAGCTGCTGGACTACCTGAAGAGCAAGGACACCTCTCGTTACAGCGCCCTGATCGGTCGCCTGGGCCTGCGTCGCTAAGACGGCAAGCCTGAAGTGGGAAGCTGGGAGTCCGGAGTCGATGGGCGGTGTATACCGCTCATCGGCTCTGGCTCCCGGCTTTCTCGCTTTTATAGGGAATGAATTCGGGTCCGACTCCCGGCATTTCCACGATTTCCCCCAAGGCAACTAAAGAGAAGGTAGAGAAACCGTGAACCCGGTAATCAAGAAATTCCAGTTCGGTCAGTCGACCGTAACCCTCGAGACTGGCCGCATTGCCCGCCAGGCCACTGGTGCAGTCCTGGTCACCATGGACGACGTCACTGTGCTCTGCACCGTCGTCGGCGCCAAGCAGGCCGACCCGAGCAAGGGCTTCTTCCCGCTCTCCGTGCACTACCAGGAGAAGACCTACGCAGCCGGCCGCATCCCCGGTGGCTTCTTCAAGCGTGAAGGCCGTCCTTCCGAGAAGGAAACCCTGACCTCGCGCCTGATCGACCGTCCGATCCGCCCGCTGTTCCCCGAAGGTTTCATGAACGAAGTGCAGGTCGTCTGCACCGTCGTTTCCACCAACAAGAAGTCCGATCCGGATATCGCTGCCATGATCGGCACCTCCGCCGCCCTGGCGATCTCCGGCATTCCGTTCGCCGGCCCGATCGGTGCTGCCCGCGTTGGCTTCCACCCGGAAATCGGCTACATCCTCAACCCGACCTACGAGCAGCAGCAGAGCTCCAGCCTCGATATGGTCGTGGCCGGTACCTCCGACGCCGTACTGATGGTTGAATCCGAAGCCGACGAGCTGACCGAAGATCAGATGCTGGGCGCCGTTCTGTATGCCCACGAAGAATTCCAGGCGGTCATCCGTGCCGTTGCCGAACTGGCAACCGAAGCCGGCAAGCCGAGCTGGAACTGGACCGCCCCGGTGGAGAACACCGCCCTGGTCAACACCATCAAGGCCGAGTTCGGTGCTGCCATCTCCGAGGCTTACACCGTGACCGTCAAGCAGGACCGTTACGCAGCCCTGGACGCCCTGCGCGAGCAGATCGTCGCCAAGTTCGCCGGCGAAGGCGAAGGCCAGTTCTCCGCGGGTGAAGTCAAAGAAGTCTTCGGCCTTCTGGAATACCGCACCGTTCGCGAGAACATCGTCAACGGCAAACCGCGTATCGACGGCCGTGACACCCGCACCGTTCGCCCGCTGAAGATCGAAGTCGGCGTACTGGGCAAGACCCACGGCTCGGCGCTGTTCACCCGTGGCGAAACCCAGGCTCTGGTCGTTGCCACCCTCGGCACCGCCCGTGACGCCCAGCTGCTCGACACCCTGGAAGGCGAGCGCAAAGACCCCTTCATGCTGCACTACAACTTCCCGCCGTTCTCGGTAGGCGAGTGTGGCCGCATGGGCAGCGCGGGCCGTCGTGAAATCGGCCACGGTCGTCTGGCACGCCGCAGCGTTGCTGCCATGCTGCCGACCCAGGACGAGTTCCCCTACACCATCCGCGTCGTGTCCGAGATCACCGAATCCAACGGTTCCAGCTCCATGGCTTCCGTTTGCGGTGCTTCCCTGGCCCTGATGGACGCCGGTGTGCCGGTCAAGGCGCCGGTTGCTGGTATCGCCATGGGTCTGGTGAAGGAAGGTGACAAGTTCGCCATCCTGACCGACATCCTGGGTGACGAAGACCACCTGGGCGACATGGACTTCAAGGTCGCCGGTACCGACAAGGGCGTTACCGCCCTGCAGATGGACATCAAGATCAACGGCATCACCGAAGAGATCATGGAGATCGCCCTGGGCCAGGCCCTGGAAGCTCGCCTGAACATCCTCGGCCAGATGAACCAGATCATCGCCGCTCCGCGCGCCGAGCTGTCGGAAAACGCTCCGACCATGATCCAGATGAAGATCGACACCGACAAGATCCGCGACGTCATCGGCAAGGGCGGCGCCACCATTCGCAGCATCTGCGAAGAGACCAAGGCCTCGATCGACATCGAGGACGATGGCAGCGTGAAGATCTACGGCGAAACCAAGGAAGCTGCCGAGGCCGCCAAGCAGCGCGTCCTGGGCATCACCGCGGAAGCCGAGATCGGCAAGATCTACGTCGGCAAGGTCGAGCGCATCGTGGACTTCGGTGCCTTCGTCAACATCCTGCCGGGCAAGGATGGTCTGGTGCACATCTCGCAGATCAGCGACAAGCGCATCGACAAGGTCACCGACGTTCTGCAGGAAGGCCAGGAAGTCAAAGTCCTGGTGCTGGATGTGGACAACCGTGGCCGCATCAAGCTGTCCATCAAGGACGTAGCCGCCGCTGAAGCCTCTGGCGTCTAAGCGAGCTGCGAAATGAAAGAGGGCCCTTGCGGGCCCTCTTTTTTTGCCTTGAAATTGTGCTTTTCCCCGATCTCGTTCCAAGGATGCCCCGAGATGGACAAGCGGTATTGCCACTATCACAGCGCCCAGCCTGCCACCTGGCAGTGCCAGCCGTGCGAGCGACATTACGGGGATTGCTGCGTACCGCTGAACTCCGATGCCCCGGAGTATGCGCCGGCCTGTCCACTCTGCCGGGGCGCGCTGCGCTATCTCGGCGCCGCCAACACCGCCCAGCCGTTCTGGGAGCGTCTGCCGCGCTTCTTCGCCTACGGCCTGCAAAGCGGCCCTCTGGCATTCGCCGCGCTGCTGGCGTTGGCCTGCGTGTTCATGCCCGGCGTCCTGCTGCTCTGGCTGTTGCTGTTCGCGGTGGCGACCAAGTACCTGCACAGCGTGATCGAGGCCGCCAGCTTCGGCAGCCAGGAGGCTCCGAGCTTGGTCGAGGCGTTCCGCCTGGATAGCCTGCGGACATTCTTCCAGCAGTTGTCGGTGTTCGTCATCGTGCTGGTGCTGCTCTGGCTGGCCGCAGACTTCCACAGCGAGGCGATCTACTGGGGCGTAAACGTCGCGATCATGCTGGCATTGCCGGCGAGCATCATCCGCCTGTCGCTGGACAAGAGTCTCGGCGCTGCGCTGAGCCCGGCGGAGATCGGCCAGGTCATGAGCGCCATGGGCTGGCGCTACCTGATCCTCTGCGTGTTCCTGTTCATCCTCTGGCAGTCGCCCAGCTATGTCGGCTGGTTCCTGTCCCAGGGCCTGCCCCGGGTGGTGATGGTGCCGGTGGTGGCCCTGCTCAGCGGCTACTTCGGCGTGGTGATGTGCGCCATGATGGGGTATGCGGTGTTCCAGTATCAGGGCGAACTGGGGTATGTCGCTGCCGGTGACGAGGCCCCGGCGGGTTTCGCCGCGCCGGAGTGGCGTCGTCGCAAGGCGCTCGCCGAGGCCGAGATACGGGTCAAGGAAGGGCAGAGCGGTGCCGCCCTGGAGATACTTGTGGAGGCGCTGCGCGAAGGGGCGCAGGACCTCAAGCTGAATGAGCGTTATCACCAGTTGCTGTTCTCGGTGAATGCCCGCAGCGAGTGCCTGAAGCATCTGCCCCATTACCTGCCGCTGGCGGTTCGTCTCAATACGCCCTTGGCGGTGACGGCCTTCCTCAATGCTCGCCAACTGCAGGCGGACTACCTGCCGGATGATCCCCTGGTGTGCGAGCGCATCGCCGAGGCGCTGCTCGAGCGGCACAAGGCGCGGGAGGCACTGAGCCTGCTGCGCAACCTGCACAAGCGTTTCCCGGATTACCCGGGAGTGCCCCGGGCCTATCTGCTGGCGGCAAGGGGCTTTTCCGAGGAGCTTGGGCAGGTCGAGCCAGCGCGGCAGTTGCTGGCGTTTATTCGCCAGCGCTACCCGGCCTTCGAGCAAATGAGCGAGGTCGTGCAATTGGAGGCTGTTCTGGCAAATCTTGGCAGGAGCGCCTGAGTGCTGCCATGCAAGTTGCATGGCCCCCTTGGGGCGACTGTGCAATCTGCATAACGCTTGTTTGGGTAACTACCTGATTTATTGGTGCTTTCATGGCATGCAAGGCTGGCACAGGCCTTGCGACACTCCTTATGTAACTGCCGCCAGCAGTCTTCACCCACAAGGAGAGACCGCCATGAAACATCGCTTCAGCAAACTGGCCCTTGCCGCCGCCACCGCAACCGCCCTGAGCTTCTCGTTTGCCAACTCGGTGTTCGCCCAGCCGACGACGCTGGCTGCGAACGATACGGTTCAGAAGACCGAACAGGCGGTTTCCGACACCTGGATCACCAGCAAGGTGAAATCCATGCTGATCGCCAACAAGGACATCGGCGCCACCACCATCAAGGTCGAAACCAATCAGGGTGTGGTTTCCCTTTCCGGTAACGTCAAGACTGACACCGAGCGACAGCTGGCCATCAAGACTGCCCAGGACATCAAGGGCGTGAAGGCCGTTTCCGCTGACGGACTGAAGTCGGTCGATTAGGTGTGCCGGCCGGTGCCGGGCACCGGCCGAGTGACCGCTCATGGCCCCGCCGGGCTCGCCCTGGCGGGGCTTTTTCGCTCAGGGCGTACGGGGTGTCAGGTGCTGCTGGTAGATGAGGATCTGCCGGGTCGGGTCGGCGTCCGGGAAGTGCTGGTGAAGGAAGCGCGTCATCTCGGCGATGGTCCGGGCGTCCTGTCTTGGATTCAGGCGCTTGGCCAACTGCAGAGTCAACTGCGGCAGCTGTTCAGGGCGTTGTCCGGATGCTGCCAGCCTGCGCCAGCAGACCAGCGCGCGCGCCGGTTCGTCGAGCTGCAGCAGTTTGCGCAGCAGGTGCAACTGGATGGCCGGATGGCTCAACAGATGCGTGCCGCTGGCGCCGCTCTCGTCGGCCAGCCGGCGAACGAGAGCGGCGGCCTCCGGGCTGTGGGGCAGGGCGAACAGTTGCTTGAGCACGGGGCTCATCAAGGCACGGTCCTGGCGTGCTTTGGCGACTCCATACAGGCGCTCGATCAGGGGAAGACGACCTGGGTGAAGTTCTAACAGTTCGTTCCCGCGGACTGCGGCCTGGTCGAGCGCGAAGCGGCCGATCTGTTCGTCAAGGCTGTTCAGGGCGCGCTTGAAGGGGGCGTCGGGGTCTTCCTTGGCGAGATAGGCGTGATCGACTTTCAAACCGCCCAGCTGACGGGGCAGCCAGACGGCGATGAACCCTGACACCAGGCCGCCGATGTGCGCGTAGTAATTGACATGATCCGCTGCGCGCAGAAGGCCGAAGAGTTCCTTGCCCAGCCACAGCGGCAATATCCACAGGGCCGGGGCGCTGAAGTAGCCGAGCAGGGGCCCCAGCCAGTAGAAGAAGCGGATGCGCCGCAGGCCGTAGACGCCGATGTACATGCCCATCAGCCCGGAGATCGCGCCGGAGGCGCCGACGCCGGGTACCCAGGCGGGGTCCAGCGCCCACCAGAGCAGCCCCGAGCAGAGCCCGGAGAACAGGTACAGGCCCAGGTACATCCAGCGGCCCAGGGCGATCTCCAGGGCGAAGCCGAAGATGAACAGGAACACCATGTTGCCGGCCAGGTGCCAGAAGTCGCCGTGGAGGAACATCGAGCCGAACAGGCCTTCGACGGTGAAGCGCGCCGGTACGAAGCCGAAGCGCAGGCTGCTCAGGCGATCCCTTGCACTTTCCGCCTTGGCGCGGGCGGCCTGCCAGGCGGCGTCCTGGCCATAGGCCGGCAGGCTGCGCAGGTCATGGCCGAATTCCAGGTCGCTGAGGATGAGCCAGGCCAGTTGCTGGCGGGGCAGGGCTTCCACCGTCCGGCGTTGATCCGCCGCGATCCGTTCGCGGCGCTCCAGGGCGGTGCTGAACAGCGGTCGCTCGCGGCTCAGCAGGTCCTGCTCGAGATAGACCCGGACCGCCTGCTCGCGCCGCTCGCCATCGCCGCTCTGGTAGCCGAAGAAGATCAGGACATTGAGCAGGATCAGCAGCAGTGTGACGACTGGGGGCTTCTTCCAGTCCAGCGGGTGTTCAGCGGGTACGATGACCATGGGCGACCGATCCTTGGCGCAAAGATGCCGCAGGCTAGCACTGGCTAGGCGCGGATGTCAGTTGCCGCTGCGTTTGCTCTGGATGGTCGTCAGGCGGTTGCCCTCGAAGCGCACGAAATAAACCATGCCGTTCCAGGGGCCGTAGATCCACTCTTCCACCGCGACTTCGTTGCGCTGCCCCCAGTCACCGACCACTTCCTTGTAACCGAGGAACGAGCGGTCGACAGGGGGGCCGCAGCGATCGAGCACCTCGCTGGTGAGGTTGCCGGTGCTGATCAGCTTGCTGTTGCAACGCAGGCTGGCGGCTTCGGACTGCACGGCGAGCAGCAGGAGCACCAGCAGCACCGGGCGTAGGCTAATGCGTAGGGTCAATTGCGCTTGAACTCGATGGTTTTGAGCCGGTTGGCTTCGAAGGTGAGGATGTAGGTCGTGCCGTTGCGCGGGCCGTAGACCCACTCTTCAATGCGGTACTCGCGATTGTCGTAACTGCCGAGGGAATAACCGACCTCATCGCGATGATCGGGCGTGCCGCACTTCTGTTCGACTTCCCAGGCGCGGTCGCCCGCGTTGACCAGGGTACTGCCGCACCGCATGCTCTCGGCCTGCGCGGTGGCCGCGCAGAGCAGCAGCGTGCAGGCCACAAGGGCTTTCATGGTACGACTCCTCATTCACTGTCCAGGTGGAGCTGGGTAGCCACGTTGCCACCATTCTCCGCCTCGCCGAGGCTGACGTCGATCAGATAGACGCGATCATCACCAAGGCCGCCCTTGGACACCAGATAGTCCTTGATCTGGGTGGCGCGATCCTGGCCGAGCTTGCGCAGCAGCAGTTGGCTGTCGCTCCAGGAGGCCAGTACGGCCTGCTCCATCTTCACCGTGCGGTCGGCCTGACTCAGGTCCTTCCATTCATCCGGCGGCTGCTTCTTCAGGCGAGTGCGATAGATGCCTTCCAACAGGGCCGGCTGCAGGTCTTCCGGTACTTCCAGCTTGCTGGCATCGCTGGGCACCTTGTCGCCCCGGCGTTGCAGCATGCTGTAGTAGTTCTTGCGGTATTCCTCCTGCAGACGCTTCCGCGCCAGCGGTGGGCCGTCGCTGCTGGCCGCGCTGACGCCTTCGACCTCCAGCTTCAGCGCTGGGCGCTGCTTGAGCGCGTCGACCAGTTTGTCCAGATTGGCCTGTGCATCCGGCTCCAGTTCGCTGGAGCCCGGGGCGAATGTCACGCTGCCCAGGTCGGGCCCTTCGCCCCCGGCGAGGCCGGCGATGAACTTGAAGGGGGCCTGGACCGCACGAATAACCAGGTTGCGCAGGGTTTGCCAGACGATGGGCATGACGCTGAACTGCGGGTTGTTCAGGTCGCCTTCCACCGGCAGCTGGATATCGATGTTGCCGTTGGCGTCCTTGAGCAGGGCCACCGCCAGTTTCACCGGCAGGTCCACCGCGTCGGGGCTGTCGACCTTCTCGCCCAGTTGCAGGTGTTCCACCAGTACCTTGTTCTCGGCTTTGAGCTTGCCCTGGGTGATCTGGTAGTGCAGATCCAGGTTCAGCCGTCCCTTGCGGATGCGGTAGCCGGCGAACTTGCCCGAGTAGGGGGTCAGGGTGGTCAGCTCGACACGCTTGAAGCTGGTGGCGATGTCCAGCTTCTCCAGCGGCGAGAAGGGGTTCAGGCTGCCCTTGATGGTGACCGGCGCGTACTTGTCGACCTTGCCCTTGATGTCCACCGAGGCGGGCTGCGGATTGCGGTTGTCGAGGGTGCCGATCTCACCGCTCAACTGCTGGATGGCAGTGGCGAAGTCCGGGCGCAGGGTCAGGTCGGCGAAGTTGGCTGAACCGTTGTTCACCTTCACGCCACCGATGTGGATGCCCATCGGCTTGCCACCAGCCGCGCCCGCGCTGCCGGATTTACCGGCTGAGGCGGACGGGGCCGAGGCGGGCTGCGGGATGATCAGCTCGCTGACGTTGGTGGTGCGGTCTTCGTTGATGATGAAGCGGGCATAGGGCTCTTCGAGGGAGACGCTCTGAATCGCCAGGCTGTCGCCGTGGCGGTAGGCCAGGCCGTCCAGCGTGAGCTTGGTCCATTTGACGAAGTCGCGGTTCTTGATGGTGTCCAGGGTGTGCAGTTGGGTGACCTGGGCACTGCCGTCGACGCCGAAGGCGAGTGGTTCGGTGCTCTTCAGGTCGACATTGAGGTCGCTGGCGAGGAAGCCACTGCGCAATTCCAGGCGAATGAACGGATCGATATAGGCCTGGGCGACGCGCAGGTCGATGTCGCGGGTGGCGACTTTCAGCTTGGCATTGACCGGGCTGAGGTTGACCTGGCCGCTGGCCTCGATCTGCCCGTGCTGGCCCAGACCGGTTTTGAGCCTGAGCTGCAGGGGGGAGGTGAGCTGGCTATCGAGGTTCTGCAGGTCCAGATCCAGCGGGCCGATTTCCAGTGCAACTGGCTTGGCTGGCGCGCGGTCGGCCAGGTGGGCCTTGTAGCCACGCAATTGGGTATCGCGCAGCACCACGTGCCAGGCCTTCTCCGGTTCGGCAGCAGGAGCCGGCTTGGTAGGAGCGGCAGGCGTTGGCGCGGGCGCCTGCGCCGTTTGTGCGGCAGGCGGCGTGGTCTTTTCGGGCGCCTGGGCTGAGTTCTTTTCAGGCTTTTCTGCGCTGGGTGTAGCCGCCTTGGCAGTTGCGGGCTGCTCGGGGCTCTGAGGTGGCGGCGCTGTTTCGGTCTGGGGAGCAGGCTCTTGCGGGCGCTTGTAGGGGTGGAAGTCGGCGAAGAGTTTTTGCCAATCCAGTTGCCCGTCCTTTTCCCGTGCGGCCCAGGCTTCCAGCCCCTGGCTGCGGATCTGGCCCACCATGACCTCGCGCTTGGCCAGGTCCAGGCTGGTCTCGCCGACGTCCAGGCTGGCCAGTTTGGCCAGCGGCTTGCCGTCGGGCGATTTCAGGCTGAGTTCGCGCACGTTCAGCGCAGTCTTGCCGAGCAGCAGCTGGGTGCCCTTGGAGAGGTCCAGGTGATAGTCGGAGGAGACGCCGAGGATGCCGCTGTCCAGGTTCAGTGGCGCGTTGTCACGTACATAGGGCCACCAAGCCTTGAGGGGGACACCCTGAAGCGACAGGGTGCCCTTGGAGGTCAGCGGTACCAGGCTCAGGTCGCCTTGCCAGTCGACCTTGCCGCCGTGGGGCCCTATGGCTGCGAGGGTCATCTTGGCGCCATCTTCAGGCAGCGTACTGAGGTTGCTCAGCTCGAAGCCCATCGGGTCGAAGAGGAACTCCACCGGCTCGCTCGGGCGGCGATCCAGGAAGTGCAGGCTGCCCTTGGCCAGGCGGATACGGTCGATCCGCAGCGGGAAAGGTTTGCTGGGCTCCGCCTGCGGCGGAGTCGGCTGACTGGGTGGCAGCTTGAACAGCTGGGTCAGGTTCAGCGTGCCATTCTCGGCGAACAGCAGTTCCGTGTGCGGCGCATCCAGCTCGACGTCGGCGAGATGCATGTGGCGCTTCCACAGGCTGTCGACTTCGAGGTTGGCGTACAGGCGTTCGAAGCGCACCTGCTCTTCGCCGTCCTTGCCCAGATGCAGTCCCCACAGGGTCAGCTCGAGGCTGAACGGGTTGAGTTCGATGCGCTCAAGGCGCGCCGGAACGTTCGCATACTGGGCAAGCTGCTGATTGACCACGCGCAGGGCGACCCCGGGAAGGATCAGGAAGCCCAGCAGGCAGTAGAAGAGGAACAGCAGTAACAGTGCGCCGATTGCGCGTATCAATCCTTTGGGCATGGCGGGTGTCGTTTCCGTCGTGACGTGCCGTTGAAGTATGGCACGGCTGAGCGTTTGCGATCACACGAATGCCCTACCGGGCGTTGTTCGCGCGCGAATCAGTCATTGAGGCGATGGGTGCGGGCGAACTCCACCAGGTCCACCACGCTTTCCAGGTTGAGCTTTTCCAGGATGCGGGTCTTGTAGGTGCTGACGGTCTTCTGGCTGAGGAACAGCTCCTCGGCGATGTCCTTGTTGCTCATGCCGCGCACCAGGCTGCGCAATACGACCAGCTCGCGTGGTGTGAGGCTGGCGACGGGGTCGGTATGGCTGGCGATGTTGAGCGACTTTTCCGGGAAGCAGCGGTAGCCGGAGACCAGCATGCGCGCTGCGTTGAGAATGGCGCTGGTGTCGTTGTTCTTGCTGACGAAACCGTGCGCTCCCGCAGCTTCCACCTTGCTCGAATACAGCCGCTCGTCCTGGGAGCTGAGCACCAGCAGGCGGATGTTCTCGTCGAAGATGTGAATGCGCGCGAGCAGATCGAGCCCATCCATGCCCGGCAGGTTGAGGTCGAGAATTACAAGGTCCGGGCGTTCCTTGCGCACTGCGTCGAGGCCACCATGACCGTCGGCGGCTTCGCGAACGACTTCGAACTGCGAGTCCTGCCCGAGTAACGAGCGGATCGCCAAACGCATCGCTGGGTGATCTTCGATCAGCACGACACGCTTCTTCATATGTCACTCCCTGAGTGTGGCCATTTCTGCGAATTGAGCATGAAGATAGCCCAAATGTTCAGCGTCCCACGGAAAAATCCTAGGCATACAACAAAAAGCTTGCTCGGAATCAACTATCGATACCCCGCCTCGGCGCGCGGGAGCAGAGACTTGCTGTGCAATAGGAACTCTGCCCATGAATATCCGGAAATCAGCGCAGCGGGGGCAGTCCCATGCGCCGGCGGGCGCGGTGCAACGAGCCATTGCGTACCGCCCAGCGCAGCAGCGGCACGCTGCGTTTTACGCTGGAGCGGATCAGCTGGCGTTGCAGGTTGCCCAGGCTCAGGTTGAGTTGGTCGGCAGCCCACTCCGGCAACAGGTCGACGCCGGCGCGCATCATCAGGACACCGAAAGGCTTGGCCAGGAAGCTGGGCGCGGGCGCGTTGAACAGGACCTGCACGACTTCCCGGGTGCGCTCGTCATAGCGCAACTGCGGGCGCACGCTTTGCAGGTAGTCGGTCACCTGTTGGCGTGAGCGGGGTACGTTGCGTGCGCCCAGGCGCTCGGCCACCAGAGCGATCTCGTCGTAATAGCGATCCTGTTCTGCCGATGACAGGTCTGGATTCAGATAGCGCAGGTGAGAGGCGAGGAAGCTGCTGACTTCGGCCACGTGTACCCAGGTGAGCAGGTCAGGATCGTTGGCCGAATAGTGGGTGCCGTCGGGGAGCGTGCCATGGACGTTGTCGTGGATGCGACGTACGCGTTCGATGAGTCTGTCCGCGTCCGCCCGTGAACCATAAGTGGTGGTGGAGATGAACTGTCCGGTGCGGCGCAGGCGGCCGAGCATGTCGGTGCGGAAGTTGGAATGATCCCAGACGCCACCCAGTGCGCCGGGATGCAGCATCTGCAGGAGCAAGGCGGTGATGCCGCCAATCAGCATCGAGCTGAAGTCGCCGTGGACTTTCCAGCAGATCGAGTCCGGACCGAACAGGCCCGGATCGCCCTTGGGCGATTCGAAGTCGACCCCGCCCAGGGCGAGGCCAGTCAGGCTGAGCACCTGGCTTTCGATATGACGGCGAACGGTTTCCATTGCGCTGAACAGGCCTCGGGGCAAGGACGTCAGGTCTGTGAATCAAACCTAACACCTTGCGCCCGAGGCCTGAAGTCGGATCAACGATTCAGGCGGTTGTCGATCAGGCCTTGCACCACGCTCGGGTCGGCCAGCGTGGAGGTGTCGCCGAGGTTTTCCAGTTCGTTGCAGGCGATCTTGCGCAGGATGCGGCGCATGATCTTGCCCGAGCGGGTCTTCGGCAGGCCCGGTGCCCACTGGATCATCTCCGGCTTGGCGAAGCTGCCGATTTCCTTGCTCACCAGCGACAGCAACTCCTGCTTGAGCGCGTCGCTGGGCTGGATGCCATTCATCGGCGTGACGAAGGCGTAGATGCCCTGGCCCTTGAGGTCATGGGGATAGCCGACCACCGCCGCCTCGGCCACCGAGTCGTGCAGCACCAGTGCGCTTTCCACCTCGGCGGTGCCGATGCGGTGGCCGGAGACGTTGATCACGTCGTCCACGCGGCCGGTGATCCAGTAGTAGCCGTCCTCGTCGCGGCGCGCGCCGTCGCCGGTGAAGTAGTAGCCGGGGTAGGGCTTGAAGTAGGTATCGATCATCCGCTGGTGGTCGCCATAGACGCTGCGGATCTGGCTCGGCCAGCTGGCTTTGATGGCCAGCACGCCGGAGCCGGGACCGTCGATTTCCTTGCCCTGTTCATCCAGCAGAACCGGCTGCACGCCGAAGAACGGACGGGTCGCCGAGCCGGGCTTGAGCGCCGTGGCGCCGGGCAGCGGGGTGATCAGGATGCAGCCGGTCTCGGTTTGCCACCAGGTGTCGACGATCGGGCAACGGGTTTCGCCGACCACGTGGTAGTACCACTCCCAGGCTTCCGGGTTGATCGGCTCGCCCACCGAGCCGAGCAGGCGCAGGCTGCTGCGCGAGGTCTTCCTGACCGGCGCCTCGCCTTCGCGCATCAGGGCGCGGATGGCGGTGGGGGCGGTGTAGAAGATGTTCACCTGGTGCTTGTCGATCACCTGCCAGAAACGCGAGGCGTCCGGGTAGTTGGGCACGCCCTCGAACATCAGGGTGGTGGCGCCGTTGGCCAGCGGGCCGTAGACGATGTAGCTGTGGCCGGTGACCCAGCCGACGTCTGCGGTGCACCAGTAGATGTCGCCGTCGTGGTAGTCGAACACGTACTTGTGGGTCATCGCCGCGCCCAACAGGTAGCCGCCGGTGGTGTGCAGCACGCCCTTGGGTTTGCCGGTGGAGCCGGAGGTGTAGAGGATGAACAGCGGGTCCTCCGCGTCCATCGGTTCCGGCGCGCAGTCTTCGCTGGCGCCGCGCAGGGCCTCGTGGTACCAGATGTCGCGGCCTTCGACCCACGGAATTTCACCCTGGGTGCGCTCGACCACCACCACGCTGGAGACGTTCGGGCAGTCCTTCAGGGCCTTTTCCACGTTCTGCTTGAGCGGGATGTACTTGCCGCCGCGTACGCCTTCGTCGGCGGTGATCACGACACGGCAGTCGGCATCGAGGATGCGGTCGCGCAGGGCATCGGGGGAGAAACCGCCGAACACCACCGAGTGGATTGCGCCAATCCGCGCGCAGGCCAGCATCGCGTAGGCGGCCTCGGGAATCATCGGCATGTAGATGCACACCCGGTCGCCTTTCTCCACGCCACGGCTCTTGAGCACGTTGGCCAGGCGGCAGACATGACTGTGCAGCTTGCGATAGGTGATCTGCGCGGACTCAGCCGGGTTGTCGCCTTCCCATATGATCGCGACCTGTTCGCCACGGGGCTCCAGGTGGCGGTCGATGCAGTTGTAGGTGACGTTGAGCTGGCCACCCTTGAACCAACTGGCCTGGCCACGGGCGAGGTCGCCGTGGTGGACCGAGGTCCAGGGCTTGAACCAGTCGAGGAAGGCCTTGGCCTGCTCGCCCCAGAAGGCTTCCGGATGGTCCACCGACTGTCGATACAGGCGCTGGTAGGCGTCGTTGTCGAGGTAGGCACGCTGGCGTACGGCCTCCGGGACGGGGTGAAGGCTGATCTCGTACATGGGGAATCCTTGTTGTTGTGTTAGGCGAGATGCCCACAAGGGTGCATCCAAGGCCTGGCGGGTTCAAGGGTTGTCCATGCTGTTTCGACGCGCCTGCCGGGCAGATCGTTCAGGCGAACGGTATTCGAGCTGGGCGGCGACCAGTCGCCGGGTCGGCTCGCCATAGCGGCTGGCGATGGCGGAGAGAGCCTCCTCCAGGCCGAGGATGGCGCTGCCGGACGACTGCGGCAGTTCCGGCTGGCCTGCCGCCTCGTCAGGGAGGAACAGCAGGCCGCCAGTGCTGGTGACCGGGTGCTGGGCCTTCGCTTTCACCTTGGTGCGGAAGGTGCGCGCCCAGGCATCCACGTTCAGTGCCAGGCTGATTTCGTCGAAGCCCGGTTGCAGCACCACGGTGAAGGTGTCGTGGCGCCAGAACGCGAGGTAGTTGCCAGCGGCGGTCAGGTAGCCGCTGGCGCCCAGGGTGAAATGCTGGCTGTCGTGCCGTGGCGACCACTCCGGCACCCCCAGATCCTGCGCCAGTTCCGTGGCCCTCGCTGTTCCAGCGATGGCTTCCACCAGCGCCAGGGAGGCGGGCAGGGCGGCGGTGACGCCGGCGGTCGTCATGAGATTACCGTCGACCACGTAGCGGCGGTTCTCCAGCCAGATCGCATCGGGAAAGTCGGCCTGGCGCTGGCCGCGCGAATACCAGTGCCCGGTGGCGCGCCGATCGTGCAGCAGACCGGCGTGGCCCAGCACCAGCACGCCATCGCAGACGCCGATCACAATCGCGCCCTTCGTTGCCTGCTCGCGGATGAAGCCGACAAGGGCGGGGTCTTCGCTGTCGTGCACGGCGGGCACTACTACGTAGTCTGCGCCTTGGGGATACCGTCGCCTGAAGTCCTCGAGGGTGGCCTGCGGCTGCATTTTCAGCGCCGGGGCCAGTTGAACCGGGCCGGGTTCGGTCGCCAGCGCCTGGACCTCCGCCACAGCGGAGCGGCGCAGCACGCCGAGCGGTATCACATAGTCGACCAGTTCGGTCATGCGGTTCTGGGCTACCACGGCGATCACCGGCCGCTCTCGGCCGAAGCGCGGTTGATACGGCGGCAGCGAGGCTTCGCCAGCTTCTGCCAGGGCCGTGATGATCAACAGGACGATGAGCACGAAAGGGTGGGTGCGCATGGCGATCTCCAGGTCGGGACTTTCAGCTTGCCCGGAGTGAATCTGTCACTTATAACAGCAATGAGTGAATATCTGCCAATCGCCTTCCTGGAGATTGCCCGGATGAGTGTTCCTCACCCTGTGCTGTTACTGGTCTTTCCCGACTTCCAGTTGCTGGATGCCACGGGGCCGGCGGACGTGTTCGCCGCAGTGGATGAACACCTTCTGCCGGTCGCACGACCGGCTTATCGTCTGCAGGCCCTTTCACCTGACGGCGGATTGGTACGTTCCAGCACCGGCCTGGAACTGGCCACTTTGCCGCTGCCTGACCCGGCGGATGCATCAGGTTGCACGCTACTGGTCGCCGGCGGTTACGGCGTGCAGTCGGCCATGCAGCGAGGGGACATCGCCCGCTGGCTGGCGCAGGCGGCGCCCCTGGCCGCGCGTTGCGGGTCGGTGTGCACGGGCGCCTTCCTGCTGGCACAGGCCGGCTTGCTGGACGAACGCACGGTGGTCACTCACTGGCGCTACGCCGAGTTGCTGCAACGCCTGTTCCCCCGTCTGCAGGTGATGCACGACGCCTTGTTCGTGCGTGATGGCCCGTTCTTCAGCTCCGCCGGGGTAACCGCCGGCATGGACCTGTGCCTGAACCTGGTGGAAGAGGATCACGGTCGCGAGCTGTCACTGAAGGTTGCGCGAGGGCTGGTGATGTATCTGCGGCGTCCCGGCGGACAACGTCAGTTCAGTGCGGAGTTGCTGGCCCAACAGGCTCCGCCGGACGGGCAGATGGAGCAACTGGTGGCATGGCTGCGGAAAAGGCTCGCGCAGGCGCTGGACGTGGACGCGATGGCCGCGCAAATGGCGATGTCGACGCGGACCCTGCACCGGCATTGCCAGGCGGAGATGGGCATGACGCCGGCCAAGCTGCTGCTGCAGTTGCGTCTGGAAAAGGCCAGCAAATTGCTGGAGGGTGGAGAGTCTTCGCTCAAGCGTGTGGCGCAGCACACGGGTTTCGGCAGCGAGTACAACCTGCGACGCGCCTTCGTACAGGCTCTGGGCGTAACGCCCGGAGAATACCGGCAGCGCTTTTGCCGATGAGCTGGGACGGATGCGCGGTGCGCATCCGTCCACTCTGGCCTCAGCCGCGGTGACGACCGCGGAAAAAGTCGATCAGGCCTTGGGTGGATGCGTCCTCGGCAGCACTTTCCTCGCTGCCCACCAGGCGGCCGTAGATCGCCTTGCCCAGCTCCTTGCCCAACTCCACGCCCCACTGGTCGAAGGCGTTGATGCCCCAGAGGATGCTCTGCACGTAGACCTTGTGCTCGTACATGGCGATCAGCGCGCCCAGGCGGCGGGCACTGATGCGCTCCATCACCAGGGTGTTGCTCGGGCGATTGCCCGGGATCACCTTGTGCGGCGCCAGACGTTGCACCTCTGCTTCGTCCAGGCCCTTGGCGCGCAGCTCGGCTTCGGCTTCGGCGCGGCTCTTGCCCGTCATCAGGGCCTGGCTCTGCGACAGGCAGTTGGCGTACAGCCACTGGTGATGGTCGGCGACGGGGTTGTAGCTGGACACCGGGACGATGAAGTCCGCCGGAATCAGGTGGGTGCCCTGGTGCAGCAGCTGGTGGTAGGCGTGCTGGCCGTTGCAGCCCACGCCGCCCCAGATCACCGGGCCGGTGCCGGCGGAGACCGGAGTGCCGTCCTGGCGCACGCTCTTGCCGTTGGATTCCATGTCCAGCTGCTGCAGGTGGTCGGTGATGTTCCGCAGGTAGTAGTCGTAGGGCAGGATCGCGTGGCTGCGCGCGCCCCAGAAGTCGCCGTACCACACGCCCAGCAAGCCCAGCAGCACCGGGATATTCTTCTCGAACGGCGCGGTGAGGAAGTGCTGGTCCATGTTGTAGGCGCCGGACAGCAGTTCCTTGAAGTTGTTGATCCCCACCGACATGGCAATCGGCAGGCCGATGGCCGACCACAGCGAGTAGCGACCGCCGACCCAGTCCCACATGGGGAAGATGTTTTCGGCGCGGATACCGAAGGCAGTTGCCGCTTCCTTGTTGCTGGAAACGGCGATGAAGTGGCGGTACAGCTCCGATTCGCTGCCACCCTGGGCCAGGTACCAGGCGCGGGCGGCCTGGGCGTTCTTCAGGGTTTCCAGGGTACTGAAGGACTTCGACGAGACGATGAACAGGGTCGTCTCGGCGTTGAGCCTGGCGGTCATCTCACGGAATTCGCTGCCGTCGATGTTTGCCAGGTAGTGGCAGCGCACGCCCTTCTGGGCGAACGGCAGCAGGGCTTCGGACACCAGCTGCGGGCCGAGGAAGGAGCCGCCGATGCCGATGTTCACCACGTCGGTGATCGGCTTCTCGGTGTAACCGCGCCACAGGCCGTTGTGCACGGCGGCAACCAGCTCGGTCATCTGGTGCAGTACGCGGTGCACCTCGGGCATCACGTCCTTGCCGTCCACCATCACCTTGTCGCCGATGGGACGGCGCAGCGCGGTGTGCAGCACCGGGCGCCGCTCGGAGGCGTTGATCACCTCACCGCGGAACATCGACTCGATGGCCTCGCCCAGCTTGGCCTCTTCCGCGAGCTTGACCAGCAACTCGAGGGTGTCCTGGCGGATCAGGTTCTTCGAGAAGTCGAGGAACAGGCCGCAGGCGCTGAGGGAGAAACGCTTGAATCGCTCCGGGTCCTGGGCGAAGGCTTCACGCATGGTGAAGTGCTGCAGGTCCTGACGGTGGGCGGCCAATGCCTGCCAACTCGCCAGTCGGGTGGCGTCCAGCGGGGTGAGGTGGTGTTCCATGACGTACCTTCGGGGTGTGACGTGCGTGTTTTGAACCTGTGCTCTCGACCTAGAAAGAAGCCCGGAGGTTCCGGGCTTTTCTGGGTCAGGCGAGCTGAACCGGGATGGCGTTGCTGGTGTGGCTGAGTTCGTTGCCGGGCGCCATGTACAGCATGCGCGGCTTGTAGCCTTCCAACTCGGCGTCGCTGAACTGAGCGTACGCGCAGATGATCACCCGGTCACCCACCTTGGCCTTGTGAGCGGCGGCGCCGTTGACCGAAATCATTCGCGAGCCTTCCTCGCCACGGATGGCATAGGTGGTGAAGCGTTCGCCGTTGTCGACGTTGTAGATCTGGATCTGTTCGTACTCGCGGATTCCCGCGAGATCGAGCCATTCGCCATCGATGGCGCAGGAGCCTTCATAGTCGAGCACGGCGTGGGTGACTTCGGCGCGGTGCAGTTTGGCTTTGAGCATGATGCTCTGCATGGCATGGCTCCTCTTTTTCTGGGGACGGGAGTGCGGTGCGAGTATGCCCGAGCACCGGAAAGCGCTCAAGGCCGCGGCTGACGCGGTCTTGAGGCGAATTTTTCGGTATTCGGGCGGGGATTCAGTCGATGTGGAAGGCGAGATTGTCGATCAGGCGAGTGGTGCCGAGGAAAGCGGCCACCAATATCACCAGCTGACGATCCTCTCCCGTTGCCGGACGCAGCCCGGCCGACTCGCGGATTTCCAGGTAGTCGATGCGCAGGCCTGCCTGCTCGATCTGCTGGCGCCCTTCGGCGAGCAGCGCCGCGTAATCACGCGCGCCGCCGCGAACCTGCTCGGCGAGCTGCTTCAGGGTGCGGTAGAGCACCGGTGCAGTAGCACGCTGGTCTTCGCTCAGGTAGCCATTGCGCGAGGACAGCGCCAGGCCGTCTTCGGCGCGCACGGTCGGTTCGCCGAAGATCTGCACCGGCAGGTTGAGATCGCGCACCAGCTTGCGGATCACCGCCAGCTGTTGGAAGTCCTTCTCGCCGAACAGCGCCATGTCCGGCTGGACCATGTTGAACAGCTTGCACACCACGGTGGCGACGCCATCGAAGTGGCCCGGACGGCTGCCGCCGCACAGGCCTTCCGAGACGCCGGTCACGTGTAGGCGGGTCTGGCCGTCCATGCCGTCGGGGTACATCTCCTCGACGGTCGGCGCAAAGAGCAGGTGGCAGCCGGCATTGAGCAGCCTCTCCTGGTCTGCGGCGAGGGTGCGCGGGTACTTGTCCAGGTCTTCGCTGGGGCCGAACTGCAGCGGGTTGACGAAGATGCTGGCGACGACGAAATCGGCGCGCTGGCTGGCTTTGGTCACCAGCGCGGCGTGGCCGGCGTGCAGGTTGCCCATGGTCGGGACCAGCGCGATGCGCTTGCCTTCGCTGCGGGCGCGGGCCACCGCGGCGCGCAGCTCGCGGACTGTCTTTACCGTGTTCATGAGGCGAATCCGTGTTCCGGGCCGGGGAAGGAGCCGTCTTTCACGGCCTTGACGTAGGCGACCATGGCCGAAGCGATATCCGGCTGGCCTTCCATGAAGTTCTTCACGAACTTCGGCGCTCGGCCGGTCAGCGACAGGCCGAGCATGTCGTGCATCACCAGGACCTGGCCGTCGGTGCCGGCACCGGCGCCGATGCCGATCACCGGGATTTTCACCGCTTCGCTGATCTCCTGGGCCAGCGCCGAGGGGACGCACTCCAGCAGCAGCATCGCGGCACCGGCCTGCTCCAGGGCGATGGCGTCGGCGCGCAGCTGACGGGCCTGGTTTTCCTGGCGGCCCTGGACCTTGAAACCGCCGAACAGATTGACCGACTGCGGGGTCAGGCCCAGGTGCGCGCACACCGGAATGCCGAGCTGTGCCAGTCGCACGATCGGCTCGGCAAGCCAGGCGCCGCCTTCGAGCTTGACCATGTGGGCGCCGGCCTGCATGACCGTTACCGAATCGCGCAGCAGACGGTCCAGGGAGGTTCCCGATTCGAACGGCAGGTCGGTCAGGATCAGCGAACCCTTGTTGCCGCGCTTCACGGCGGCGGTGTGGTAGGCCATGTCCTGGGTGGTGACCGGGAGCGTGCTGTCGTGTCCTTGCAGCACCATGCCCAGGGAGTCACCGATCAACAGCACGTCGGCGCCGGCCTGGCTGGCAACGTGCGCGAACGTGGCGTCGTAGGCGGTCAGCATTGCGATCTTCTCGCCGCTTTGCTTGAGACCTTGCAGGGTGGTCAGGGTGACATCAGGCATGAAAGTGTCCTCAGTTCTGCGCCGGGCAGGGGCAAACGGGCACCTATAGTCCGGATGGGGCGGACCGAAGTCAATTGCGGGTGTTACCGGACTGTTACGGCGTTACTGCCACTGTGCCCCACATGGGGCGCAGGATGCCTCAGGACAGCCGCTCCAGCCCGGAGAACGGACAGGCGGCCAGCAGATCAGGCAAGGTCCGGCCGTTGGGCAACTGCAGCTGCGGGGCGAGGTCCGCCAGCGGGTAGAGCACGAAGGCGCGGGCGTGCATGTGGTAGTGCGGTACCTGCAGGCGAGGCTCGTCGATCAGGCGGTCGCCGAACAGCAGGATGTCGAGGTCGAGCGTGCGCGGGCCCCAGCGTTCGTCTTTGCGCACACGGCCTTGCTCCAACTCGATGGCTTGCAAGGCATCGAGCAGCGCCAGCGGTTCCAGTTCGGTGTCCAGCGCCGCCACGGCATTGACGTAGCGCGGCTGGTCCGGCGGGCCCAGCGGGTCGCTGGCGTAGAGGGGCGAGATGCCGGCCAGCGAGGTCGCTGGCAACTGCTGAAGGGCGTTCAGCGCCGCCTCGAGTTGCTGGCGCGGCTCGGCGAGGTTACTGCCGAGTCCGATGTAGACGCGCTCGCTCATTCGTTACCGGTGCCTTCACCGCCGTTACGCGGACCGCGGCGGCGGCGGTTGGCTCCGCCACGGCGGCGCTTACGCGGCGCGCCGCTGCTTTCTTCCTGGCTGGAGAGATCGCGGATCATCCCGCGGCGCTCGCCATCGCTGGCATCCTGGTAGTCGGTCCACCAGTCGCCCAGGCCGCCGGTTTCCTCGCCGGCGCTCTCGCGCAGCAGGAGGAAGTCGTAGCCGGCGCGGAAGCGCGGGTTTTCCAGCAGCAGGTCGGCTTTCTTGCCCTGGCGACGTGGCAGGCGTTCCTGCATGTCCCAGATCTCCCGGATCGGGATGGTGAAGCGCTTGGGTACCGCCGTGCGCTTGCACTGTTCGATGATCAACTCGTGGGCGGCTTCCTGCATCGCCGGGATCGGCGGCATGCCGCGCTCCTGCAGCTTCAGGGCACGTGCTGGCAGGGCGGGCCAGAGCAGCGCGGCGAACAGGAAGGCCGGGGTGACCGGCTTGCCCTGACGGATGCGTTCGTCAGTGTTGGCCAGTGCCTGGCGCATCAGCTTGCCGGCGTATTCGGGGTTCTCTTTGAGAGCCTTGGCGCTGGCCGGGAACAACGGTGCGAACAGGTCGTACTCGTTGAGCAGTTCGAAGGTACGTTCGGCCTTGCCACTCAGGAACAGCTTGAGTACCTCGTCGAACAGGCGCGCCGACGGGATTTCGTTGAGTAGATGGGCCAGGCGGCGGATCGGCGCGGCGCTGTGCTTCTCGATCTCGAAGCCCAGCTTGGCGGCGAAGCGCACGGCACGCAGCATGCGCACCGGGTCTTCGAGGTAACGTTGCTCCGGGTCGCCGATCAGGCGCACCAGGCGGTTGCGAATGTCATGCACGCCGTGGGCGTAGTCGAGGATGCGCTCGCCGGTGACGTCGAAATACAGGGCGTTGATGGTGAAGTCACGGCGTTGCGCGTCATCCTCCAGCGTGCCGTACACGTTGTCGCGCAGGATGCGGCCGGCTTCGTTGCGCGAGGCGTGGGCGCTGTCGGCATCGTCATCGGTCTGCGGATGGTTGGCGCGGAAGGTCGCGACCTCGATGATCTCGCGACCGAAGTGGACATGGACCAGCTTGAAGCGGCGGCCGATTACCCGCGCGTTGCGGAACTCCGCGCGAACCTGCTCGGGGGTTGCGCTGGTGGCGACGTCGAAGTCCTTCGGCGCAATGCCCAGCAGCGGGTCGCGTACACCGCCGCCGACGATGTAGGCCTGGTAGCCGGCCTTGGTCAGGCGCTCCACGACATTCACCGCGTTCCTGCTGAACTGATCCCGCCGCAACGAATGCTGATGGTTGCCAATGACTTCCGGGGTAGTGCGGACGGCGCGCGGACGGCGCAGTGGGGATCGGATGGACTGGATCAGCTTTTTCAGCATGTGTGCACTATCGGGGAATGAATGTGGGGGTAGCCAACGCAGGTTCCGGTCAGCCCTGTAGCCTGGGCGTTTCGAGCGGATGCCGGGCGTATTCTGCTGCCTGGAAACAAATGGCAGCAAATCGGGTGCCGTCTGCGCCGCGGCGATTCTAGCATCGTGGGGTGGGATGATGAAGAAAAGAGGAAAAAAGGACTTGCGGGGGAAAGGGGAGAGGGTGTAGCGAAAGCTACTGGGGGAGCCGAGGCTCCCCCCCAAATAGGTGCGTGCTTTGTTTTTATTATGATGCCGGGCTTGTTGTTTTTGTTTGTTGACCCGTCCCTCGAAGCCAGTTGCTTCGGGGATGCTCCCCATGAGGGGATCCAATAGCAAACGGATTGCTTTGGTCGCTGAGTAAGCGATGATCTTGCGATCCAACCAGTCCTCGTGCTGCCTTCAAGCAGTTTTATTCTTCTCTGACTGGTTGCGGGACTGGTCCCGACGGCTACTCTTCTCCAAAAGAATCAGTTAGCTGCGCCTCCGCGATTTTGTTTTTGTTGTGCTGGAGTCGTTTCGTCTTGTTCTTATTTTGAGTTGTCGTGCTTGTTATTGTTGTTGTGCCAATAACAAAGCAGATGCCGTGCCAACTTTTGCAAATCCTTATTTTTCAATGGTTTGCGAGGATTGCCCTCTGAGCGACAGGCACAAAAAAGCCGGGTTTCCGTTACCGATGAACCCGGCTTTTGTTACGGAGCATGTCTCCGGTAACAGTGTGAAACGTCCTACGAGTCGGCCGAAGCACCGGATTTGCGGCGCGGGATGCCCAGGCGCTGGCGACGTTCCCACAGGCATTTGCGGCTGATGCCCAGCTTGCGGGCCAGCTCGGTTTCGGTCATGTGATCCTGGTGCTCGAGGACGAAGTGCTGGAAGTAGTCTTCCAGCGACAGATCCTCGGTGGGCTCGTGGTTGCTGGCGTTGCCGTTGGTCGGGCGGGCGTCGAGCTCTTCTGCGAAGTCGTCTTCCAGATCGTCCAGCTCGATGTCGATGCCCAGCAGGTCGGCGGGAATCTCCAGGCCTTCGCTGAGGATCACCGCGCGCTCGATGGCGTTCTCCAGTTCGCGCACGTTACCCGGCCACGGGTAGTGACGGATGGCCTGTTCGGCCTCGTGGGAGAAGCTCAGCGCCGGGCGCCCCATCTGCGAGCACTGGCGCGCCAGGAAGGAGCGGGCGATCTCCATGACGTCCGCGCCACGCTCGCGCAGCGGCGGCAGCTTCAGCGAGATGACGTGCAGGCGGTAATAAAGGTCTTCGCGGAACTGGCCGGTCTTGGCCAGCATCTTCAGGTCGCGGTGGGTGGCTGCGATCAGTCGCACGTCCACCTTCTGCGACTGCACCGAACCCACGCGACGGATCTCGCCTTCCTGCAGCACGCGCAGCAGGCGCGCCTGGGCTTCGAGCGGCAGCTCACCGATCTCGTCGAGGAACAGCGTGCCACCGTCGGCGGCTTCCACCAGACCCGCGCGGCCCGCGCTGGCGCCGGTGAACGCGCCCTTCTCATGGCCGAACAGTTCGGATTCGATCAGGGTTTCCGGGATCGCCGCGCAGTTCACCGAGATCAGCGGTGCCTTGGTGCGCTTGGACAGATTATGCAGGGCGCGGGCGACCAGTTCCTTGCCGGTACCGGACTCGCCCTGGATCAGCACATTCGAATCGGTGGGCGCGACCTTGCGGATCTTGGTGTACAGCTCCTGCATGGGCGGGCAGGAGCCGATGATGCCGATCTCGCCATCCGCCGGGGCGGTGTTACCGCTGCTACGTTCTGCGGCCTTGGCGTTACCGCGGGCTTCGGCAGGGGCGTTACGGTTCTCCTGGCGGTCCTTGAGGATGCGCGCCACGGCCTGGAGCATTTCGTCGTGGTCGAAGGGCTTGGCGATGTAGTCCACCGCGCCCATCTTCATCGAGTCCACCGCCGAGCGCAGGCTGGCGTAGCTGGTCATGATCAGCACCGGGGTGCCCTGGGCCAGCTTGATCAGTTCGGTGCCCGGTGCGCCGGGCAGGCGCAGGTCGCTGACGATCATGTCGAACGACGGAATGCTGTAACGCTCCTGGGCCTCCTGCACGGAGCCAGCTTCGCTGACCTGGTACTGGTTCCGTTCGAGCAGCCGTCGCAGGGCGGAACGGATGATGGTTTCGTCTTCGACGATGAGGATATGTGCCATGTATTCAGCTCTCTCGACGTGCTCGTTTACTGCTCGGCCGTCGGGCCAGGATGCCGCGGCAAAGTGACGCTGATGCGGGTACCGCATTCGCGTTCGGGGTCAGCCGGGCTGTCTATGGTGATTTGCCCATAATGCTCTTCCACGATCGAATAGACCAGCGCGAGGCCCAGGCCGGTCCCCTTGCCGGGGTCCTTGGTCGTGAAGAAGGGTTCGAACAGGCGCTCGATGATCGACTTGGGAATTCCGCTGCCTTCGTCCTCGACGATCAGGTCGATGGTTTGCTCCTGAGCCTCGGTGCGTACGCGGATCGCGCCGTTGGGCGGCGAGGCGTCGCGGGCGTTGGAGAGCAGGTTGATCAGGACCTGGGCCAGGCGCTGGGAGTCGCCTTCGACCCAATGCGCCGGATCGCAGAGGTTGAAGAATTGAACGTCGACGCTGCGCTTGTTCAGCGATAGCAGGCCAATGGCTTCCTGGGCGACGTCGGCCAGGCACACCGGCTCGGCAGCCACCTGCTTGCCGCCAGCGTGGGCGAAGCTCATCAGCGACTGCACGATGCGTGACACGCGCTTGGTCTGTTCGAGGATCTGTCCGCTGATTTCGGTCAGCTCGCTGTCGCCCTCGCGCTCTTCGCGCAGGTTCTGCGCGAGGCAGGCGATGCCGGTGATCGGGTTGCCGATCTCGTGGGCGACGCCGGCGGCGAGGCGGCCGATGGAGGCCAGGCGCTCGGAATGGATCAGCTTGTCTTCCAGGGATTGGGTTTCGGTGAGGTCTTCCACCAGCAGTACCAGGCCGCTGTTACCGGGCGCCAATGGCTCCTCGATCGCCGCCTTGTGCAGGTTCAGCCAGCGAGTCTGCCCCTCGATGGACAGGCGCTGCTTGTGCAGGTGTTCGTCCGGCGCCTCGATGAAGCCTTCCAGCAGGCCCTTCCAGGGCTCGGGCAGGGCGGCCAGGCGCGAGCCGACCACGCGCTGCGCGCTGACCCCGGTGAGGTCTTCGATGGCGCGGTTCCACATGAGGATTTCCTGGTCCTTGGCCAGCGAGCACACGCCCATGGGCAGGTCCTGCAGGGTCTGGCGGTGATAGCGGCGCAGGGTATCGAGTTCGGCGGCAAGGCCGGTGAGCCGGGAGTGGTAGTCCTCCAGGCGGCTCTCGATGAAGTGGATGTCCTCGGTGACGTAGCTTTCACTGCTGGCTTTATAGGGCAGGAAGGTTTCCACCATGTCCTGGGCCACGCTCGGGCCCATCAGGCCGGAGAGGTTGGCCTCGATGCGGTCGCGCAGGCGGCGCAGGGCATAGGGACGGCGCTCGTCGAACGGCAGGTGCAGGTCGCGCAGGGCCTGCTCCACTTCGCGCTGGGCGGTCTTGGCGCCCAACGGCTTGGACAGCTGGCTGGCGAACTCCTGCGGAGAGACGGCGATCAGCTCGCGGCGTTGCGGGCGGCGCACGTTATCCACGGCGCAGGCTTCGGCGGCGCCCTTTTCCTCGTCGCTGGCCTCGGTGAACAGAGAGACCAGGGTGAACACCAGCACGTTGGCGGCCAATGAGGCCAGCGCCGCGAGGTGCCAGGTGGTGTCGTCGAGCACGTAGAGCGAATCGAACAGCGGTACGTAGATGCTCTGCAGGTTCGCGATCAGCGGTGTGAGCATGGTCACGCCCCACACCAGCATGCCGGCGACCAGGCCGGCGATGAAGCCGCGGCGGTTGGCGGTCGGCCAGTAGAGCACGGCCAGCGCGCCGGGGAGGAATTGCAGGGTGGCGACGAAGGAGACTATCCCTAAGTTCGACAGGTCCTGCTCGGCGCCCAGCAGCAGGTAGAAGGCATAGCCGGCCATGATGATCGCGGCGATCAGCGCGCGCCGGGTCCACTTCAGCCAGCGGTAGATGTTGCCTTCGGCCGGCGGCTGGTAGAGCGGCAGCACCAGGTGGTTGAGCACCATGCCCGAGAGCGCCAGGGTCATCACGATGATCAGGCCGCTGGCGGCGGAGATGCCGCCGATGAAGGCGGTCAGCGCCAGGGCCGGGCTGTCCACCGAAATGCCCAGGCCGAGGGTGAAGTATTCCGGGTTGGTCGAGGCACCCAGGTGCAGACCGGCCCAGAGGATCGGCGGCACCGCCAGGCTCATCGGCAGCAGGAACAGCGGCAGGCCCCAGCTGGCGCTGAGCAGTGCGCGCGGGTTGAGGTTTTCGGTGAAGGTCATGTGGAACATGTGCGGCATCACGATGGCCGAGGCGAAGAACACCAGCAGCAGCGTGCGCCACGGCCCCTCGGCCAGCGGCGTGTGCAGGGTGCTCAGGGCTTCCTGGTTCTGCAGCAGCCAGACTTCCAGGCCGTCCGGACCGCCGAACACGCCATAGAGGGCGAACAGGCCGATGGCGCCCAGCGCCACCAGCTTGACCAGCGACTCGAAGGCGATGGCCATCACCAGCCCTTCATGGCGCTCGCGGGTGGCGATGTGGCGCGCACCGAAGAGGATGGCGAACAGGGTGATCAGCGCGCAGAAGGCCAGGGCCGCGCGGTTGGGCTCGGACTCGCGGGTGAGGATGCTGATCGAATCGGTCACCGCCTGGATCTGCAACGCCAGCATCGGCAGCACGCCGATCAGCATGAACACCGTGGTCAGCGCGCCGGCCCAGGTGCTGCGGAAGCGGAAGGCGAACAGGTCGGCCAGCGAGGACAACTGGTACGCGCGGGTGATGCGCAGGATCGGGTAGAGCAGCACCGGCGCGAGCAGGAAGGCACCGGAGACGCCCAGGTAGATCGCCAGGAAGCCATAGCCGTACTGGTAGGCCAGCCCGACCGTGCCATAGAAGGCCCAGGCGCTGGCGTACACGCCCAGCGACAGGGTGTAGATCAGCGGATGGCGCACCAGCCAGCGCGGCACGAAGCCGCGCTCGGTGATCCAGGCAACGCCGAAGAGAACCATCAGGTAGGAGGCGCTGATCAGGATCAGCTGGGTAAGGCTAAAGCTCGTCAGCATCGCGCTGGCTCTGCAGGATGAAGGTGACGACGATCAGGATCAGCCACAGCAGGTACGGGCGGTACCAGGCGCCGTGGGGCTCGATCCACCAGTCCATGATGGCCGGTGAGAACAGGTAGATGCCCACGACCAGAAGCAGCACCAGTCGATAGATGTACATGTCGTCTCTCTCGTTGTTCGGCGGGCAGGCTACCTGTGCGCACAGTCGCCGGCAAGCCGGCCGCCACTGGGGACAGGTACAAGTCTAGAGGCGCGCGTCTTCCAGCGTCAGGCTGTGGGGGATGGCCTCGGCGTCCCAGTTTGCGATACCCCAGGCGAGCACTTCGCGCGGTGCGGCCTGTAGCAGTTCGGCGGGCGGCTTCTGGCCCAGCGCCTTCAGCGCGCGCACCAGCAGTGGGGCGGCGTGATCGGCTTCCAGCGGTGGCGAGCGGTAGGACTTGCCCAGCTTGTGGCCGTCGGGCTGGATGATCAGCGGCACGTGCAGGTAACGCGGCGCGGCGATGCCGAGCAGTTCCTGCAGGTAGAGCTGGCGCGGGGTGTTGTCCAGCAGGTCGGCGCCGCGGACGATGTCGGTAACACCCTGCCAGGCATCGTCCAGTACCACGGCCAGCTGATAGGCGAACAGGCCGTCGCGGCGGCGGATGATGAAGTCGCCGACCTCGCGTCCCAGGTGCTGGCGGAACTCGCCCTGCAGGCGGTCTGTGAAGCGATAGTCCAGTTCCGGCACGCGGATGCGGATGGCAACGTCGCCGTGCCAGTCATGCTGGGCGTCGCGGCAGGTGCCTGGATAGATGCCGTGGGTGCCTTCGAGCTGCTTGCGCGAGCAGGTGCAGGCGTAGGCCAGGCCGCTGCGCAGCCATTGCTCGACCTGTGCGGCGTAGACATCGCCACGCTCGCTCTGGCGCTCCAGCGGGCCGTCCCATTCGAAGCCGTAGCGTTCGAGGGTCTCCAGGATCGCCGCCTGGGCGCCGGGCATCTCCCGTGGAGGGTCGAGGTCTTCCATGCGCACCAGCCATTTGCCGCCGACCGCGCGTGCGTCCAGGTAGGAAGCGACGGCCGCGACCAGTGAGCCGAAGTGCAGGTAGCCGCTGGGCGTAGGGGCGAAGCGTCCGACGTAGCGGGAAGCGGGCATGGAGGCTCTCTTTATAGGACGGAAACGAAACGGGGCGCCGCAGCGCCCCGTTCGGGATCAACCAGGCTCAGGAACCCAGCTGCTTTTCCTTGATTTCCGCCAGGGTCTTGCAGTCGATGCACAGGGTGGCGGTGGGGCGGGCTTCCAGACGGCGGATGCCGATCTCGACGCCGCAGGAGTCGCACCAGCCGTAATCGTTGTCTTCGATCAGCTGCAGGGTCTCGTCGATCTTCTTGATCAGCTTGCGCTCGCGGTCGCGGGCACGCAGCTCGAGGCTGAACTCTTCTTCCTGGCTGGCGCGGTCGGCTGGGTCCGGGAAGTTCGCCGCTTCGTCCTGCATGTGGTGCACGGTGCGGTCCACTTCTTCCATCAGCTCAACTTTCCACTTGTTGAGGATGGAGGTGAAGTGCGCGCGCATGCGATCGCTCATGTACTCCTCGCCCTTGGTTTCCTGGTAGGGCTCGAAGCCACGAATCAGTTGGCTGCTCTGTTGTTTTGCTTTGGTGGGCATGGATGACCGCCTCTCACTCTCGCTAATCCTCTCGCGGATGGTCCCTCTCCGGCACTGCCGGCCCCGCGCTCGCAAGCGGGCGAACTTACCAGAACGATAACGGGGACGCTACTCCCTGTTGTCGAGCCTGCACGCGCCCGCACATGACCCAGCGACCTGGTCGCCGACCCGATAGGCGTCGCTACCGGATTTTTTGAAAACCACTGCACGATCACCTGTTTTTCGTGAGTGAATCGCGCATATTTCGGGTGGATCAGCCAATCTTCGCCG
Organism: Pseudomonas sp. NY15181; assembly: GCF_048068055.1. NCBI lineage: Bacteria > Pseudomonadati > Pseudomonadota > Gammaproteobacteria > Pseudomonadales > Pseudomonadaceae > Pseudomonas > Pseudomonas sp. NY15181. The sequence continues at coordinate 21,965 of NZ_JBLUPT010000004.1, read as the reverse complement.
CTCCACCTGTGTCGCTCGGTGGCCTGTTAGAATCGCCACCTTGTCGTAAAGTTCGGAAAACCTATGGCTACTTCCTACAGTGCACGCAGTCGCGCCATCGAGCCCTTCCACGTCATGGCGCTGCTGGCGCGCGCCAACGAGTTGCAGGCGGCGGGCCACGACGTCATTCACCTGGAAATCGGCGAGCCGGATTTCACCACCGCCGCGCCGATCATCGCCGCAGGCCAGGCCGCGCTGGCCGCCGGACATACCCGCTACACCGCCGCCCGGGGCATACCGGCGCTGCGCGAGGCCATCGCCGGCTTCTACGCCGAGCGCTATGGCCTGTCGATCGACCCGCAGCGCATCCTCATCACGCCCGGTGGCTCCGGCGCGCTGCTGCTCGCCAGCAGCCTGCTGGTGGACCCGGGCAAGCACTGGTTGCTGGCCGATCCGGGCTATCCGTGCAATCGCCACTTCCTGCGCCTGGTCGAAGGCGCCGCGCAGCTGGTGCCGGTGGGGCCGGAGAGCCGCTACCAGCTCACGCCCGACCTCATCGAGCGGCACTGGGATCATGACAGTGTAGGCGCTCTGGCAGCATCGCCGGCGAATCCTACCGGCACGGTGTTGCACCGGGATGAACTGGTCGCACTGTCGGCCACGCTGAAGGCGCGTGGCGGCCATCTGGTAGTCGACGAGATCTACCACGGCCTGACCTATGGAGCCGACGCCACCAGCGTGCTGGAAGTGGACGACGACGCCTTCGTCCTCAACAGTTTCTCCAAGTATTTCGGCATGACCGGCTGGCGCCTGGGCTGGCTGGTGGCGCCGATCGATGCGGTCGGTGAGCTGGAGAAGCTCGCGCAGAACCTCTACATCAGCGCGCCAAGCATGGCCCAGCATGCCGCGCTGGCCTGCTTCGAACCCGAGACCATAGCGATCTTCGAGGAGCGCCGTGCCGAGTTCGCCCGCCGCCGCGACTACCTGCTGCCGGCGCTGCGGGAACTGGGCTTCGGCATCGCGGTGGAGCCGGAGGGCGCCTTCTACCTGTATGCGGACATCAGCGCCTTCGGCGGCGATGCCTATGCGTTCTGCCAGCACTTCATCGAGACCGAGCACGTCGCCTTCACCCCCGGGGTGGACTTCGGCCGCTACCAGGCGTCGCACCATGTGCGCTTCGCCTACACCCAGAGTGTCGAGCGTCTGCAGCAGGCGGTGGAACGCATCGCCCGTGGCCTGAAGACCTGGCGTCCCTGATGCGCTTCGAACCGGCGCTGGAAGAGGCGCGCCTGATCAAGCGCTACAAACGCTTCCTGGCGGACATCGAGACCGCCAGTGGCGAGCGTCTGACCATCCACTGCCCGAACACCGGCTCGATGCTCAACTGCATGAGCGAGGGTTGCCGGGTCTGGTTCAGTCGCTCCAATGACCCCAAGCGCAAGCTGCCGGGCACCTGGGAACTGGTGGAAACCCCGCAGGGCCGCCTGGCCTGCGTGAACACCGGCCGCGCGAACCGACTGGTGGAGGAAGCGCTGCTGGCCGGCAGCGTGACCGAGCTTGCGGGCTTCGATGAGCTGCGCCGGGAGGTGGCCTATGGGCAGGAGAACAGCCGTGCCGATTTCCGCCTGATGTTCGCCGGCAAGCCGGTGTACGTCGAAGTGAAAAGCGTCACCCTGGGCTTCGACGACACCCGGGTCGCTGCCTTTCCGGACGCCGTTACGCAGCGCGGTGCCAAGCACCTGCGCGAGCTGGCGACGCTGGCTCGCGAGGGCATGCGCGCCGTGCTGCTGTATGCGGTAAACCTCTCGGATATCGATGCGGTGCGCCCGGCGGCGGAGATCGACCCGGCCTATGCCGCGGCGCTGGCGGAGGCGCGTAACGCCGGGGTGGAAGTGCTGGCCTATGGCGCGCAGATCGATTTGCAGGATCTCCGTCTTGGCCAATCGTTGAAGGTATTGCTTTAGCCGAGATTCCGCTGCGGGGGATTCTTCGCGAGCACGCTCGCTCCTACAGGTCTGCGCCCTGCTGCTCTTCGAAGGAGCGCGCTTGCTTGCGAACCCGCCCAGCCGAGCTACGCCTCGTCCAGCTCATCCAGCCAGATCCCCTGCTCATCCTCATGACAGGGCAATGCCTCCAGTCCATCTCCCAGGCACGGCCCCTGGATGCACTCCCCGGATTCGATCAGGAACAACGCCCCGTGGTGGCCGCACTGCAACAGGCGGCCACTGCTATCGAGAAAGTTCTCCGCGTCATACCCCAGCGGGATTTCCCGGTGGGGGCAGCGGTTGCGGTAGGCGTAAAGGCGACCTTGGCGGCGCACCACGAAAAGGTTCAGGCCGCCGGCCTTGAAGCCCCGGCTCTGGCCTTCGGCCAGTTCGTGCGGGGAGCAGAGCAGGATCATCGGGTTCTCCATCGGGGGCGGGCATTATCCGCGCGCGGACGGCAGGACCGGAAGAGGGTGCACATCCCTGTGCTGAAGAGGGTGATCCGTTTGGCCGTGGCATGACGGTCGGGCTGGGGGCTATCCAGGAGGGACTGTTCTCGAATAGGGGCGCCAGAGGGATCTTCACCCAGCCGCTCAGGTCCGGCAGTTGTAGCCGCCAGACGCGTACGGGGATTTCGGAGTCGTCGATGGGATGCCGGGCTGCGCCAGCGGCCAGAACGGATCGCTGCCGAAGCATTTGCAGGGGGACATCATACCCCAGGTCGAGCACGCCGTTGATGGCTGAGGTTGTTGATCGCTGCGTAACAGTGCACCGAAGACGGGGTCGGAGGCTCGGCGCAGACCATAATCTCAGACAAATCTAAATGCAAATTATTATCAATAATTTGGCTTCTTGTGGCACAGTTCCTCCCTGCCGCGCGATGCGGCGGCCCCCTTTGAACGAGGACTTCTGCGATGACCATCCCAAGCCCGAAATCCCGTCCAGCCCCTGAGTTGTATCGCACCTGGCAGGCGCTGTGCGCTGAACAGCCGCGCTTGCGCGCCCGTGACGCTGCCCGGCGTCTGGGCGGGAGCGAGGCCGAGCTGACCGCCAGCCGGCTGTCGGTGGATGCCGTGCGCCTGCGTCCGGAGTGGTCCACCCTGCTGCCGGCGCTGGGGGAACTCGGGGAGGTCATGGCGCTGACCCGCAACGAGCACTGCGTGCACGAGCGCAAAGGGCCGTATCGCGAGGTCACGGTGTCGGCCAACGGGCAGATGGGCCTGGTGGTGTCCCCGGATATCGACCTGCGCCTGTTCCTGGGCGGCTGGCACAGTGCGTTCGCCATCAGTGAAGAGACCGGTCATGGCATCCAGCGCAGCCTCCAGGTGTTCGACCGCCAGGGCACGGCGGTGCACAAGGTGTTCCTGACCGACAAGAGCGCGGCATCTGCCTGGGCACCCTTGGTGAGACGCTTCCGCGCCGAGGAGCAGAGCGAGTGGCTGGACCTGGTCCAGGCGCCGCCCAAGGCCGTCGCGCTGGCCGACGGGTACATCGATGTGGCCGCACTGCAGGACGGCTGGGCCACGCTGAAGGACACCCACCACTTCTTCGCGCTGCTGAAGAAGCATGGGGTCGAGCGTGCCCAGGCCTTGCGTCTGGCCGGTCGTGAATGGGCCGAGCCGCTGGACACCACCGAGCTGCCGCGCCTGCTGGAGTCGGCGGGCGAGCGCTGCGTGCCGATCATGATCTTCGTTGGCAACGCCCATTGCATCCAGATCCACACCGGCACTGTGGATAACCTGAAATGGCTGGACGACTGGTTCAACATTCTCGATCCGCTGTTCAACCTGCACCTGAATACTTCCGGCGTGCGCGAGCTGTGGCGCGTGCGCAAGCCCAGCAGTGACGGTGTGATCACCAGTTGGGAAGCCTTCGATGCGGCGGGCGAGTTGGTGCTGCAGGTGTTCGGTGCGCGCAAGCCAGGCGTGCCCGAACTGCAGGAATGGCGCTCGCTCGCCGAATCCTTCCCGGCACGCTGAGGAGCGATCATGACGGTACGTCCTCTGTTGATCGGTCTCTTCGCCGGTCTGTGCCTGGTCGCCTCCAATCTGGCGGCGGAGAGCCTGACCCAGCGCTGGATCAGCGCCGGTGGGGCGCTGAGCGAATGGGTAGTGGCCCTGGGCGGTGAGTCCAGGCTGGTCGGCGTCGATACCACCAGCCTGCATCCGGCCAGTCTTCGGCGCCTGCCGAAGATTGGCTATCAGCGCCAGTTGTCCGCCGAAGGCGTTCTCGCGCTGAAGCCGGACCTGCTGCTCGGCAGCGATGAGATGGGGCCGCCGCCGGTACTGCAACAGCTGCGTGCCGCCGGAGTGCGGATCGAGATGCTCTCGGCAATGGCCGATGAACAGGTGCTGCGCGACAACCTGCTGCGCCTGGGCGAACTGCTCGGCACGCCGGAGCGGGCGAAAGACGCAGCGGCGGACTTCGATGCACGCATCGAAAACCAGGCCGCGTGGGTGAAAAAGGCACAGGCCACCCAGACTGCCCCAGGTGTCGTGCTGCTGCTCGGACATGCCGGCGGCAACCTGCTGGTGGCGGGGCAGGGTACCTCCGGCGACTGGCTGATCCGGCATTCCGGCGGTCACAACCTCGCCACGCACACGGGCTACAAGGCGCTTTCCACCGAGGCGCTGACTGCGCTCGATCCTCACGTGGTGGTCCTTGCCGATCGCAGCCTGGACGGCGACAAAGCCCGCGCCGCGCTACCCCGGCAGAACCCCGGCCTGATGGCGATCCGCGCGCTGCGTGAAGGGCGCGTGGTGATCCTCGATCCGACGCTCCTGGTCGGCGGTCTGGGACCGCGCATTCCAGATGGATTGGCCAGTCTCTCCCGAGCCTTTTATCCTTCCGCCCAGGCCCTGAACTCGGAAGGTCGTCCTTGACTCGGATCGTTGCTGCTCGACCACTGTTCCTGCTACTCGGTTTTCTTCTGCTGCTGGTTCTCTGGTTGTCGCTGGCCCTTGGGCCGGTGAGCCTGCCTTTGGGCGATACGTTGCGGGCACTGGCGCGCCTGCTCGGTCTGCCGGTTTCCGCCGACGGCCTGGGGCAGGCCGAGCTGATCGTCGGCCAGATACGTCTGCCGCGCACCCTGCTGGGCGTCGCCGCTGGCGGGGTGCTGGCGCTGGCTGGCGTGGCCATGCAGGGGCTGTTCCGCAATCCGCTGGCCGATCCCGGCCTGATTGGCGTTTCCAGCGGCGCGGCCCTGGGGGCGGCGATCGCCATCGTCTTCGGTGCGTCCATTGGTGGGTTGCCGGAAGCCTTCGCACCTTATCTGCTCTCCGCCAGCGCTTTCGCCGGTGGTCTGCTGGTGACGGCGCTGGTCTATCGCCTGGGGCGGCGCAATGGGCAGACCAGCGTGGCCACCATGCTGCTGGCAGGCATCGCGCTTACGGCGCTGGCCGGGGCGCTGATCGGGCTGTTCACTTACCTGGCCGACGACGCCACGCTGCGCACCCTGACCTTCTGGAACCTTGGCAGCCTGAACGGTGCCAGCTATCCCCGGTTGTGGCCGTTGCTGTCGATCACCCTGCTGGTGGCCTGCTGGCTGCCGCGCCGGGTGGATGCGCTGAATGCGCTGCTGCTGGGCGAGTCCGAGGCGCGCCACCTGGGCTTCGACGTCGAGCGCCTGAAGGTCGAGTTGATCCTCTGCACGGCGCTGGGCGTCGGGGCGGCGGTGGCGGCGGCCGGCATGATCGGCTTCATCGGCCTGGTGGTGCCGCATCTGTTGCGCCTGATCGTCGGCCCCGATCACCGCGTACTGCTGCCGGCATCCATGTTCGGCGGCGCCATCCTGCTGCTGCTCGCCGACCTGGTGGCGCGGCTGGCGCTGGCACCGGCGGAGCTGCCGATCGGTATCGTCACCGCGCTGATCGGTGCGCCGTTCTTCCTCTACCTGCTGATACGGGGGCGCTCCTGATGCTGACGGCAGATAACCTTCGGGTGAAGCGCGGCACGCAGACGGTGCTGCAGAACGTGAGTGTGACCATGCAGCCGGGGCAAGTGCTCGGCGTGCTGGGGCCGAACGGGGCGGGCAAGAGCACCTTGCTCGGGGCGCTTAACGGTGAGTTGCCGCTGTCCGGCGGTGCAGTGAGTCTCGATGGCCGTCCGCTGGAAGACTGGCAGGGCACCGAGCGCGCACGTCGTCTGGCGGTGTTGCCGCAATCGTCGACGCTAAATTTCGCTTTCACTGTCGAAGCGGTGGTCGGCTTCGGGCGCCTGCCCCACGACAGCGGCCGCCAGCGTGACCGCGAGATCGTCGCGGCGGCGTTGGAGGCGGCGGATGCAACCCATCTGGCCGGGCGCAATTACCTGGCGCTCTCCGGGGGCGAGCGCCAGCGCGTGCATCTGGCGCGTGTGTTGGCGCAACTCTGGCCGGGCAGCGGGGAGCAGGTGTTGTTGCTCGACGAGCCGACCTCGGCGCTCGATCCCCTCCACCAGCACACCACGCTGCAGGCGGTGCGCGAGTTCGCCAACCGCGGCGCGGCGGTACTGGTGATCCTGCATGACCTGAATCTGGCTGCGCGCTACTGTGATCGCCTGCTGTTGCTGCACCAGGGGCGGCCGCACCTGCAGGGAACGCCGGAGGAAGTGCTGTGCGCCGAACCCTTGCGTGCGGTGTTCGGGCTGGACGTGCTGGTCCAGCGGCATCCCGAACGCGGTCACCCGCTGATCATCGCCCGCTGAAGGGAGCCCACGTGAAGTACCTGCTGATTGCCGTGCTGGCGCTGCTGGGCGCCTGCCAGAGCCACACCTCCGCACCGCCGCTGCCGGCCTGGCAGAGTCCGGAGGGACGGAGCAGCGCCGAACTGGGCGTCATTCGTGACCTGCACAGCGGAGAGCAACTCACGCCACAGCAGTTGCTCGACCGGCTGGCCTCGGCGCCGCGGGTGCTGGTGGGCGAGCAGCACGACAATCCGGACCATCACGCCCTGGAACTCTGGCTGGCGCGCGCCCTCGCGGAGCGACGCCCGAGCGGCAGCGTGCTGATGGAGATGATCAATCCGAACCAGCAGTCGCGCGTTGCCGCCGCCCAGGCGGCAGCGGCCAGGGGCGAGGTGCCGACGGGTCTGCTGGGTGCACTGGCTTGGCAGCCGGGCTGGGACTGGTCGCTCTATGGTCCGCTGGTGACCTGGCTGGTGAAACAGCCGGCGCCTTTGCTGTCGGCCAACCTGGATCGCAGCGAGATCATGCGCATCTATGCCGAACAGCCGGTACTGGAAGGCGTGCGCTCCACCACAGGCACGGTGCGCAACAGCCTGTTGGATGACCTGCGTGAATCCCATTGCGGCCTGCTGCCGGCAGGCCAGTTGCCGGCGATGCTGGCGGTACAGCAACAGCGCGATCGGCGCATGGCGGAGCGTCTGAAGGCGGCGCCCGGGCCGGCGCTGATGATCGCCGGCGGCTTCCATGCGCGCCGTGACTTGGGCGTGCCGCTGCATCTGGAGGACCTGGGGGCGGGGCAGGGCCTGCAGGTGCTGATGCTGGCCGAGGTGGGGAAGACGGTTGCTCCGGCGCAGGCGGACTACGCCTGGTACACACCGGCGCTGCCGCCTACGGACTATTGCGCGACGTTACGCCAGTAACGCTGGCGAGCAACCATGGACGGGGCCGGGAGGCCCCGTTTTCATTGGCGCTGCGTTTATCTCGGGCAAAAAAAGACCCGGCAAAGTGCCGGGTCGAAACCGTGATTAGCCTGATGAGGAGATAATCTGAAGAGTCCGACTGCGTGGTCTCTCGAGCTTATCCAACTGGCCTCGCGGCCAGCGTGGTAATAATAACCATTATCAATTGGGAGTCAACGCTTTTTTCTTCCCGTGATCGATGGCCGGGCGCGTGCGGATCGTTGCCCCCGATACCAAAACGCAGGCAAAAAAAGACCCGGCAAAGTGCCGGGTCTAAAACCGTGATTAGCCTGATGAGGAGATAATCTGAAGAGTCCGACTACGTGGTCTCTTGAGCTTATCGTCTGGCCTCGCGACCAGATGAGTCAATAATAATCATTATCATTTGCAAGTCAACCTTCTTGCGCGAAGTTTTTTCGCGCCTGCGAAGGCAGCCTTTCCGAAAAACGAAAAGCCCGGCGCAGGGCCGGGCTTCTGGTTGGGGATGAGCCTCAGCCGGCCTGGCGTTGCACGCGCAGCTGGGTGACCTCCTTGTTCAGTAGGTCGATGCGCCGGGCCATGCCTTCGATCAGGCTGTGGGCGATGCGCGGATTGCTCTGCATCAGGCTGAGGAACTGGTCCTTGGGGATGATCATCACCGTGCAGGGCTCGCTGGCGATCACCGTGGCGCTGCGTTTCTCACGGGTGAACACCGCCATGGCGCCAAAGATCTCGTCCTTCTGCACGTCACCGACCTTCTGCCCGTCGACGAAGGCCTCGGCATGTCCCTCGATGATGATGAATACATGCTCGGCGTCGTCGCCCTGCTGGATCAGCTGTGCGCCGGCGGCGAAGTGCTGGAAGCCGGTGGCCGGGCGGATCTCCGGCTGCTTCAGGTGTGCCAGGGCGTCGGAGAGCAGGGCGGTATGGCCGATCAGGTAGTGCAGGAAGAGCTCCTGGCGGTGCTCGTCGTCATGGATATGGCGGAGCACTTCGCTGCGCGAATAGGGGATCAGGCACAGCGGCTCTTCGGTGATGTAGCGGCAGGGCGGCAGGTCGATTCCCTGGCGCAGGCCGATCAGGTCGCCTTCCTGCAGATAAAACAGCGGGCGCTCGTCCACCAGGGCATGGACCAGGCCATTCTCGATGAGGAACAGGTGCTTGTCGGGCAGCTCGGCCTCGAGATCGTCGGAGCGTTCAAGGCGGATCGGTTCGCCGCAGGGCGCCAGGCCAGCGAGCAGTTGCACCGGTATTCCCTGCAGGCGGTTGATCAGCTCATCGGCATAGGCAGGTTGTTCACCGAGTAGGTACATGGCCGTAATTCCTTGAATGGCGGCAGTCGAGGGCGCACGAAGGGCCCTGAGACCATAAGCGGACAGGTACTTTAGCGTAAAGATTTTCCCACAGAGCTTGTGAGCTAGCTCTTGTTCCTCATGGGGAAAGTCTCAAGCTCGCCCAGTAGGGCGGCTTTATGGGACGGTGGAAGGTCATTCCAGTGCACGTCGAGCAGGGCCCCTTCGATGGCATACAGCAGCACCTTCGAAGCACGGAAACCACGGGCCCTGACCGCCCGGTAAGCGCCAACGGCGCCCAGCCGGCGAAGGTCGGAGGCACTGTGGATACCTACGGCATGCAGCCACTGGGCGGAGGTCTTGCCAAGATTCTTCAGGTGCAGCAGTTCGTCGTTCATCGTCGGTCCTTGCGATGCGGCACGATCAGGCATTGGGTTCAGGGCCGTGAGCTGCTCATAGCGGCCGGATATACACAAGGCAAGTGTAGCGTGGCTTTGTGATATCGCCCTGCGCGAGCGGCAAGGCGGGAGAGAGCGTGGAGGCGCGGGCCGGAACCGCCTTCCTGGCGGTCCGGCCGCTGGGGTCAGAGCCCCGGGAGGCGTTGGCGGATGCTGGCGACCAGGGCGTCCAGGCTGGCGGCATCCGGGGTGTCGACGCGCTTGCTGTGCTGCTGCTCTTCGTCGCTGAGTGGCTCGCGGGCGGCCTGCTGGGCCTGGACGGTCGCCAGGGTGGCGTCCGACGGGTCGTTGCCTTCGCTCTGGCGCTGGGCGAGCCAGCCGGCGATGACGCTTTCCGGCGCGTGGCAGTCGAGGATGAGGAAGGGCACGCCGGTTTCCTCGGCCATCTTCCAGGCGGCCGCACGCTGGTCGCGCTTGAGGAAGGTGGCGTCCAGTACCACCGGGTAGCCGGCACGCAGGATATCCGCCGCCAGGGTGTTCAGGCGTTGATAGGTCGCCAGCGTCGCATCGGCGGAATAGATGCCGCTCTGATGCTGGCCGCGTTGCTCGGCGCTTTGCTCGCCGAACAGACGCTTGCGTTCGACGTCGGAGCGCAGGCGGATGGCGCCCAGGGCTTCCACCAGACGCAAGGCCACCTGGCTCTTGCCGACGGCGGACACGCCGAGGGTCACGGCGAGGAAGCGCGAGGGGATGGCGCTGTAGCTTTCCGCCAGGTTGGCGTAGTTGCGGTACTGGCGCAGGGTCGCGGCCTTCTGCACGGCGTCGGTCTGGTGCGCCAGGCTGAACAGCGCGATCTTGGCGCGAACCAGGGCGCGATAGGCCTTGTAGAAATTCAGCAGCTCCAGCGACTGGTAATCGCCGGTGTATTCCAGGTACTGGCTGACGAAACGCCGCGACAGGCACTTCAGGCCGCGGTCTTCCAGGTCCATGGCGAGGAATGCGTAGTCGGCGGTGACGTCGGTGAAGCGGAACGGCTCGTTGAACTCGATGCAGTCGAACAGCACCACCTTGTCGTCGATGATGGCGGCGTTGCCCAGGTGGATGTCGCCGTGGCATTCGCGGATGAAGCCGTTGGCCTTGCGCGACTCGAACACGCCGTGCAGGCGCTCGAAGCTGGACTCGGCCCAGGCTTCCAGGGCGTCGAGTTGCAGCAGGTCAGCCTTGTCCGAAAGCATCGGGCGGATCTGCTCGAAGTTCTGCCGAACCGGGGCCATGCAGGCGTCCGGGGTGCCCAGCGGGTGTTCGGCCGGAACCTGCGGGGTGCGCAGGTGGAACTCGGCGATCTGCCGGGCCAGGCCGTCGATGTGCCCGGCGCTGAGCTCGCCGCGGGCCTGCACTTCGCTGAGCAGCTGGGATTGCGGGAATTCACGGCACTGGATCATGTACTCGATGGCCGGGCCTTCGCCGCCCAGGCGCGGGGCGCTCTCGCTGCCGGTGATCGGCAGCACGTCGAGGTACAGGCCTTCGGTGAGGCGCTGGTTGAGGCGCAGCTCTTCGTCGCAGAAGTGCTTGCGCGCGGCCAGGTCGGTGAAGTCGAGGAAGCCGAAGTTGACGGGCTTCTTGATCTTGTAGACGTAGGAGCCGGTGAGCAGGACCCAGGAAATGTGGGTTTCGATGACCCGGAAGCTTTCGACCGGATGAGGGTAGAGCGCCGGGTTCTGCAGCGCAGCGATCAGAGTCTGGCTCACGTTATGTCCTTGTCTGTCTATTTTCGAGAGGCAGGCATTATGGCGGCTGGGTCCAGTGGTGCAAACCCGCGAGGCAACCAATCCGTCGCGCGGAGGTCGAAGCACGGCAGTCCTGGCGCCACCCCGCGCCGGTGCCTTGCAAGAACCCGGATACCGTCTGGCACGGTGTCTGTCCCCTGTGGATAAAGTACGTATAATGCGCCGCCATGACGCGTCCCCGATCTTCCAAATCCCGTAAAAAAAGCAGCAAATCGTCGCCTGCCATGCGCAAGTGGCTGGGCTGGGCTTTCAAGCTCGGCTTGGTCGGCATCGTGGTGCTGGCCGGTTTTGCCGTGTATCTCGATGCGGTTGTCCAGGAGAAGTTCTCCGGCAAGCGCTGGACCATTCCCGCCAAGGTGTATGCCCGCCCGCTGGAGCTGTTCGTCGGCCTGAAACTGGGCAAGGACGACTTCCTGCGCGAGCTGGATGCGCTGGGTTATCGTCGCGAAAGCGCGGTGAACGGTCCGGGCGCCGCCGCCGTTTCCGGCAACTCCGTCGACCTCAATACCCGCGGCTTCCAGTTCTATGAAGGTGCCGAGCCCGCCCAGCGGATTCGCGTCAGCTTCTCCGGCAACTCTGTCGCCGGGCTGAGCGGTGCCAATGGCGCCGATCTCGCCGTGGCGCGCATGGAGCCGCTGCTGATCGGCGGCCTGTATCCGGCGCACAACGAAGACCGCATCCTGATCAAGCTCGACCAGGTGCCGCCGTACCTGATCGATACCCTGGTGGCGGTGGAAGACCGCGACTTCTGGTCCCACCACGGGGTTTCGATCAAGTCGATCGCCCGTGCCGTCTGGGTCAACGCCAGCGCCGGGCAACTGCGCCAGGGCGGCAGTACCCTGACCCAGCAGTTGGTGAAGAACTTCTTCCTGACCAACGAACGCAGCCTGTCGCGCAAGCTCACCGAAGCCATGATGGCGGTGCTGCTGGAGTTGCATTACGACAAGCGCGAAATCCTCGAGAGCTACCTGAACGAGGTGTTCCTCGGTCAGGACGGCCAGCGCTCGGTGAACGGCTTCGGCCTCGCCAGCCAGTACTTCTTCAGCCAGCCGCTGTCGGAGCTGAAGCTGCCGCAGGTCGCGCTGCTGGTCGGCATGGTGAAGGGGCCTTCCTATTACAACCCGCGCCGTAACCCGGAGCGCGCGCTGGAACGTCGCAACGTGGTGCTCGACGTGCTCGCCGAGCAGGGCGTGATCACCGCAGCGGAGGCCGCCGCCGCCAAGCAGGCGCCGCTGGGCGTGACCCAGCAGGGCAGCATGGCCAACGGCAACTACCCGGCCTTCCTCGACCTGGTGAAGCGTCAGCTGCGCGAAGACTATCGGGATGAAGACCTGACCGAAGAAGGTCTGCGCATCTTCACCAGCTTCGACCCCATCCTGCAGATGAAAGCCGAGTCCGCCGTCAGCGAGACCTTCAAGCGCCTCGACGGGCGCAAGGGGGTCGCCGAGACCGAGACCGCGATGGTGGTGACCAACCCGGAAACCGGTGAAATCCAGGCGCTGATCGGCAGTCGCGACCCGCGCTTCGCCGGCTTCAACCGCGCCATCGATGCGAAGCGGCCGATCGGGTCGCTGGTCAAGCCGGCGGTCTACCTGACCGCGCTGGAGCGGCCGAGCCAATACACGCTGACCAGCTACATCCAGGACGAGCCATTCCAGGTGAAGGGCAAGGACGGGCAGGTCTGGAAGCCGCAGAACTATGACCATCAGTCGCGCGGCACCATCTTCCTCTACCAGGGGCTGGCCAACTCGCTGAACCTGTCCACGGCCAAGCTTGGTCTGGACCTGGGTGTGCCGAACGTGCTGAAGACCCTGGAGCGCCTGGGCGTTTCGACGGACTGGCCGGCCTTCCCGTCGATGCTGCTGGGCGCCGGTGCGTTGAGCCCGATGCAGGTGGCGACCATGTACCAGACCATCGCCAGCGGCGGCTTCAACACCCCGCTGCGCAGCATTCGCAGTGTGCTGGCGTCGGACGGCCAACCGCTCAAGCGTTATCCGTTCCAGGTCCAGCAGCGCTTCGATCCGGGCGCCATCTATCTGGTGCAGAACGCCATGCAGCGCGTGATGCGCGAGGGTACCGCACGCTCGGTCTACAACCAGCTGCCGGCCTCGCTGACCCTGGCCGGCAAGACCGGCACCACCAACGATTCCCGCGACAGCTGGTTCTCCGGCTTCGGCCAGGACCTGCTGGCGGTGGTCTGGATCGGTCGCGACGACAACGGCAAGACGCCGCTGACCGGCGCCACCGGTGCACTGCAGATCTGGACCAGCTTCATGCGCAAGGCCGATCCGCTGCCATTGGATATGCCGATGCCGGATAATGTGGTGCAGGCCTGGGTTGATCCACGCACCGGGCAGGGCACAGACGCCAACTGCCCCGGCGCGGTGCAGATGCCTTATATTCGAGGAAGCGAACCGGCCGCTGGCGCCGGTTGCGGAATCCAGGCTCCGGCCAATGAAGTCATGGACTGGGTGCGTGGCTGGCTGAACTGATGCGAGAGGTTTGGAAGTGAGAAAAGCTTGGTTTGCGGCGTCGGCGACTCTGGCGCTTCTGTCCGGTTGTGCGACCCCGCAGCACGGTGCGATCCCCGTGCAGGACTCCGGCACCACCGTCTCCAACTCGGAGCGCGTGAACCGTAGCGGTGGCAACTACAAGGCGCCGGTTTCCGCCAGCGCCGGCCAGAGCATTCCCCAGGGCGACTCCGGTGTCACCGTGATGGTTCCGAAGGATGCGGGCGCCGCACCGATCCAGACCTTCCCGGCGCAGACCGGCGCGGCACCGATCAGTACCTCACCGATGACGACCGCACCGGGCAGTACCGGCTCGACCTATTCGCAGCAGCCGATCTCCACCAGCGGTGGCATCACCTCGAACGGTGGCTTCCAGTCGCAGACCTACCAGCAGCCGGCCTACCAGACCCAACCTGCGGCGCCGTCCACCCAGGGCAGCACCTACAACCAGGGCGGTGCCTACAAGGGGCCGTCGGGCATTCCTTCGAGCAACGCGGGCCTGTCTGCTGACGAGCAGCTCGATGGTCCGGTGCTGGCGCTGCTGACCACCGCCTCGCAACAGCAGGGCGGCGGTGATCTCAATGGCGCCGCCGCCAGTCTGGAACGCGCCCAGCGTATCGCCCCGCGCGAGCCGCAGGTGCTCTACAAGCTGGCCCAGGTCCGCCTGGCCCAGGGCGACGCCGCGCAGGCCGAACAGGTGGCGCGTCGTGGTCTGTCGCTGTCCGGCGGCCGTCCGACCTTGCAGGCCAGCCTGTGGGACCTGATCGGCAAGTGCCGCGATCAGCAGGGTGACGCCGCTGGCGCCGCCGAAGCCCGGCAGAAAGCCAAGGTAACCCTGTGATGGATGAGCGACTGCCGGCGATAGCGGATCTGCTGCTGCTGATCGAGCAGGAGATGCGGGCCATTGGCCTGTGGGGAAGTGAGAGCCCGTCGCCTGAAAAGCTCTCCAGTCACGAGCCGTTCTGCGTGGATACGCTGGCGCTGGAGGAGTGGCTGCAGTGGATATTCCTGCCGCGGATGAAGCAGATCGTCGAAAGCGGGGCTGATCTGCCCTCCGCATCCGGCATCCGCGAGATTGCCGAGGAGGCGTACGCCACCGAAGGGGCTCGCGTAAAGCGGCTGCTGGAAGCTCTTGGCGAGTTCGATCGACTGATCTCTGCGGGGCGCTGAGCGCTCCCGCGCTGTCTCAGTTGCAGTTTGTCTGGATGGCTTTTTCGTTCTCGCCGATGCGCGCCTGGCGCTCTTCTTCGGTGATGCGGCGGTATTCGCCGTTCTCTTCCTTCACGCGAACGCGTGGATTGTTCTTCAGCTGAGCCAGGTTCTCCCTCGCCTGGCTGCAATTCTGTGCGCGCGCGGCATCTTGCTGGGCGACGTCCTGCTTCACCTTGTCGTCCACGGCTTTCTGCTTGTCATCCGCGCTGGGAGGGACCACCGGCTTGGGCGGGGGCAGCGGGAAGTTCGACTTGGGTGGGGCCGTGTTGGTGTTGACGGCCGAGGCTTTGATGCCTTCCGGCGGCTGCGCGCCGAAGTGCGTGACACCCTGAGCGTCCACCCATTTGTAGACCTGCGCGGCCATCACGGTCGGGGCCAGAGCGAGCAGCAGGCTGCCCATGAAAATCGTCCGTCGCATGAGTTGTCGATCCTTGGGAGTACGGAGTCTGTCGATAACTATAACCAAATCGCCAGCTTATTCATCCGGAGAAGTTCACATCCCGGCTTCATCCAAAAGCTATATATGGCTTGACTTGCCCCTCCTGAATCAGAAGAATCCAAGGTTCGCTGCAGTGGGCCGGCCGCAAGCTGGTTTTACTCGGCAGACAAGAGGTGCTACCCGCGCCGCAAAGTTTCACCCTGTTTCGCGTTACCTCGCGCTGGGTGGAGGCTCTCCGTAACACAAACAGGAGTGCCTCCAGGTTCTGCTCAATCGGCAGTCGACGTAGCCGGCGATTACATTCGCCCATGTCTGCCGGGCAGCCATCCAAGTCGGTCCCCCACGTCGGGGGTTTCCGTATATAGCGTTCTAGAGGTGACAACGTGGAGCTTTTATCCGGCGCTGAAATGGTCGTCCGCTCGCTGCGTGACGAAGGCGTTAAGTACATCTACGGGTACCCGGGCGGTGCCCTCCTGCATATCTACGACGCTCTCTTCAAAGAGAACGAAGTAACCCACATCCTGGTTCGCCACGAGCAGGCCGCCACTCACATGGCCGACGGCTATGCGCGCGCCACCGGCAAGGCTGGTGTGGTGCTGGTGACCTCCGGTCCCGGCGCGACCAATGCCGTTACCGGCATCGCCACCGCCTACATGGACTCCATCCCGATGGTGGTGATCTCCGGCCAGGTGTCGAGCAACATGGTCGGTACCGACGCGTTCCAGGAGACCGACATGGTCGGTATTTCCCGTCCGATCGTGAAGCACAGCTTCATCATCAAGCACCCGTCGGAAATCCCTGAGGTCATCAAGAAGGCCTTCTATATCGCCCAGTCCGGCCGCCCCGGTCCGGTGGTGATCGATATTCCGAAGGACATGGGCGATCCGACCCAGAAGTTCGAATACAACTACCCGAAGAAGGTCAAGCTGCGCTCCTACAGTCCGGCGGTCCGTGGCCACTCCGGCCAGATCCGCAAGGCCGCCGAGATGATGCTGGCCGCCAAGCGCCCGATCATCTACGCCGGTGGTGGCGTGATCATGGGCAATGCCTCCGAGCCGCTGACCGAAGTGGCGCGCATGCTCAACGTGCCGGTGACCAATACCCTGATGGGACTGGGTGGCTACCCGGGCACCGACCGCCAGTTCGTCGGCATGCTCGGCATGCACGGCAGCTACACCGCGAACCTGGCGATGCACCACGCTGACGTGATCTTCGCCGTCGGTGCGCGCTTCGACGACCGCGTGATCAACGGTGAAACCGCCGCCAAGTTCTGCCCGAACGCCAAGGTCATCCATGTCGATATCGACCCGGCCTCGATCTCCAAGACCGTCAAGGCCGACATCCCGATCGTCGGCCCGGTGGACAGCGTCCTGACCGAAATGGTCGCGATCCTCAAGGAAATCGGCGAGACCCCGAACAAGGACGCCCAGGCTGCCTGGTGGAAGCAGATCGAGGAATGGCGCGGCACCCGCGGCCTGTTCCCGTACAACATGGGCGACGGCAGCATCATCAAGCCGCAGACCGTGATCGAGACCCTCTGCGAGGTCACCCATGGCGACGCCTACGTGGCCTCCGACGTGGGTCAGCACCAGATGTTCGCGGCGCAGTACTACCGCTTCAACAAGCCCAATCGCTGGATCAACTCCGGTGGCCTGGGCACCATGGGCTTCGGCTTCCCGGCCGCCATGGGCGTGAAACTGAACTTCCCTGACGCCGATGTCGCCTGCGTGACCGGTGAAGGCAGCATCCAGATGAACATCCAGGAGCTGTCCACCTGCCTGCAGTACGACCTGCCGGTGAAGATCATCAACCTGAACAACGGTGCGCTGGGCATGGTCCGCCAATGGCAGGACATGCAGTACAACAGCCGCTACTCGCACTCCTACATGGAATCGCTGCCGGACTTCGTCAAGCTGGCCGAGGCCTATGGCCACGTCGGCATGCGCATCACCGACCTGAAGGACCTGAAGCCGATGATGGAAGAGGCCTTCGCGATGAAGAATCGCCTGGTCTTCCTCGACATCCAGGTTGATACCAGCGAGCACGTCTACCCGATGCAGATCCGCGGCGGTGCGATGCGCGACATGTGGCTGAGCAAGACGGAGCGTACCTGATCATGCGACACATCATTTCCCTGCTGCTGGAAAACGAACCCGGCGCGCTTTCCCGCGTCGTCGGCCTGTTCTCCCAGCGCAACTACAACATCGAAAGCCTGACCGTCGCCCCAACCGAGGACCCGACGCTGTCGCGCCTGACCCTGACCACCGCTGGTCAGGATGAGGTCATCGAGCAGATCACCAAGAACCTCAACAAGCTCATCGAGGTGGTAAAACTGGTGAACCTCTCGGAGAGCGCGCACATCGAGCGCGAACTGATGCTGGTGAAAGTGAAGGCCACCGGCGCCCAGCGCGCCGAGGTCAAGCGCACCACCGACATCTTCCGCGGGCAGATCGTCGACGTCACCAGCAGCGTCTACACCGTGCAGCTGGCCGGCACCAGCGACAAGCTGGACAGCTTCATCCAGGCCATCGGCACCGCGTCGATCCTCGAAGTCGTCCGCAGTGGCGTCACCGGCATTGCCCGTGGCGACAAGACTCTCAGCATCTGATTTGAAATACGGCCCACGAGGCCAACTGACAGGGGAATTCCCAAATGCGCGTTTTCTACGATAAAGACTGTGACCTCTCCATCATCCAGGGCAAGAAAGTTGCCATCATCGGTTACGGTTCCCAGGGCCACGCCCACGCCTGCAACCTGAAAGACTCCGGCGTCGACGTCACCGTCGGCCTGCGTGCGGGTTCTTCCTCCGTTGCCAAGGCTCAGAACCACGGCCTGAAAGTCGCCGAAGTGGCCGAAGCCGTTGCCGCTGCCGACCTGGTCATGATCCTGACCCCGGACGAGTTCCAGGGCCGCCTGTACAAGGACGAGATCGAGCCGAACCTGAAGAAGGGTGCCACCCTGGCCTTCGCTCACGGCTTCTCCATCCACTACAACCAGGTCGTTCCGCGCGCTGACCTCGACGTGATCATGATCGCGCCGAAGGCCCCGGGCCACACCGTACGCTCCGAGTTCGTCAAGGGCGGCGGCATCCCTGACCTGATCGCCATCTACCAGGACGCTTCGGGCAATGCCAAGAACGTCGCCCTGTCCTACGCCTGCGGCGTTGGCGGCGGCCGTACCGGCATCATCGAAACCACCTTCAAGGACGAGACCGAAACCGACCTGTTCGGCGAGCAGGCTGTTCTGTGCGGCGGTTGCGTCGAGCTGGTGAAAGCTGGCTTCGAAACCCTGGTCGAAGCCGGTTACGCTCCGGAAATGGCCTACTTCGAGTGCCTGCACGAGCTGAAGCTGATCGTTGACCTCATGTTCGAAGGCGGCATCGCCAACATGAACTACTCGATCTCGAACAACGCCGAATACGGCGAGTACGTGACCGGTCCGGAAGTGATCAACGCCGAATCCCGTGCTGCCATGCGCAACGCTCTGAAGCGCATCCAGAACGGCGAATACGCCAAGATGTTCATCTCCGAAGGCGCCACCAACTACCCGTCGATGACCGCCTACCGCCGCAACAACGCTGCCCACGGCATCGAAGTTGTTGGCGAGAAGCTGCGTGCCATGATGCCGTGGATCGCTGCCAACAAGATCGTCGACAAGACCAAGAACTAAGGTCCTTTCGACAAACGAAGAAACGCGGCGCTTGCCGCGTTTTTTCGTTCTGGGGCAGTGATCTGGTATAAAGCGGGGGCGCCGGGTCCGTCAGCGCAGTAGCGTGCCCCGGCGAATCTCAGCCTCAACGAGTTCTCAAGGAATCGTCCATGAGTGAAGGTCACGAGGAGCCGAACAAGGCTTCCGACACCGAAGAAAGTCTGCTGCCCATCGATGAACACATCGAAGAGGGCCACGACGCCGAAGGCCGCAAGGTCCGCCATCGCGGCATCTACCTGCTGCCCAACCTGTTCACCACCGCGGCACTGTTCACCGGCCTGTACGCCATCATCAATGCGATGAGCGGTGACTTCTCCAATGCCGCCATCGCCATCTTCGTCGCCATGGTGCTCGATGGTCTCGACGGCCGTGTGGCCCGCCTGACCAACACCCAGAGCGCATTCGGCGCCGAGTACGACTCGCTGTCCGACATGGTCGCCTTCGGTGTTGCACCGGCTCTGGTCGCCTTCGAGTGGGCGCTGAGCAGCCTGGGCAAGGTCGGCTGGATGGTCGCCTTCATCTATGTGGCTGGCGCCGCGCTACGTCTGGCGCGCTTCAACACCCAGGTGGGCAAGGCCGACAAGCGCTACTTCATCGGTCTGGCCAGCCCGGCCGCCGCGGCTCTGGTCGCCGGTACGGTGTGGGCGTTCGCGGACTTCGATGTTCAGGGTGCCAAGGTATCCCTGCTGGTCGCGCTGATGGTCGCTGCCGCCGGCATGCTGATGGTCAGCAACATCAAGTACTACAGCTTCAAGGACCTCGACCTGCGCGGCCGCGTGCCGTTCGTGGCGATCCTGGTCGTAGTGCTGGCGTTCGCCGTGGTCTTCACCGACCCGCCGCGCATCCTGCTGCTGCTGTTCCTTGCATACGCCGCTTCCGGTCCGGTGCAATACTTGCTTCAGTTGCGCCGTCGCAAGCAGCCGCCCGCCGTGTAATTTCCAGCGGGCCCCGCAGTCTACTGGCGCATACAGCCAGTCGTTGCGGAGCCCGCCATGCTGATCAAGTCGTCCCGCCTTTCCGATTGTCACGAATCGGAAGTCACGCCCGAATCCCTCTACTTCTCCCGTCGCCAGTTCATGTCCGGTGCGATAGCGGCTGCCGCGCTGTCCGGATTGCCTCGTTTGAGCTTTGCCGAGGAAGGACGTTACGCCGATGTCGAGGCGGTGCAGTCTCCCGCCTGGCTGAGTGAGAAGCTTGCCGCCACCCGTTGGGATGCCGTCACGGTGAAGAATGAGGCGATCACGCCCTTCAAGGACGCGACGAACTACAACAACTTCTATGAGTTCGGCCCGGATAAGGGCGATCCCGCCGCCAATGCCGGTGCACTGAAGACCGAGCCCTGGTCGGTGGTGATCGATGGCGAGGTGAACAAGCCCGGCAAGTACGCGTTGGAAGATTTCATCAAGCCATACCAGCTGGAAGAGCGCATCTATAGATTGCGCTGCGTCGAGGCCTGGTCGATGGTCATCCCCTGGATCGGCTTCCCGATCTCCGAACTGATCAAGCGGGTCGAACCGACCGGCAATGCCAGGTTCATGCGCTTCGAGACCCTGGTGGACCGTCAGGACATGCCAGGCGTGCAGTCCAACTTCGCCCTGATCGACTGGCCGTACGTCGAAGGGCTGCGCATGGATGAGGCCATGCATCCCCTGGCCATTCTTGCAGTCGGTATGTATGGCCGGGTGCTGGCCAACCAGAATGGCGCGCCGCTGCGGTTGATCGTGCCTTGGAAATACGGCTTCAAAGGGGCTAAATCCATTGTGCGCATCAGCTTCGTCGAAGAGCAGCCGAAGACCACCTGGCAGGGCCTCGCTCCCGACGAATATGGCTTCTACGCCAACGTCAATCCGACTGTCGACCACCCGCGCTGGACTCAGGCGCACGAGCGGCGCCTGCCCAGCGGACTATTCAGCCCCAATGTTCGTCCCACCCTCATGTTCAACGGCTATGCCGATGAGGTGGCCTCGCTCTACGCGGGCATGGACCTGAGGAAGGAATACTGATGCGCAACCCGTTGTGGCGCAGTGGCGTGTTCGTCGCTGCTTTGTTGCCGCCGCTCTATTGGCTGTACCAGGCGTGGGTCTTCGCTCTTGGGCCGGACCCGGGCAAGGCACTGGTCGACCGGCTGGGGCAGGGCGGGTTGATCCTGCTGTTGATCACCCTGTCGATGACGCCGCTGCAGAAACTCACCCGCTGGAATGGTTGGATACAGGTACGACGGCAGCTGGGCTTGTGGTGCTTCACCTATATAGTGCTGCACCTGAGCGCCTATGCTGTCTTCATTCTCGGCCTGGACTGGGCGCAGTTGGGCGTCGAGCTGCGCAAGCGCCCCTACATCTTCGTCGGGGCGACTGCCTTCCTCGGCCTATTGGCCATGGCGGTGACGTCCAATCGCTACAGCATGCGCAAGCTGGGGGCTGGCTGGAAGAAGCTGCACCGCCTGGTATATGTCATCCTCGCCCTGGGGCTCCTGCATATGCTGTGGGTCGTGCGTTCCGACCTGGAGCGCTGGGCGATATATGCCACTATCGGATGTTTCCTGATGCTCTTGCGGCTACCCCCAGTGGCGCGTCAGTTGCCCTTGCTCCGCAGCCGATTCGTACCCAACTGAGAATTCTCACGGAAATGTGTTGACGGGCCTTTCTAAGTCCCTATAATGCGCACCACTCCCAGCGACGAAGCGCTGAAAGAGCTTGAAAATCAAGCACTTACAAAGGTTCGAAGTTGAGAGTGGTGGTCCGGCAGGTGAATCGCTTGCCACTTTCCCTTTGCTGCTCCGGCGGTGAGTCGAAAAGAAGATCATCGAGGTGCTTGACAGTGAGTTTGATCGCTGTAGAATGCGCCTCCCGCTGGTGGGAAGGCTTCCTTCTCCGAGGCGCAAGCGGTTGAGTAGAAAAGAAAATTTTCGAAAACAACGCTTGACAAGATGAGGTGCTGCTGTAGAATGCGCGCCTCGGTTGAGACGAAAGAATCAACCAACTGCTCTTTAACAAGTCGAATCAAGCAATTCGTGTGGGTGCTTGTGATGTAAGACTGATGATCGACTGATTATCAG